>NZ_BAABJQ010000005.1:0-460230 GCF_039543385.1 Rugosimonospora acidiphila
AAACCTTTGTCGGACACAATTGTCCTGGCAACAAAAGTTGCCAAATCCCCTGACGGGGGAAATTACCAATATTTGGCACTGGCTTTTACAAGCACCCTGTTGAGTTCTCAAAAAACAAACACACACCGTACCCGGCCCCCTAAGAGGCCCTGTAGCGGGGCAACTTCACTACCTTACCCGACCGGATCCGAATGGTCAAGCACTTTGTGCCGGACCGTTCAAGTCTGACCAGTTCCCACCCACAGTGACTCCGCCGTCTCCGGCTGGGGTCTTGCAGGAGGTCCGCCGAGACCGGCCGGCTCGGACCGCTCTCGCGCTCCTTGCCCGCCCGGCTCCTCGCCGGCCTAGCTACTTTACCTTCTCAGTGTCCGGAGTTCAAATCCCGTTTCCGGCGATCAAAGCTCCGTTCACTCCGTTGACCGAGACTTAAAAGCCCTGGTCAACCGCCTGGCGGACCGGCCGTTTTGTCCGGTGTCCCGCAGGCAGAGAGAAAGTTACGGGTCATGGACGTGCCGCGTCAAATCGGCGGACGTTGACTCACGTCACACGGTCGACCGCGCGAACTATGGCGGCGACGGGGTTCAATGGCTGACATGTCCCAGGACGGCTCGTCTGGCCTGCTGTTCCCCATGTGGCAGTTGGTGATCGGGGGCTGCGTCCTGGCCGCCGTGCTGCTGTCGATCGTGCCGTTACTGCGTCGGGGCCCAACCCGGATGTCCCGCGCACTCATCGTCATCGGCGGCACCGCACTGGCCATCGCGGCGGTCGGCGTCATGTTCGCCGGTCACTGAGCCTCGCCTCGATCGCGGGGCCCGGCGTCACTGCCGAGTGCGGCGCCGAGCCCCGTGAGAGCCACGAGGCGGCCCCGGATTCGACCGGTACGGGTCCGGGCCACGGCTGATCATCATCGGCCGTGCCAGCGCCGTCCACGCGGTGTTCACACACGGACAGTCGCGGCGCGGCCACGCGGGAAGCCGTCGGACACGGCGCGAATCCCGCGCCGGCGCGGAAGCCATGGGTTCCGCGCGGAGCGCGCCGGCGCGGACGCCATCTGCACCGCGCGGAGCGCGCCGGCTCAGCCGAGCGGGAGCCGCCGGTTGGCCAGGCTGGGCAGCTCCGCCCGGATGGCGTCGAGCCGATCGAAATCGAGGTCGGCGACGGTCACTCCAACCTGATCGGGGGCCTGCGCCAGAACCGTGCCCCAGGGGTCGATGACCATGCTCCGGCCGAAGCAGGTGCGCCCGGGTTCGTGATCGCCGATCTGGCCGGCTGCCACCACGAAGCACTGGTTCTCGATGGCGCGGGCGCGCAGCAGCACCTCCCAGTGGTCCCGGCCGGTGTGCAGCATGAAGGCCGCCGGTACCACCAGGATCGACGCGCCGTCGACGACGGCGAGATGCCGGTACAACTCGGGGAAGCGCAGGTCGTAGCAGATGGACAGGCCGACCGTCCGGTCCTTCACCCGCAGCGAGACCGGAGTGGAGCCTGGCGCGACCGACGCGGACTCCAGATAGGACACTCGCCCCGGGATCTCGACGTCGTACAGGTGGATCTTCCGGTACAC
The DNA here is from genome assembly GCF_039543385.1 of Rugosimonospora acidiphila. Taxonomy (NCBI): domain Bacteria; kingdom Bacillati; phylum Actinomycetota; class Actinomycetes; order Micromonosporales; family Micromonosporaceae; genus Rugosimonospora; species Rugosimonospora acidiphila. Next base: position 1,565 of record NZ_BAABJQ010000005.1, read on the forward strand.
GGCGGCCAGGTCGCCGTTCGGGTCAAAGACGAGCGAGGTGTTGTACGTGTGAGCGGGATCCGGCCCGGCCTCGTGAAAGGAGCCGGCGTGCACCCACATCGACAGCTCCCGCGCGGCGTCGGCGAAGAACTGGCCGTACTCGCCGTCGATCGGCTCGGGCTTGGGCAGTTCCGCGGCGCGGCCGAGGTAGTCGGTGAACTCGGGGAGCACGGCGAGGTCCGCGCCAGCGGCGGCGGCCCGCTCGAGCAGGGATCGGGCGACGGCAAGATTGGCCGACCGGTCGTCCCGGGAGTTGAGCTGGCAGACTGCGACCCGCATGCCGCCCAGCCTAAGTCGCCCGTGAGTCGCCGTCGACCGCCGCGCGATCAAGCCCGGGACGGCGCAGCCGGCCAAGCCGGGACGGCTCTGGCCCGGCCGGGTCTCAGGTCGCGACGAGCACGAGAGCGACGGCGGCGAGGCCGAGACCGACGAACTGGACGACCCGCACCCGCTCCCGGTCCACCGCCAGCGCGAGCAGCACCGTGCTGACCGGGTACAGCGCGGCGACCGGGGCCACCACGGACAGCAGGTCACGATCCGCGGCCTGCACGTAGAGCACGTTGGCCAGGATGTCCAGCGGCCCGGCGACGGTGGCCCAGCGCAGCGACTGACGGGTCAGGCGCAGACTCGTGCGGGTGCGGGCGGAGACCAGCAGGCCCGCCCCGACCGACGCGAACCGCACCGCGAGCAGCGGCCACAGCCCGGCGGAGGTGCCACCGGTCCGGCCGAGCAGGGTGAAGAAGATGCCGAACATCGCGCCGGACGTCAACGCGAGCGCCACGAGCCGGGGCGTCACCTTGGTCCGCCCGCCCCCGGTCAGGCTCACCATCCCGATGGCGACGATGGCGCAGCCCGCCCCGAGCAACTGGAGCACGGACGGCGTACGTTCGAGGATCAGTCCGGCGATCAGCGGTACCAGCGCCGACCCCACCGCGGTGACGGGGGCGAAGATGGCCATCGCGCCCTGGGCCAGCCCCCCGTAGAGCAGCAGGATGCCGATGAATCCCGCCAACCCGGCGAGCAGTCCCCAGCCGAACGCCCCCACGCTCGGCGAGCCGCCCCCGATCACCACCAGCGCGAGAGCGAGCAGCGGCAGGCCCCAGAGCTGGGACAGGACGGTGACGGTCAGGGCATTGCCGCGCTGGGTCGCCTTGCCGCCGCAGAAGTCGCTCGTACCCCAAACGGCTGCCGACGCGCCCGCGAGCAGGATAGGCAGCACGACGAGTTTGTAACATGATATTGACTGCGGAGGACAGTGTGTTGACCGACACAAAGGGTCTGGTTCAGGGCGAGCCGGCGCGGAGCGCCAACGGGGTGGACGCGGTTACCGCGGCGGTCGCCCGGCACGTGCGCGCGCTGCGGCACGCCCATGGCTGGTCCCTGGACGAGTTGTCGGGCCGCTCCGGAGTCAGCAAGGGCATGGTCGTTCAGATCGAGGGCGGCAAGACCAATCCCAGCATCGGCACCCTCTGCCGGGTCGCTGACGCGTTCGGGGTCTCGGTCGCCCGGCTGCTCGAGCCGGATCAGCCGGAGCCGGTACGGGTGACCGACGCAGCCTCGGCTCCGCTGCTCTGGCGCGGCGAGCGGGGTGGCTTCGCGCGGCTACTCGCCGGCCGGGGCGACCCCACCTTCATGGAGCTGTGGGAGTGGCAGCTGCGCCCCGGCGACGAGCACCTCTCGCCCGACCACGCGCCCTCGACCCGGGAGCTTCTACACGTCCTCGACGGTGAACTGCTCATCACCGTCCGCGGGGTGGATCACCGGGTACGGCGGGGCGAGACCATCGACTTCCTGGCCGACCGGGCGCACGCCTATCGCAACGACGGCGACGCTCCGGTCCGCCTACTCATGATCGTGCTCATGCCACAGGGCGGCTTCGACCGCCGCGGCTGAGGGTCAGGCCGACTTCTCCTCGCGGTCACGCGCCCGCCGCCGGCCCACGAACTCGCGCGGCACGATCGTCGGGTTCACGTTCTCCAGGACGACCTCGCGGGTGATCAGGACCCGGGCCGCGTTCGGGTTGCTGGGCACCTCGTACATCACGGAGAGAAGAACCTCTTCCATGATCGCTCGGAGCCCGCGGGCGCCGGTGCCGCGCAGGTTGGCCTGGTCGGCGATGGCGTCCAGCGCGTCGGGCTCGAACTCCAGCTCGACCCCGTCCAGCTCGAACAGGCGCTGGTACTGCTTGACCAGGGCGTTGCGCGGCTCGGTCAGGATCCGCACCAGCGCGTCGCGGTCGAGGCTGCGCACATTCGTGATCACCGGGAGCCGCCCGATGAACTCCGGGATCAGCCCGAACTTGAGCATGTCCTCGGGCATCACCTGGGCGAAGACGTCGTCCAGCGAGCGCTCGGTGATCGAGCGGAGGTTGGCGCCGAAGCCGAGGCCGCCCTTGCCCACCCGGGACTCGATGATCCGGTCCAGTCCGGCGAACGCGCCGCCGCAGATGAACAGCACGTTGGTGGTGTCGATCTGGATGAACTCCTGGTGGGGGTGCTTGCGCCCGCCCTGGGGAGGAACGTTGGCGACGGTGCCCTCGAGGATCTTCAAGAGCGCCTGCTGGACTCCCTCGCCGGAGACGTCCCGGGTGATCGACGGGTTCTCCGACTTACGCGCGATCTTGTCGACCTCGTCGATGTAGATGATCCCGGTCTCGGCGCGCTTGATGTCGTAGTCGGCCGCCTGGATCAGCTTCAGCAGGATGTTCTCGACGTCCTCGCCGACGTAGCCGGCCTCCGTCAGCGCGGTCGCGTCCGCGATCGCGAACGGCACGTTGAGCATCCGGGCGAGGGTCTGCGCCAGGTGGGTCTTGCCGCAACCGGTGGGCCCGATCAGCAGGATGTTGGACTTGGCCAGCTCGACGCCGGAATCGCCGGGGCCGCCGCCCGATTCGGCCTGGATCCGCTTGTAGTGGTTGTAGACCGCTACCGCGAGGGCCTTCTTGGCCTGGTCCTGGCCGACCACGTACTGGTCGAGGAACTCACAGATCTCGATCGGCTTTGGCAGCTCGTCCCACTTGACGTCCGGGGACTCCGCGAGCTCTTCCTCGATGATCTCATTACAGAGATCGATGCACTCATCGCAAATGTAGACCCCTGGGCCCGCGATGAGCTTCTTGACCTGCTTCTGCGACTTCCCGCAGAAGGAACACTTCAGTAGGTCGCCGCCGTCGCCGATCCGTGCCACCTACGTTCTCCCCTGCTGTGATGGGCCCCAATATCCCAAGGCGCTGGGCAGCGGTCGGCACGCCGTGTGGCGGCCGGTCTCTGGGTCATCCGACGCCCAGGTCCGGGGTTCTGGACCGACTTACAGACTCGACGTTACCCGGTCCGGAGGCGAAGTTGTCGACCCCGGACCGGGTGTCGTGGTAACACTTCGGCGATGGTCGCCGTTTCACTTGCTGGTGACGAGCGCCTTCTTGCGGCTCTTGAGCACCTGGTCGACCAAACCATACTCCTGGGCCTCGACCGCGGTCAGGAACTTGTCGCGATCGATGTCCCGGCGCACCTTCTCGACCGGCTGGTCGGAGTGCCGGGAAAGCATCTCCTCCAGCTGAGTGCGCATCCGGAGGATCTCCCGGGCCTGGATCTCGATGTCCGAGCCCTGGGCGAACCCTCCCTCGGTGGCCGGCTGGTGGATGATGATCCGGGAGTTCGGCAGCGCCATCCGCTTGCCGGCCGTGCCGGCGGCGAGGAGCACCGCGGCGGCGCTGGCCGCCTGGCCCAGGCACACGGTCTGGATGTCGGGCCGGACGAACTGCATGGTGTCGTAGATCGCGGTCATCGCGGTGAACGAGCCACCCGGCGAGTTGATGTACATCACGATGTCCCGGTCCGGATCGGCCGACTCCAGCGTCAACAGCTGGGCCATCACATCGTTGGCCGACGCGTCGTCGATCTGCACGCCGAGGAAGATGATCCGCTCCTCGAACATCTTGTTGTACGGGTTGGATTCCTTGATCCCGTACGACGTGCGCTCGACGAACGACGGGAGGACATAGCGGTTGTAGACGTCCACGATTGGATTGTCCTCCTCTTACTGCAGGGTGCCAGCGCCGGACGGAACCTGGCCCGCTACGGTGATGACTCGGTCGATGAAGCCGTAGTCCTTCGCCTCTTCGGCGGTGAACCAGCGGTCGCGATCGGAGTCCGTCTCGATCTGCTCCTGGGCCTGGCCGGTGTGGAAGGCGACCCGCTCCTGGAACATCCGCTTGGTGTAGAGCATCTGCTCCGCCTGGATCGCGATGTCCGCCGCCGTACCGCCGATGCCGCCGGACGGCTGGTGCATCATGATCCGCGCGTGCGGCAGCGCGTACCGCTTGCCCTGAGCGCCGGCGCACAGCAGGAGCTGGCCCATGGAGGCGGCCATCCCCATCGCGACGGTCGCCACGTCGTTGGACACGTACTGCATGACGTCGTAGATGGCGAAGCCGCTGTAGACCGATCCGCCGGGCGAGTTGATGTAGAGCCAGATGTCGCGGGATTCGTCCTCGGCCGCGAGCAGCAGCAACTGGGCGCAGATCCGGTTGGCGACCTGGTCGGTCACCTCGCTGCCGAGGAAGATGATGCGCTCGCGCAGCAGCCGGTTGAACACCGCGTCGTCGAGGTTGCCGCCAAGTTGGTCGGCGCTGCGCGCCGTGGGAATGATCAGGTCGGTCATGGCAGCCCTTCGCGTCCAAAGAATCCGAATCGGAGCTCCGGATCCGCACCGGCCACAGGGCCGGTGAAATCCCTCCGTACGCCCGACACTAACCGGTGGTTCGGACGGGAACTCCCTTCCACGGCTACTGTTCGCTCAAAGCGCACGTCCGGCGGACGCGCCGCCCGCTCTCAGTGCTCGTGGCCCTCGTGGTCGTGGCCCTCGTGATCGTGGCCCTCGTGGTTGTGCTCCGCCGCCGCCACCTCGCCGCGCAGGTCGTCCAGGCTGATCTCGTTCCCGGCGCTGTCGCTGATCTTGATGTGCTCCAGTACCTGTGCCAACGCCTTACCCCGGCGAACGTCGCCATAGACAGCGGCGGCCATCCCGGACCGGACGAGCTGGTCGTAGTACTGCTGGGGAGCGACACCCACGCGCTGGGCGCGGTGCACGATCTCGTGGCCGAACTCGTCGTCCGTGACCTCGATCTCATCCCGGTCGGCCAGCGTGTCCAGCAGCAGCTGGATCTTGACGCCCTCGGTGGCCGACTCGGTGAGCTCCTTGTCCACGTCCTCGGCGGACTTGCCCTCGGCGGCGAAATACTCGTCCATCGAGGCGCCCATGCGCTCCAGCTCGTCGGCCATGGCCTGCTTGCGCTGCTCGACCTCGTCGCGCACGATGCCGTCCGGCGCCGGCACCTCCGCCGCCTTGACCAGCTCCTCCAGGGCCTTGTCGCGGGCCGAGTAGAGCTGCTCGACGCGCTTGGCCCGAGTCAGCCGGGTCCGCAGGTCCTCCCGCAGCTCGTCCAGCGTGTCGAACTCGCTGGCCAGCTGGGCGAAGTCGTCGTCCAGCGGCGGGAGCTCCTTCTCCTTGACGGTCCGCACGGTCACCGCCACGTCGGCGTCCTTGCCGGCGAACTCGCCACCGACCAGCTGGGTCGTGAAGGAGGCCGACTCGTTGGCCGACAGGCCGCCGAGCACCTCGTCGAGGCCCGGCAGCAGTTGGTTGCTGCCCACCTCGTGGGAGATGTTGGTGGCCGACCCGCCCGGCACCTCCTGGCCGTCCGCGGTCGCCGCGAGATCGATCTGGACGTAGTCGCCGACCTGGGCGGCCCGCTCCACGGTCTTCAGCGTCGCGAACCGCTCACGCAGCGCGCTGACCTGGTCGTCGATCTCGTTGTCGCCGATCTGGATCTCGTCGACGGTCACCGCGATGCCCTCGAGGTCCGGCAAGTTGATCTCGGGGCGCACGTCGAGCTCGGCGGTGAAGCACAGCGGCTGCCCGTCGGAGAAATCGGTGATCTCGACCTCGGGACGGCCGAGGCTCTTGACCTCGTGCTCCTGCACGGCGGCGACGATCTGGGTCGGGATGGCGTCCTGGACGGCCTCGTTGAGCACGGTGCCACGCCCGACCCGCTGGTCGATGACGGACGCCGGCACCTTGCCCCGCCGGAAGCCGGGGACGTTGACCTGGGAGGCGATCTCCCGGTACGCCTTCTTCAGGCTCGGCTCGAGCTCGGCGAACGGCACCTCGATGGCAAGCTTCACCCTGGTTGGGCTCAGAGTCTCGACGGTGCTCTTCACGGCGTACTCCTTGTGATCTGCAGAAATTGGGGCTCGGTCGAGTGTAGGCGAGGCGACACGCGCGGTGCCCAGCCGGGCGCCGCACACGCCCCGGCCCCGGCCACGAGTCGGGGTGGCGGGATTTGAACCCACGGCCCCTCGCTCCCAAAGCGAGTGCGCTACCAAACTGCGCCACACCCCGTAGCGTGGGTGAAGTGTAAGGGGTCGGGCGGGGTGTCCGCTTGTCGGGTTCATCGCACCCGCCCCCAGACCCGCCGGAACTGGTTCGGCGGAGACGCCGGTCTACTTGTACGCTAGGGACGCCCCGGACGATCGGGGCGTCGCGGCCGTAGCTCAATGGCAGAGCTTCAGTCTTCCAAACTGACGGTGCGGGTTCGATTCCCGTCGGCCGCTCTTTTACTCCCGTTGCTGGTCAGGGCCGGTTTCCGGCCCGTGGCGCTCGGCTGGCGCGCTGGGAGATCAATACCACCTATGCTGAAATGTCCCATTCGGGCATTAACTCGCGAATGGCCGGCTCCGCCTACAGGTCCCGGCGCATGGCCGTGCGTGGCCAGCGGTCCAGGCCGTGCTCGGCCTCCCGGCGGCGGATCGCCCGCAGGCCCGGCGTGAGGTCCGACTCGTCGAGGCACCGGAAGCCGCACCGCAGGTAGTACGGCGCGTTCCAGGGCACCTTCACGAAGGTGGTCAGGGTCAGCGCGGGCACCCCGTCCGCCGCGGCCAGCCGGGCCACCTGCTCCAGCAGCGACCGGCCGATCCTCCGGCCGGCGTGGTCCGGGTGCACCGACACCTGCTCGATGTGGACGTTGCCGTCGACCGGGTCCCAGATCAGGTACGCGATCGGCGCGTCCGCCCCGTCCGAGGCCGCCCAGGCCCGACCGTCCGCCTGGTATTCGGCCAGCACCTCGACCGGAAACGGCTCGTCATCGGCGATCTCCGGCATGCCGACGTCCCGGAAGCACAGCCCGGCGGCCCGCTCGATGTCCCGCAGGACGTCCAACTCGCCCACGCGCACCGGCCGGATCGGCATCGGACAAGGGTACCGGCGCGGCCCGGCGGTAGGGATCTCCGCGCTACGCGACGCGCGCCGTGTACTCGTGGAATCCCGCCACCCGCCCGTCGGACATCACGAAGATGATGCAGTGCCGCCCCTCGTACGGCCGGCGGAAAAGGGTGCCCTTGCCGTGATCCTCGAAGATGACCCGGTCGCCGTCGATGACCCGGAGGAGCACCTCCGATTCGACGATCCGGTTGCCCTCGTCGCCGAACTGGTCGAGGAAGACCATCAGCTTCTGCCGCCCGTCAGCGCCCGTGTAGTGCCCGGCACTCGGCGGGTACGGCCAGACCAGGTCCACCTCGTCGGCCAGAACTTCATGGAATCCCTGCCACTGCCCGTCGCGCAGGCCGCCGAGGTACAGCCCGTACGCCTTGTCGGCCTGGGCGCCAACGTCCGATGTCATGACATGCCCGCTACCCGCTGATCCCCCAGTCAATCTCACAGGGCCGGTCCAGCGCCGCGTTGCGACCCGTTCATTTTTCGGACGACTGCGCGGTGGTTCCGATTCAGGTACCGCTCCTACGTTTCGGCCGTGCGCCGCGATCGCCATCGTTTGCCGCGGCGCGAATCCAGCAGCTTCAGAGAGCGGGCGTGCTATGGCATTGAGCTCGAATCCATTAGGTATCCGCGGACGCGGAATAGCGATAGGCGCGAGCGTGCTGCTTGGCACCGCCGCGCTGGTGGCGACCGGAAGCGGGCCGGCCGCGGCGGCGGACGGGTTCACCCCGGGCGATCTGGTGGTGTACCGGGTAGGTGACGGCAGCACGGCGCTGTCCAGCGCCGCCGCACCGGTGTTCCTCGACGAGTACTCGCCGGACGGCACGCTGGTGACGTCGGTGCCGCTGCCGACGGCGGCCAGCGGCGCCAACAACCCGCTGGTGGCCAGCGGTTCGGCCACGTCCGAGGGGCTGCTCACGCTGTCGGCCGACGGCCGGTACCTGATCGCGCCGGGGTACGACGCGGCGGTGGGTACCAAGAAGATCGCCGACACCGACTCGGCGAGCACGCCGCGCACCGTCGCCCGGGTGGACGCCTCCGGTGCCGTGGACACCACCACCGCGCTGACCGACTTCTCCACCGCCAACAACCCGCGCTCGGCGACCAGCAGCAACGGCACCGACCTGTGGGTCGGCGGGGCGGCCGGCGGACCCCGGTACGCCACGCTGGGCGCCTCGACCTCGACGCAGCTGGACAGCGGCACGTTCAAGAACGTCCGGCAGGTGTCGGTGGTGGACGGCCAGCTCTACGCCTCGGCCGACCCGACCAAGGCCGGGCTGACCATCGGTACGGTCGGCAGCGGCCTGCCCACCACCGCCGGGCAGGCGGTGACCAACCTTCCGTTCGCGACCCCGCCCGGCGACCCGTACTCGTACTCGCTGCTCACCCTGGCCGGCCCGACGGGCACGGCCGGCGACGGCACCCCGGACACCCTGTACGAGGCCGACCTCACCGCCGGCGCCGTGGTCAAGTACGGCCTGGTGGACGGCTCCTGGGTGGCGGAGGGTTCGGTGCCGGTGACCGGCGCCGCCGGGCTGACCGCCAACGACGACAACGGCACCGTCACGATCTACGCGACCAGCAGCGGGGACGGCACCACCGGCACGCTGTACAAGATCACTGACGACAGCGGGATCGGCGGCACGCTGGACGGCACCGCGACCACGATCGCCACGTTGCCGGCGAACGAGGCCGCCCGGGGCGTCGCCTTCACGCCCGGCACGGTGATCGGGTCCGGCGGCGGCGTGGTCAAGCCGCCGACGACCAAGCCGACCATCACCACGCCCCGCGCCGCGCTGCCGGCCGCGCTCGGCGACCCGACCAACCCCACCCTGCCGATCACGGTCGGCGACGCCAACGCCGCCGCCGACCTGCTGACCGTCGCCGCCACCTCGTCGGACACCACGGTGGCACCGACCTCCGGGATCTCGGTCACCGGTACCGGCGCCGACCGCACGCTGACGGTGACGCCCGGCGCCGTGGGCGACTCGACGATCACGCTGACCGTCAAGGCGCCGGACGGCACCTCGGCCAGCACCCAGATCCGGTACGGCGTCTCCGCCGACCTCACGGCCGCGGTCACCGCGGCCGGCGGGCAGGACCCGCGGTACTACTCCGGCGCGGGCAACGCCTCGACGGCGGTGGACGTGGGCGGCGGGTACGCCATCGTGGCCGACGACGAGAACAGCGTGCTGCGGCTGTACGACCTGGGCCACTCGGGCGCCCCGGTGAAGACCTTCGACTTCAGCGACCAGCTGCCGCTGGGCGGCACCGAGGTGGACATCGAATCGGTGGCGCGCTCCGGGGACACCCTCTACTGGGAGGGGTCGCTGTCCACCAGCTCCAGTGGGGCCACCGCACCGGCCCGCAGCACGCTGTTCGCCACCCGGATCTCCGGTACCGGGGCGGACACCACGCTGAGCTACGTCGGCAGCTACACCGGCCTGCTGTCCGACCTGGTCGCCTGGGACCAGAACAACGGCCACGGCCTGGGCGCCAACTACCTCGGCCTGGCCGCCTCGTCGGCCGCCGGGGTGGACGGGCACGAGGCCGACGCGCTCAACGTCGAGGGGCTGGAGTTCGCGACCGACGGCTCGACCGCGTACCTCGCGTTCCGGGCTCCGCTGGAGCCCACCACCGACCGGCATCTGGCCATGCTGGTACCGGTGACGAACTTCGCCGCGCTGCCGACCGCCGGCAACCCGGGGTCGGTGCACGCCACGTTCGGCGCGCCCATCTTCTTCGACCTGGGCGGGCTGGGCATCCGGGACATCCGGCGCAACGCCGACGGCCAGTACCTGATCATCGCCGGCACCGCGGACGACACCAACGCCGGCTTCGCCCTGTACACCTGGGACGGCAACCCGGCGCACGCACCGCGCAAGACCGGGACCGCGCTGCCGCAGCTGCCCTCGGCCGACAACCTCGGCGCCTGGGAGACCATCGTCAGCGTGCCGGACCCGCTGGTCGCGGGCGCCCCGGTCCAGCTCATCCAGGACGACGGCGACGTGGTCTTCTACGGTGACGGCCTGACCTCCAAGGCCGGCATCGTCACCGACCTGCAGAAGGACCTCGGCGTGGTGTTCAGTTACGCCCCGCCGGCCGCCCAGGCGACCACCGTGTCGGTGGCGGCGAGCGCGAACCCGGCGACGCCCGGCAAGGCGGTGACGCTCACCGCCACGGTGCGCGGTGCGGCCGGCACCGGAACGCCGACCGGCACGGTGACCTTCTCGGTCACCGGCGCCGACGGCTCGACCGTGGACTGCGCCTCCTCGAACACCGCCCCGGTGTCCGCCGCCGGCATCGCCACCTGCACCCTGCCGGCCGGGGCCCTGCACGCCTCGGGGTCGGCCTACACGGCCGGCGCCAGCTACTCGGGCAGCGCCGACTTCGCACCCAGCGGCGGCACCCTGCGCGAGACGGTGGCGGGCACAGCGACGGTCACCAACGCGCTGGTGGCGCCGACCCGTACCCGGGCCGGGCTGCCGGTGGCGGTGCTGGTCGCGGTCACTCCGACCCGGATCGCCCCGTCGCTGGTGACCGGTACGGTCATGGTCACGGTCACCGACGGCAGCGGCCGCGTGGCCTACTCCACGCACGCCAACCTGCTGCCGATCCTGCCGCTGGGCGTGATCACCGTGCCGGGCAGCGCGCTGACCGCCGGAAACTACACACTGACGGTCACCTACCTGGGCAACGCCGGCGGCTGGCGCGCGAGCGCCCGCCGCCGGCTTTGTTCCGGTAGGTAGATTCCGGGCGTGACGCTGAATGGTTCGACCCCGGCCGACGGCCCCACCCCAGGCCCCGAACGGCCGACGGCCGCCGGCCAGGACTCGGCGGGGGGCCCGGGCGGGGAGCGTTCGGGGCGCCCCGGGCCAGTGCAGTCGGCCATCTTCACCGGCGTGATCGGTGCTCTCGCGGGCGCCGCGCTGACCGCGCACTGGGGCGGGTCGGCGGTCGCCGTGGGCGCTCCGGCCGGCGCCGTCGTCGTGGCCGCCGTGGACGCGGTGGCCCGGGCCCGGCAGCGCACCGCCGAGATCCCGGCGCTGTGGGCGCGCATCGTGATGAGCGGCGCGCTGGCGGCCTCGCTCGGCTGGCTGGTCGGGTGGCTGACCGGCGCCGGGCCGCTGCTGGTCGGGATCGCGGCCGGCCTGGTCACCGGGCTGCTCGGGCTGCGGCCGCAGAAGGTGATCATGGGCCCCGTGCTCGGCGCGGCCCTGGGCGGGATCGCGCTCGCCACCGGCTGGACCGTACCGGCCTCGGTGATGGCGGCGGCCACGGTGGTGCTGTTCCGGGTGCTGTCGGCCGCGCTGTTCCGGGACGCGCAGGTGAGCCTGCTCGCCGAGCGGGTACCAGCGTCCGACCTGCCGTTCGTGGTACCGGTGCCGGCGCGCACCAGGTACGTGGGCACCGGGTACGTCCGGGATCTGGCCGAGGTGCTCGGTGGCCGGTACACGGCACAGGCGCCCGGCGTCGGCATCGTGGCCTCGCTCGACGAGCTGGCCGGGCCGGGCTTCGACCCGTCCGGAGTCCACCCGCTGGTGCGGGAGTTCTACGAGCACACGACCCGGTTCGCGCTCGACATCGTGCCGAGCTGGCGGCTCTGGGTGCGACCGGGATACCTGCTGTACCGCACCCTGTTGGCGCGCCCCCTCGGGCAGGCCAACCTGCCGATGAACCAGCGGGAGACGCTGCGCGGCGTACACAGCCGGATCGACACCATCAGCGGCGTGGATGGCGTGATCACCGTACGCGGCTGGATCCGCTCCTTCGCCGACACCGACGAGCCCATCTACGTCGGCATCTACACCACATACCGGTTCGACGGCCGGGGGTACGTCAGCGTCGGCTTCCCGGTCCCCGAGGCGAGCTTCACCGCCACGCTGGAGCCGTGCTCGCGTGAGGACGGCGGACTGACCCTGCGCAGCCGGGGCGAGACCAGCCACGCCGGCCACTACCTGACCCACGTCGACCGGAACACGCGGGCGCTGACCACGCTGGCCGTGCACGGCTTCGCCGAGCAGTTGGACGTCTACGTCCGGGACGGCCAGCTACGGGCGGAGCACGAATTCTGGGTCTTCGGGCTGCCCTTCCTCGTGCTGCACTACCGCCTGACCGGCAAGCCGGCCGGACAGGGCTAGGCCAGCGCGACCGGTTCGCCGCGACGGATCAGCGTCGCGACCAGGTGCCGGTGCTCGGGCGCCACGCGGGTGGCCAGTGCCTCGGTCACGTGCTGCTCGGGCAGTTCGGCGAGGCCCTCCCGGGCGGGCGAGGCCGGCAGCGCGGACAGCGCCACGCGGGCCCGGTCCGCCCAGTCGTACGCGGCGGCGACGGTGGGGGTCACCCCGTGCTCCAGGGCGGTCCGGTAGAGCGCGGCGATCCGCTCGGGCGGCAGGTCCGGCCCGAGCGCCACGCCGTCCCGCCGCGCGGCCAGCAGCAGCGGCGGCGTGTACACGCCCTGTGCCGCGTCGTGCCGCACCGGCTTGCCACACAGTGCCGGCGTGGAGACCACGTCCAGTAGGTCGTCGACCAGCTGGAACACGATGCCGAAACAGTCCCCGAACCGGGCCAGCGCCCGCACCCCGGCCACCGGTAGCCCGGAGCACAGCGCGCCGAGTTCGCACGCGGCCCGGATCAGCGAGCCGGTCTTGCCGCGGATCACCCGCAGGTACTCCTCGTCGGTGATGGTCAGGTACCGGTTGGCCGTCTCGCGGGCCTGGCCGTCGCACAGGTCCAGGTACGCCTCGTGCCATACCGCGGCGGCCTCCTGGCCGACCTGGACGATCAGCCGGCCGCCGACCCCGAACAGGTAGTCCCCGCCGAGCAGCGCGCCGGCCACCCCGCTGGTGTGGTGCAGGGTGGGCTCGCCGCCCCGGAACTTCGCGCCGTCCATGAGGTCGTCGTGTACCAGGGTGCTGCGGTGCAGCAGCTCGATGGCCGCGGCACAGGTCAGCGCCGTGGAAAGGTCGAGTATCGGCCCACAGCGCGCGGACGCCAGCACCAGGCCGGGCCGGATCCGCTTGCCCGGGCGGCGCAGCAGCCGCCCGAGTTCGGCGTCCAGCCAGGGCACGCCGCTGGTCGCGGCCGAGGTCACCAGGCCGTCCAGTTCCCGTTGCAGTGACTCGTCCAGGCCGGTCGGACCCGACGCGAACCGGCTACCGCTGGCCAACCTGACCACCACACCCTATCCGCATCAATGGGTCGATTCATGTCAATCGATCGGGAACCGGTAAGATCGCGCGGTCGAATGATACCGATCAACTTCGTGCGGCCGACACTGCCCGTATTGACTCGTTCACCAAGAGCGGCAACGCGCCATTTGATCTTGTGTAGCCAAGTTTGATCATGCAATACTTCCACGCATTGCTCCTAGTTGATCACTTGTTGCGACCACGTTGGGGGCCTCGGCATGGTGTCCACTCCGCGCAGGAGCGTCGACCGGCAGCACCCCGAACGGCAGCGCCCCGACCGGCCCACCACCATCCCGGCGTACCGGACCCTGCCCGGGCTGTTCCGAGCGCCGCTGCGCACGCTCACCGACATCGGCCAGCGCGCCGGCGGATCGCTGGTACGGGTCGACCTCGGGCTGGTCCGCCCGTACCTGGTCTGGCGGCCGGAGCACGTGCAGCACGTGCTGGTCGACCACGCGGACAACTACCTGCGTGACGGCATGATGTGGAAACCGCTGCGCCGGCTGATCGGGCACGGCCTGGCCAGCGGGGGCCCCGAGTGGCAGCCCCGCCGCAGGCTCATCCAGCCGATGTTCTCGGCCCACAACATCGCCACGCTCATCGACCTCATGTCCGAGACCATCGCCGAGGCGGTGGCCGAACTGGACCCCGTCGCCCGCACCGGCAGGCCGGTCGACGCGTGCCTGACCATGACCAGGATCGTCAACCGCGCGGTTATCCGGGCATTCTTCGGCGACCGGATCAGCGCACCGGACGCCGACCGCCTCGGGCAGGCCATCGCGGTCGCGTTCACCTCGCTCGGCCCGCGCATGCTCCTGCCGTTCGTACCGGACGGCGTGCCGGTGCCCGGCGACCGGGCCTTCGCCCGCGCGGTGCGCACCGTCGACGACATCATGTTCCCGCTGGTGCGCCAGTGCCGGGAACAGGGTGCCGGGGACAGCGACATCGCCTCGCTGCTGTGCCGGGCCACGGACGAGAACGGCGGACACCTGGACGACCGGCAGGTACGCGACGACGTGGTGGCCATGTTCGTCGGCGGCAGCGAGACCACCGCCGTCGCGTTGACCTGGCTGTGGATCGTGCTGGACCAGCGTCCGGACGTGGCCGCCAGGCTGTACGAGGAGATCGACGGGGTGGTCGGCTCCGGGACCGCGGGGCGGGAACACCTCGGCGGCCTGCGTTACACCGGCCTCGTCCTGCAGGAGCTGCTGCGCCTGTACCCGGTCGGCTGGATCATCCCGCGCACCGCCGCGCGGCCCGACGTCATCGACGGCGTACGCGTCCGGGGCGGCGCCCCGATCATCATCAGCCCGTACCTGACCCACCGGTCACCGCGGCTGTGGGAGCGCCCCGACGAGTTCGATCCGGAGCGCTTCGCGCCGGACCGCCGAGCGGGACAGCACCGCTTCGCGTACTACCCGTTCAGCGGTGGCGCGCACCGCTGCCTGGGCAGCCACTTCTTCACGGTCGAGGCGCAGCTCATCGTGGCCGCGCTGCTGGCCCGGTTCCGCCCGGCCCGCGGCGAGTCCGGGCCGGTGGCACCGCGCGCCGCCGTCAACCTGCGCCCGAACCGGCCGATCGACCTGGTGTTCGCGGCCAAGCCGGGCGGCCCGGTCCGCTCCCGGCCTAGACCCAGTAGTCGGAGACCGGGTAGAAGCCCATGTTGAACCGCACCTGACGGGACAGGTACCCGGCCAGGCCGGCCTGCTCGGGGGGAAGGCCACGCAGCAGCGCGTCGCACTCGTCGGCGAACTCCACGATCCGCCGGCTCACCGCGTCCCTGCTCACCCCCAGCATCAACACGTTGAGGTCGCCCCAGCGGACGTCCCGGTCGTAGGAGCCGAGATCGTTGATCAGCCGGATGGCGTTCTGGACGGCGCCGGCCGCCGCGCGCAGCGTCTCGACGTGCCCGGGCCGCCCGTCCGGCGCGTTGGTCGCCCAATGCGCCGCGAAGACGAAGGAGAAGCCGAGGTTGTCGGCGTTGGCGAGGTACTCGTCGAGGGTCGGGGAGGCGCCGGAGTCCTTCCAGTCCCACTCCCGTGCCATCGCGGTCAGCATCAGGTCCAGCTCCCCGCGCCAGATGGCGAGCAGGTCCGGGTGGGCGGGCGCGGCAACCAGCCGGTCGCGCAGCTCGGCCAGCAGCCCCGCCAGGGCGTCGTCGGGGGCCGGCGCTCCACCCGAGGCCACCTCGCGGCAGCGTCGCACGACGTCGTCCACCTCGGCCCGCGACCGGGCGACGTGGTCGATCAGCCGGTCGACGCCGAACGCCCACAGCGCGGCGCGGTTCGTGACCCGCAGCCCGGACGCGTCCAGCCACGGCGCGCAGCACGCGTTCGCCATCGCGATGGTGCCGAACACCGCCGGCTCGAACGGCTTGGCCGGAAACAGCCGCGGGTACGCCGCCGCGCAGTCCCGCAGGTCGCGCTGGCTCTGGCCGGCGACCGCACCGATCCGACCCAGCTGCGAGGCCGCGGGCGCGGACTCGACCACGTCTGGCAGTACCACCGGTACTCCTTCCCCGCCGTCCCTCGCCGACCCGTCAATCGCGCCGACCCCCGGAGGCTAACGTGATCTATACACCCGCGACCGCCCGGTCCGCCGCCGACTCGGAGGCGTTGCGAAACAAGCCATCCGGGCCGCTCGACGTGTCCGCCGAGGCTCGCGAGCTGCTGACCGGGCTGCTGGCCGCGCCGTGGGGGCAGATCTCCCCGTCGGTGTACGAGACGGGCCGACTGGTCGCCCTGGCACCGTGGCTGGCCGGGCATCCGGAGCGGGTGGAGTTCCTGTGTGGCACCCAGGGCTCCGACGGAGCGTGGCCCGGCCCGGACGGCTACGCGCTGGTACCCACGCTGAGCGCGACGGAGGCGCTGCTCGGCATCCTGATCGGCGAGCCGCAACGCGGTACGCCGACCGATCGGCTGGTCACATCCGTCCACAAGGGACTCGATGCCTGCCACCGACTACTGTCCACTTTGGGCGGTGACGCGCTGCCGGACACCCCGGCCATCGAGCTGATCGTGCCGGCCCTGACCGCCGCCCTGAACGAGCACCTCGACCGGCTGCCCGACCCGACGCCGCCGGGACTGGCCGCCTGGCGTGGTCGCGCGCGGCTGCCGTTGCCGCCGGGCGTCGACGCCTCGCTGCTCGCCGGGCTGCGGGCGCGGCTTGCCGGCCCCACCGACGTACCGCTCAAGTTGTTGCATTCGCTGGAGATTCTCGGCGGCGCCGGCCGGGTACGGGTCGGCCACACCGGAACCGTCGGAGCCTCACCCGCCGCCACCGCCGCGTGGCTGGCAGCCGAACGGCGCGACCCGGCCGGCATGAACTACCTGGAAACCGTTGTGGCCACACACGGTGGGCCGGTGCCCAGCGTCATTCCGATCACCATGTTCGAACGTTCCTGGGTGCTGTCCGGGCTGCACCATGCCGGGCTGAATCCGGCCGGACTGGACGCCGCCACCACCGGCCGGCTGCTCGACGAGCTGTCGGCCGCTCTCGGCCCGGCCGGCGCGTCTGGCGGCACGGGCCTGCCGCCAGACGCCGACACCACGTCCGTCGTGCTGCTGACACTCGCCCAACTCGGGCGACGGCCGGACGTCGACTGCCTGTGGAACTTCCAGGCAGACGATCATTTTTGCGTGTGGCCCGGGGAGCGCACCACCTCGCCCACCGCGAACGCGCACGTGCTGGAGACCCTTGGACATCACCTGACGCATCGCGTGACGGCGCCCGAACGTTACACCGCCGCCGTACGATCCGTCGCGGACTGGCTCAGCCAGCGGCAGCGGCCGGACGGCAGCTGGTCGGACAAGTGGCACGCCTCCCCGTACTACGCCACCGCCTGCTGCGCGCTGGCGCTGCACCGGTACGGCGGCCGGGCCGGCACGGCCGCGGTGGATCGGGCGATCGACTTCGTAATGTCCACTCAGGACAGTGGCGGCGGCTGGGGCCGGTGGGGCGCCACCGCCGAGGAGACCGGGTACGCGCTGCAGGTGTTGCTGGTGGCCGCACCCGGTCGCGGCGATGCCCAGGCGGCCCGCGGGTACCGGTATCTGCGCGCGACGTACGGCCAGCGGGCCGACCCACCGCTGTGGCATGACAAAGATCTCTACCTGCCCGCCGCGGTGGTCCGCGGCGGCGTGCTCGCCGCGCTCGCGCTTGCTTCGGGCAACCCGGCCGTGGCCGGCGAGGGCTGATCCAACCGCCTTCCGTTCATCGGTTGACGGCAATGGACACGGGGTTCGCGCGCCGGCCCCGCGTCGCTTCCTCGCGCCTTGAGAGACGCCCCGGACGCTGCTACCGTGCCCGGGTGCCCGGACGCCGACGGGTGGCGGTGTTGGTCTTGTCCGCGTGATCCTCCGACAGCGGACGGGTGGTCCTGGAAACTAACCCCTCTAGCCTGGCCGGGGATGCGTCGATGAAATCCCGCAGCTTGCACGTGCGCACCAAGGTTCTGGCCCTGCTGCTGTCGCTCGCCGCGCTCTGGGTGTTCGCGGCGTTCGTGACAGTGCGCGACGGCCTGAACCTGCTCTGGGTCAACACCATGAACGAGAAGATCGGTAAGCCGAACACCTCGTTGGTCGAAGATCTCCAGCAGGAGCGCCGGCTGTCCGTGGTTTACCTCGCCACTCACGACCAGGCACAGCACCAGGCGCTGGTGGCGCAGCGAGCCCGCACGGACGAGGCGCTCAAGCGGTTCCGCGAATCCACCGACGGTCGGGACGTGCACTGGGCCGCGAGCGACGAGCTGGAAGCCCGGATCGGCCAGGCGATCACGAGCCTCGCCGGCATCGGCCAGATCCGTGGCCAGGTCGACGGGCTGCGGACCGACCGGAGCCAGGCGGCGACCGTGTACACCAACGTCATCGACGTACAGTTCCGCGTCTATGGCTCGCTGACCTCCTTTTCCAGCCAGGACATCGCCAAGGAGGCGAGCACCCTCGTCGCCCTCGACCAGGCCCGCGAGGTGCTGTCACAGGAGGACACACTGGTCGCCGGCGCCCTGTCGGCCGGCCGGTTCACCCCCGTCGAACTGCAGCAGTACGTGCAGCTCGTCGGCCTGCAGCAGTACCTGTACGCGCAGGCCGAGGCCGCACTGCCGACCGCGCTGCACGCCAAGTACCAGCGGATGGTCACCGGTACGGACTACGCGCGGTTCACCGACGTGGAGAACCACCTGCGCACCGAGGCCCGGGCCGGGCAGACGCCCCCGGTGACCGCGGTCGCCTGGCAGGATGCGATCAACCCGGTCAACGAGGCGCTGAGCGGCCTGGTCATCGACGGCGCCAACGAGGCCGTGCACGATGCCGAGCCGGCGGCCATCTGGGTGCTCGTCCGGCTGTTCCTGGCCGGCGGCCTCGGCCTGCTCGCCGTCATCGCGTCCATCATCGTGTCCGTCACCACCGCCCGGGACCTGGTCCGGCAGCTGGAGCGGTTGCGCACCGCCGCCCGCGAGCTGGCCGAACGGCGCCTGCCCGCGGTGGTGGCCCGGCTGCAGCACGGCGACGAGGTCGACGTCGCGGCCGAGGCACCGCCGTTGGAGTTCGGCAACGACGAGATCGGCCAGCTCGGGCAGGCGTTCAACGCGGTACAGGAGACCGCGGTCCGGGTCGCCGTCGAGCAGGCCGAGCTGCGCCGCGGCGTCCGGGATGTGTTCCTGAGCCTGGCCCGGCGCAGCCAGGCGCTGGTGCACCGGCAGCTGCAGCTGCTGGACACCATGGAGCGCCGGGACCACGACGCCGAGGAGCTCGACGAGATCTTCCGGATCGACCACCTGGCGACCCGCATGCGACGCAACGCGGAGAACCTGATCGTGCTGTCCGGATCGGTGGCCGGGCGCGGCTGGCGCAACCCGGTGCCGATGGTGGACGTGATCCGCGGCGCGGTGGCCGAGGTGGAGGAGTATTCCCGGGTCAGCGTGTTGCCGATCGAGTCGGCGGCGCTGGCGGGTCGGGCCGTCGGCGACGTCATCCACCTGCTCGCCGAGCTGATCGAGAACGCGGTGTCGTTCTCCCCGCCGTACACCAACGTCCAGGTCGGCGGCGCGCTGGTGGCCAACGGCTTCGCCGTGGAGATCGAGGACCGCGGCCTGGGCATGTCCGAGTCCGACCTGGTCAGCGCCAACGAGCAGCTGGCCGAGCCGCCGGAGTTCAACCTGTCGAGCACCGCGCAGCTGGGCCTGTACGTGGTCGGCCGGCTCGCCGAGCGGCACGGCGTCAAGGTACGGCTGCGGGAGTCGCCATACGGGGGCACCACCGCGATCGTGCTCATCCCGACCAGCCTGGTGGTCGACCCGCAGGACGCGGCGGTGCGCCGCCGAGCGGGACGCACCCCGGGCGGCGAGCGGCCGGGGACGCCGGGACCGGACGGTACCGCCGGCATCGCACCGGCACCGACCAGCCCGGCACCGAGCAATCCGGCACCAAGCAACTCGGCATCAACCAGCCCGGCACCGACCAGCCCGGCACCGCGCCCGACCCCCACCGGCTCGGGCCCGCGCCCCACGGCGGGGCCCGACGGGCAGCTGAACGGCGCGGCGCCCGGCCCCCGGCCGCACGCCACCCCGGCGGCGGACCGGCAGGGCGGGCAGCGGGTGGCCGAGCCGACCGCGGTGCGGCCGTCGAGCCGCCCGGAGGCGACTGGCACGGCCGGCGCGGCGACGGGCGCGCGGGCTGGCACGGATCGGGCTGGCACCGACCCGGCAGGCGTGCATTCCGCCGTGACGGAGGAGATCCCCATGCAGCCGATCGGCCCCGCCGGCACGATGGGCCCGACCGGCCAGCTGAGCGCGCCGAACCAAGCGAGCGCGCCGAACCAGGCAAGCCCGACGAGCCCGACGAGACCGACCGTGAGTCCCCCGGCGCAGGGGGCCGAGCGGTTGCCGCGCCGGAACGCCACGGTGCAGCCCCGGCCCGAGTCCGACGAGCCGGTCGTCCTCACCGCCGCCGGCCTGCCCTTCCGGCGCAGGCAGGCCAACCTCGCCGCGCCGCTGCGCGGGGAGCCGCCGACCGACAAGCCGGACGCCGACCGGCCGGCGCAGCCGGCCCGACGGCCGGAGGAGATCCGCCGGATGATGTCCTCTTACCAGTCCGGTACCCGGCGGGGCCGCGCTGCGGCGAGCGAGGTGAGCCCAACCGATCCGGCCGGCCCCGGTCCAACCCGCCCCGACCCAGCCGGGCCCGATCCAGCCGGCCTCACCGATTCGACCGGACCCAGCGACTCCACCGGACCCACCGACCCCACCGGACCCATCGGCTCCACCGGGCCCAGTGGCGAGCCCAGCCCTAGGGACGATGCCAGCCCTAGGGACGAGGCCAGCCCTGGCGGCGAGGCCGGGCCCAAGGGTTCGATCGGCTCTACCGACTCGACCGGCGCTCCGACCGGGCAACCCGCCGTCGACCGCGCGAGCCGCCGGCCGCCCGAATCACCCGGCGGCCACGCACCCGCGCCGGGGACGCCGGCCCCGCCACGGCCGCCGACGGAGCCGGCCGGCGATCAGCAGTCGTGAGCCAGCCGAAAACCCGTATGCCGGCCCCGGTTCGCGCCAACGACCCGGGGCAGCGCTAGAAAGAGGATGACTGTGGTGCAGAAGACAACGTCGGCCGGTGACCTCACCTGGCTGGTCGATGATCTCGTCGAGCGGGTGGCGCAGGCGAGGCACGCCGTCGTGCTATCCGCCGACGGCCTGCTGATTTCCTCATCCAGCGGGTTGAGCCGGGAGGACGGCGAGCACCTCTCCGCCGTCGCGGCCGGATTTCAGAGCCTGGCACGGGGCGCCGGCCGGCACTTCGGCGGCGGCGCCGTGCGGCAGACCATCGTGGAGATGGAGACCAACTTTTTGTTCGTCACCGCCGCGGGCACCGGTGCCTGCCTCGCCGTGCTGGCCGACGAGGACGCCGACGTGGGTCTCATCGCCTACGAGATGGCGATGCTCGTCACCAGGGTCGGCCAGTACCTGACCTCTCCGGCCCGGGCATCCGCCCGCCCAGACGAATGATGCCGGGCCATGCCGCGCAGTGATGAGCACCGAGACGAAAACGTCTGGTTCGACGACGCGGCCGGGCCGGTGGTCCGGCCGTACGCCATGACGTCCGGCCGGACCCGGGCGACCGGCGAATTCGATCTGATCGCGCTCGTGGTGGCGATGCGACACACCACCGTCAGCGACGTCGGGCTCGGCCCGGAGCACCTGGCGATCCTCCGGCTGTGCCAGCGACCGCTGTCGGTGGCGGAGATAGCGGCGCATCTCGACCTGCCGATCGGCATCATCCGCGTGCTGCTGAGCGACCTGCTGGACCGTGAGCTGGTCTTCGTGCGGGTACCGCAACCCCCGGCCGACATGCCCACCGATGACATATTCAAGGCGGTAATCAATGGACTACGGGCACTTTGATCCGTCCGCCGACGACCTGCCCACCGCCCTGAAGATACTGGTCGCGGGAGGGTTCGGCGCGGGCAAGACGACGCTGGTCGGGGCGGTGAGCGAGATCCGGCCGCTGCGCACCGAGGAGTACCTCACCGACGAGAGCGTCGGGGTGGACGACCTGTCGGGCGTGGAGGCCAAGTCGACCACCACGGTGGCCATGGACTTCGGCCGGATCACCATCAACGACAAGCTGGTCGTGTACCTGTTCGGCACGCCGGGGCAGGACCGGTTCTGGTTCGTCTGGGACGAGCTGGCCCTCGGCGCCCTCGGCGCGGTGGTGCTCGCCGACACCCGGCGGCTGGCCGCGTGCTTCCCGTCGGTGGACTACTTCGAGCGCCGGGACACCCCGTTCATCGTGGCGGTCAACTGTTTCGACGACGCCCGGCAGTACCAGCCGGAGGAGGTGCGGCAGGCGCTGGACCTCGACCCGGACGTGCCGGTGCTGCTGTGCGACGCGCGGCGGCGGGAGTCCGGCAAGGAGGTGCTCATCGCGCTGATGGAGCACGTGATGCGCGGCGGCCGGGCCCGGGAACTGGCCGCCCCGGCGCACTGAGGCTGGCCGGTCGGCACGCCAGCCCGCGGCCGGCCCGAGCCCGCGGCGCGCGGTCAGCCGCGCCGGCCCGAAGCCCGCGGCCCACGTCCAGCCGCGCCGGCCCGAAGCCCGCGGTCAGCCGCGCCGGGTGATCCGCAGCGTCAGCACGTCGGTGCGGACCAGGATGTGCCCGTGGAACAGCGGGAGGTTCCCCTCGCCCACGCCGAGTTGGACCGCGCTCATCAGCGGATGCCCGGCCGGCACCGCCAGGCGGTCGACCGCGTCGCCCTCGGCCAGCACCGCCGCCATGTCGATGTCGGTGCGCCGCACCGGCACGCCGGTCACCCGGGCGAGGAACTCCAGGAGGTCGACCTCGATGCTGACCAGGGAGGACGGGTCGAGGTCGCGGCCGGCCACGGACAGCGGCAGGTGGTCGCGGATCCACGCCGCCGGTACGCCGTCCACGGCGAAGAGCCGGTCCACCCGCCACATCGGTGCGCCCGGCGGGCAGCCCAGCGCCTCGGCGCAGTCGTCGGGGCAGGGCACCCGGCCGACCGAGGCGTCGTGCAGGGCCGGCCGGTGCCCGGTCGCGCTGATCTTGTCGCGGAGCGCGATCACCTCGCCGAGGGACACCGGTACCCCGGCGGGTGGTTCGCGCACGAAGGTTCCCACGCCCCAGGTACGCAAGACCTCGCCGGCCGCCACCAGCGCCCCGATCGCCTCGCGCATGGTGGCCCGGCTCACCGCGAGCCGGGCCGCCAGCTCCCGTTCGTTGGGCAGCCGGTCACCCGGCCGCAGCTCGGCGGCGATCAGCTCGCGTAGTCGCGCCTGCGCGCCGTCCTGCGCGGTCTCCCGCCGAGCCATGCGTCCTCACCAGACCTGTTCGAGTACCCGGATCGTGTTGCCGCCGATCACCTTGACGATCTCGTCGTCCGAGTAGTCGTGGGCGACCAGCCAGCCGGCCACGCTGTTGATTGCCTCGGCCGGATTCTCCATGCCGGCTACGTACGGTACCCGAGGGTGGTCCGGTACCGGCCGCGCGTCGTGCGCGTAGTTGTTGGCGTAGGTCTGGTGCACCCCGACGTGGTCACCGAACATGGTGTCCGGTCCGAACGACACGTGGTCGATGCCGACCAGGTCGACCAGGTACGTGAAGTGGTCCATCACCGAGTCCAGCGAGTGGCTCGGGTGGGCCTCGGACAGCGTGGTGTGCGGCGCGGCCTCGATGCCGATGACTCCCCCGCGCTCGGCGCAGGCGCGGATCACCTCGTCCGGCTTCATCCGCGGCGTGTTCCACACCGCGCGGGCCCCGGCGTGCGTGATGAACACCGGCACCTGGCTGGCCTCGATGACCTCCAGGCTGGTGCGGTCGCCGGAGTGCGAGATGTCGATGGCGATGCCGAGCCGGTTCATCCGGTCCACCGCGCGCCGGCCCAGGTGGGTCAGGCCGCCGTCGGCGTACTCGGACAGGCCGCCGCCGAGCATGTTCGACTGGCTGTAGGCGATGCCGAGCTGGCGGACGCCGAAGCCGTACAGGATGTCGATGCGGTCCAGCTCGTTCTCGATCGGCGTGCAGCACTCCAGGCCGGCCACGAGGGCCAGCTGGCCGTTGCGCTTGGCCGCGTAGATGTCAGCGAGCGAGGTGGCCAGCACCACGTAGTCCTGCTTGGCCACGTCGGACAGCCGCATGCCGAGCGCGTAGATGAGGTCGTTCCACTTCCAGCCGTTCTCGCTGGTCACGCAGGAGGCGCCGGCCATGAAGTTGTCGAAGACCGCGGCCAGGCCGGAACGGGCCAGCCCGGCGTACGCGGTGTGCTGGCGCGCGGTGCGGTTGTACGCGCGCAGCTCGGAGACGTCCTTGGGCAGGATGACCGGGTGCTCGTGCAGCGAGATGGCCACATTCTCGGCGAGCAGCCGGTCGACCCGCTGCCGCTGGGCGTCGGACAGGCCCAGGTCGAAGTCGGGCACCCGGCCGACCTCGTCGGCCAGCTCAAAGATCCGGTAGTCGCGGTGAGGTTCCAGGTACGAGTACGACTTGTGGCCGCGGTAGCGCGGCGCCGTTTCTTGCAACAAAGGAAGACTCCCCTTACAGCACGCTGCGTCGATCAGCCGTCACGCCCCGCCACGGCGGCGAGGACAGAGGTCTGACCTCTTCCCGGCCACAGTACGACCCCGGCCCCGGCCCCTCACCGGCCCGGTGCCCGGCATCACAGCCCTGGATCACAGTGCTCGGGCACGGAATCACAGCCCGGCCGGCGCCTGGTGCCGCGGCCCGTCGGCGGGGCCGACCGGCCGTGGGGAGCGTTTCCGCCCCGATGGCGGGTTTCGAAACCGGCCGCGCTGGGCACACCGCACGGTTACCGGCCGCCGCTGTGGTGGACGGCGGCGGCCGGCTGTGGGGGTGGCCTGCCGCCAGGGGGCGGCGGCGGCCGGGCGAACGTAACCGGAGGGACCATGACGCAGCCGGAGTACCGGTCGATGGGCGGGCGCACCGCGCTGGTGACCGGCGGGTCGGGCGGCATCGGCGCGGCGACCGCGCTGCGGCTGGCCGAGGCCGGCGCCGACGTCGCCGTGACCTATCACGGCCACCGCCAGGAGGCCGAGGCCGCCGCCTCCCAGATCCGCGAGCTGGGCCGGCGCGGCGTCGCCCTGCCGGCCGACCTGAGCGAGCCGTCCGCCCCGGCCGAGCTGGTGGGGCGGGTACGCGAGGAGTTCGGCGCGCTCGACGTGCTCGTGGCCAACGCCGGCACCGGCCACCAGCTGGCCTGGGACGACGACGAACTCGACCTGGACACCTGGGACCTCACCATGGCCGTCAACCTCAGGGCGCCCTGGCTGCTGACCCGGGCGGCCCTGCCCGCGATGATCAGCCGGAACTTCGGCCGGGTGCTGTACGTCTCCTCCGTCGCCGCGCTCAACGGCGGCATCGTCGGCCCGCACTACGCCGCCAGCAAGGCCGGCCTGCACGGTCTGATGCACCACCTGGCCGCCCGGGTCGCGGCGCACGGCGTCACGGTGAACACCATCGCGCCGGCGCTGATCACCGGTACCAGGTTCTTCCCGGGCGAGCCCGCCGGCAGCCGGACCATGCCGGTACCGATCCCGGTCGGCCGCACCGGCCGCCCCGAGGAGGTCGCGGACCTGGCGGTCGCGATGCTGACCAACGCCTACCTGACCGACAAGGTGATCACGCTGGACGGCGGGCTCTACCCGTCCTGACCCCGGGACGACGTGCCGGTCGCGGGTGCCTCGTCCGGCCGGCGGGGCGCCGGTACCGGCGGCGGGGCACCGCGGGAGTTCAGCCGCCGTACCGCCCGGACCAGCCGCCGGCCGCGCAGCCGCCTGGGAGCCAGCCGGATCAGCGCCTCCAGCGGCGGCAGCAGGACGAGCAGGAACAGCACGGTCCACGCCCAGCGCTGCTCATGCATCCACGGCACGAGGTCCTCGCGCAGCCAGTCGAACAGCCGCACGTCGAGCCAGGGCAGCCAGGGCGCCGCGGCGACCAGCAGCAACGCGATGGCCACGACCATCGCCAGGACCGTCGGGATCGACCGCCACAGCGCGACGGACAGCATCACGGTGCCGGCGCCGACCAGCACCAGGCCCGACGCCCCGAGCACGAGGTTGTGAGTGACCATGGCCAGCGTCCCGAATGCCATCAACAGGACCCCGGTCAGCAGTACCCTCCCCCGGGCGCCGTGCACCCCGTCGGTCGCCACGTACGCGCCGCGGGTGATCGAGCGGGCCACGGCGAACGTGGGGCGCAGGAACGCCGGCGGGTTGGCCATCGCGGTGGCGGCGGCGGTGGTGACCGCCACGGTCTGGGTGAGGGTCCGGATGAACAGTGGCGAGTTGGTCTGGTCGCGCTCCGACAGGCGTTGGGCGGGGACCGGGCAGCTGGCCAGCAGGGCCCCCACCGCGGCGGCGTCCGCCCGCGCCTCGGGGGTGGTCGCGTCGTAGTCGGCCAGCCACTCCCGCTCGGCCCTGCTCGGTGCGGCGTCCCCCGCGTCCCGGATCTGCCGGGCGACCGTCGCCAGCTCGTCGACCGCGATGGCCCGCTGGGCGTGCAGCGCCACCCACTGGGACAGCTCGGGCAGACTGGCCGGCAGGGGCATCGTGTCTGAGCCCAGGAACGCCAGCTCGGCGAGCAGCGCGCCGCGCGGCGGTAGGAAGCCGTCCGGGGATGCCTCCGGCACCGGGCCCACGATCTCCTCCAGCCGCGCGAGGAACCAGGCGGCCCGGTCGACCGGTTCGACGCCGGCGCTCTCGGCCACGGACAGGATCCGGCGCGGGTCGAGCAGCAGGTGGATCAGCCACCCGGCGCCGTCGAGCCGGCCCCACATCCAGTCGTTGGCGCGCCAGGATCCCTTGTAGAACGCGCCGAAGTGGTGCAACTGCATGCCGGTGAGCTTGTCCTCGGCCTGCCGCCGACCCGGGTCGAGCAGGCTGCGGGTGTCGGCGCTGACCTGCACCAGCTCCACGGCCTGCTGGACCTCGACGCCGACCGGCAGCACCGACCGCTCGGCGACGTGCAGGTCGAGCAGCCGGGCCACGGTGACCGGCACGTCGCGGGCCAACAGGAAGTCCAGGTAGGTGCGCACCCGGTAGGCCGCCTCGGACCGGCGCTGCAGCAGCGACAGCCGCACCGGCCCGTCCGGCTCCGGACCGGCCTCCGGCGTCGTGGCGATCCGGCGAGGCGCCAGATCATTGAGCAGCTCTCGCGCGCCGATCAACGCCGCCGCCAGCTTCTGCCACGCCGGCATCAGGATCTCGACGATATCGGTGGTGCCGGGGCCGTCCGTGGCCCCGGCCCCGGCACCGGTCGGTACCGCGTCGGGCCGCCCCGCGAGCAGGGCGGCGATCCGCGCGACGGGCAGCTCCAGCGCCTCTCCCTGGGGCGACGTGGCGAGCGCGGCGGCCACGAGCTCGCGTAGGTCCGGCTCCGGCGCCGGCGTGTACGCGTCGTGGACCTGCCCGCTGCACTCGGCGAGCCGGGCGCGGCTGTCGGGGCCCTCGGCCAGCACGTACCCGGCCGCGAGGATGTCCAGGATGGTCGCCTTGGCGGCGTCGTAGGCCGGGCGGCCCAGGCGCGCGGCGGCGCGCAGCACCTGGTCGGTCGAGGCCGGCGGCGTCGACGGCCAGTTACGGACCACCTCGGCGCCCGCGGCGGCACGCAGTCGCTGCTCGGCGTCCGAGCCGGGGCCGAGGGTGGCCAGCCAGCGCGAGTGCAGCCGGGGGTCGGCGGCGATTGCGCGCATCACCGCGGCGACCAGCGGGCGGACCAGCCACTCCGCCTGCCGGAGCCGATAGTCGCGCCAGGCGGCCGGATCGGCGAGCACGGTCAGGGACGCGGACCCCGGACCCGCGGGCGACTCACCCGACCCGACCGTTCCGACCGGTTCGGCATGCGGTTCGGGCCCCCCGGCGGGCGGCACGGGCGCACCGTGCCGCCCGTCCAACCGGGAGCCCAGCGCGGCCAGCCGCAGGCGGGTCTCCGCCGCGGCGGCTACCCGGTCGTTGTGCTCGCGGATCGCGGTCAGGTCAGCGGCGATCGACTGGTTGAGCGTCGCGCTCAGGTCCCGCATCAGCGCCTGGCTGAGATTCAGCGGGTGGTCGAACCGGTCCGGGGTGGGCGGCTGGATCGGCCGGGACGACGGCACGATGTAGAGCAGGACCCGCCTCACCTGGCCGCTCGCGGCCCGATCGAACACCTCCTGCAGCAGCGGCGCGATCGGCCGGTTGACCAGCAACCCGCCGTCGGAGGCCCAGTGCGGCGCCGTGGCGTTGGAGTAGCTGGCCATGTCGGGGTGCGCATCGTCCAGCTTGGCGCCGAACGGCAGGTAGGCAGGTTCAAAGGCGCCCGGGAACGACGCGCTGCTGCGGGCGGCGAGCGCGAGCGGCGCCGCCACCTCGTCGGCCGGCCGCGGGCCCAGCAGGTCGTCGGTGAAGTGGAACAGCCCGTGGTGGTCGGCGTCCGCGATCAGCGTTCCGTAGCTGTCGGTGAACTGGCTGGTCTCGGCCGACAGCAGGGTGGTCGTGATGAAGACGTGCGTGGGGCGCGGGCTGGCCGCCGGCCCGCCGGCGATCATCGCGATGGCCTCGCGCAGCTTGGACAGCAGGAATTCGTCGCCCCTCAGCAGTGATGGCGGGTCGGGCCGCAGCGGGTTGCGCAACAGCTGGTCGAACGCGCCCGCGTCCATCCACAGCTTGCGCACGGCGCCGGTGTCGCGGCGTCGCGCGTTGGCCAGACCGAGCAGGGCCGCGTTGATCCCGCCGGCACTGGTACCCGACAGCACGTCGAGACTGACCCGCACGTCGAGCAGGTTCAGCAGCCGCCGGTACAGGTCGCAGACGGTGCGTACGTCCTCGGTCCGGTCGGCAGGCTCCTGGCCGCCCGGGTCGCTGGCCTGGTTGAGCAGGTCGATCTCGCGGCACACGCCGCCCATCCAGACCGCCAGGCTCACGCCGCCGGTGAGCACGATCGCCAGCCGCAGTTCCTGAGTGGTCGTCGATGCCGGGCCCAGCCCGGCCGGTTTGGGTCGCGTGGCGGTCGTTGCGGAGGATGGCGGGGCGACGGGTGTGCGCGGGTCCAACATGGCATCTCCGGTGCCGTTATGGGGTGATGCGTGAACCCTGCACTGGTTCACCACCCACTGTCGATACGATCACCGACAGTAACGGTGGGTCGACGGACACCGTGTGCGCACCCGCGCCCGCTCAGGCACGATGGCCCGCTCCAGGCACGACGGCCCCCGCTTCAGGCACGACGGCGCCCGCTCAGGCACGCCGGCCGGCTCACCGGCGACGTGGCGCGAGCGGCGACGGGGCGCGAGCGGCGACGGGGGAACAGCGCCTGAGCGACCAGCGCGTCTCGCGGGTCCGCTCAGGCGCGCGGGGCGTCGGCCGGTGGCGCCTTGGGCGCGATGACCGCCTGGGTCTGGGTGGTCTGGCCGACCGGCCGCCCGTGGTCATCGGCGAGGTCGGTCTGGATGACCACGAAGGACCGGCCCACGTGCAGCGGCCGGGCGGCGGCGTGCAGCCTGCCCTCGCGCAGCGCGCGGAAGAAATTGGTCTTGGATTCGACCGTCGAGGTACCCGCGCCGACCGGCACGTTCAGGTACGCGCAGACCGCCCCCACCGAATCCGCCAGCGACATGAGCACTCCACCGTGCATCGCCGAGTCGACGGTGCACCGGTTGGGCGCCCAGTCCACCCAACCCCGGGTGAGCCCCGGAGTCGCCTCGTCGAGCACGATGCCGAGAGCGGTCGCGTACGGCATGAGGGCGAGCAGCTCACGTCGACTCATCGGGAGGGGTGCCGCCATTGCTGTGACCTCCTTTAGGGGCGAGATGTCAATCCACGGCGTGCGTTCGGCCGCGGCAATCATGCCCCTGCGAAGCCGCCCGTCCCGCCCGGCGCACCGCCCAATATCTCGAACGAGGGTACCGGAACCGTCCGCGGACACATACGGACGGCCGAGCCCGACAGTTCATCCGGTCCGCGACCGGCTCAGCCGCGCGGGAACGTCGGCTCCCAGCCCAGCGTCCGGCGGGCCCGTTCGACGCTCCACAGCTTCGCCGAACGGTCGCCCGAGATGGTGAAGACCTGCAGGCCGTCGCGGTGCTCCAGGGCGGCGAGCAGGGCCTGCGCCAGATCGCTCGCCGCGGTGGCGTCCACCGGCGTGCCGTCGGCGGCGAGCAGCCGCTCGCTGCCGCCCAGGGCGCCCCAGGCCGGCCACAATTCGTCGGGGGTGGGCCAGGTCAGTCGCAGAATGTTCACCGACAGGCCCCACTGCGCCACGGCCGCCCGGCACACCTCCTCGCCCAACCGCTTGGACAGCCCGTACGGGTCGGTGGCGTCGGGCGGGACCGACTCGTCGGAGAGCCGGCGCTCCATCAGATCCTGGTAGACCGACATGCTGCTGACGTGCACCGCGTGCGGCACACCGGCGCGATGCGCGGCCAGCAGGGTGAGGTGCACCGAGGTGACGTTCACGCTCAGGTTGTCCGCGGCACCGGCGGGCGTGTCCCAGTCGTGGCTGCCCATCGCGGCATGGATCACTGCGTCCATCCCAACCAGGCCGGCGGCGAGCGCGTCGTAGTCCAGGGCGCTGCCGGCCAGGTGCTCGACGGCGGCGTCCGGTGGGCGCGGATCGAGCACCCGCACCAGATGGTGCTCGGCGAGCCGCGGCACGACGAGGTTGCCGACATAGCCCGAGCCGCCCACCACGAGTACGCGCATCGCCGCATCCTCCCACCCGGACCGCCGCCGCGCCGCCCCGTACGGTGGAAGGATGGTCGGCATGCCCGCCGACGTCTGCGACCTGGTTGAGCGGCTCGGCCTGGCCCCGCATCCGGAGGGCGGCTGGTACGCCCGGATCTGGGAGTCCCCGGTCACCGTCACCCCGCCCGGTTATCCGGGGCCACGGCACACCGCCACCGCCATCCACTTCCTCCTGCACCCCGGCGAGGAGTCCCGCTGGCACGTGGTGCGCTCCGACGAGCTGTGGCTGTGGCACTCGGGCGGCCCGTTGCTGCTGCGGCTCGGCGGCACCGGGCAGAGCCCCCGACCGCCCGGTGACGCGCTGGTGCTCGGCCCCGACCTCGGGGCCGGCGCGGCGCCCGCCCGCCTGGTGCCGGCCGGGACGTGGCAGTCCGCGGCGCCGGTGGCGGGTCCGTCCACCGTGGAGCCGACGCTGGTCACCTGCGTGGTGTCGCCCGGCTTCGACTTCGCCGACTTCCGGATGGAGCCGCCGACCTCCGGCTGACCCCACCACGCGAAGTCGGGTCGGCCGGATTCCCGCCGGGGCCGGCGCGGAGAACCCTGAACCGCATGATGACCACACTCGATCCGCGGTCCTCACCTCCGGTGAGCGACTTTCCCCGGTTCGGATGGCCGTCGGCGGTACTCCGGCACCTGGCCCCGGCGGTGCTCGCGTTCGCCGGGGCCCTCGCCCTGAAGCCCCTCGTCTCACGGCTCGGGCTGCCCGCCGACTTCTCTCTGGACGTCGCGTTCGCACTGCTGCTCACGCCGGTCGAGCTGAGCATCCTGCTGGTCGCGGCGCACCGCGCGACCGGGCGCTGGTCGCTGCGGGCGCTGCCGGCCGTGCTGGCCTACCGCCGGCCGCTGCGCCGGTGGGTCCTGCTGGTACCTCCGCTGTTCGCGGTCGCCCTGATCGCGGCCGTCACGTCCGGCCCGCTCACGGACGCCCTCGCGGCCCACTGCGCGGGCCTGTACCCGCACTGGCTGCTGCCCAGTTACGACGCCACGTCCGGGTTCTCCCGGCCGGTACTGGTGGCCACGATGCTGGTGGCGCTGGCGGTGGACGGCGTGACCAACCCGATCGTGGAGGAGCTGTACTTCCGCGCGTACCTGCTGCCCCGCCTGCCGGTGGCCGGCTGGACGGCGGTACCGGTGTCGGCGGCGCTGTTCACCGTCCAGCACTACTGGCAGCCCTGGAACTGGCCATTGATCTTCGTGCTGGAACTCATCCTGACCACCCTGGTCGTGCGCCTGCGTAGCTACCGCCTCGGCATGGTGATGCACGTGCTGGCCAACTCCTTCGGCATCCTGGTGACGCTGGTGGGCGTGCTCAACTGAGCGGCCCGGACCCGCCCTCCACCACGGCGGGACCGCCCATGTCGTCGGGGTTCGCCCGACCGGCGAGGCCACTGGGGCCGGCCGGGCGAGCCGCTCGACCGGTGCGGCGCAACGCGGGCTGGACGCCCTGGCGCGGCGGCCGAACCGGGCTGGTCACCGCGTCAATGACCACCACGGCCAGCAGGATCGCGTTGACGACCAGGGCGACGACGAGCGTGGGGGCGTGCGGGAAGTAGGCCAGCGGTACCAGCGCCGCCAGCGCGGCCAGGCCGGCCGGGCGCGACCAGGACACGCCGGAGAACACCGTGTACTCGAACAGCGCCCGCCCGGCGACGAACAGCGCCGGGCCACCCACGGAGGCCAGGACCCACGCGAGCCGCACCGGCGTGAGCGAGTGGGCGAGGTCGATCCGGTCACCGACAGCGGTGATCACGATGCCGGCCACGATGACCAGGTGCGTGTAGGCGGCGAGCCGGCCCAACCCGGCCGGGCTACGGGAGACGGCGCCCGAGGCCCCGATCAGGTCGGTGGAGCGGTGGAAGTAGATCCGCCACAGGAGCACCGTGGTGACGAACGAGGCCACCGCCGCCGCCGAGCCCCCGCCGGTGAAGGCGGCGCTGAACGCCGAGCCGGTGACCAGGATGGTCTCGCCGAGCGCGATGATCACGAACTGCCGGTACCGCTCCGAGAGGTGCTCTCCGGCCAGCCGCCAGTCCTCGGTGTGCGACCGGCCCAGGCCGGGCGTCGGGTAGTTGAGCGCGGCGGCCAGATAGTCCATGCCCAGCGCGATCGCCCACAGCGCGCCGCGTACGGCGTGGTGGCCGACGGCGCCGGCGATCCAGGGTACGGCCGACAGGCCGAACCAGAACAGCACCCGCCAACCCCGGCTCTGCAGCCGGTGGCCGCGCAGCGCGAGGGCGAAGAACACGGTGCGCCCGACCTGGGTGACGACGTACGCGGTCGCGAAGAACTTGCCGTGCCGGCCGAACGCCTCCGGTACGGCGGCCGCCATCACCAGACTGCCCAGCATGATCACGACTATCGTCAGCTGGACGGCCAGGTGATTCGGGTCCAGCCAGTCGTTCAGCCAGAGCGTGAGGGTCCATACCCACCACATGGCCGGCAGCAGCAGCGCGGTCTGGGCCACGTCGATCCACTTCAGGTCGTCGATCAACCCGTCGGCCAGCCTGGTCAGCGCGAACGCGAACACCAGGTCGAAGAACAGCTCCACGAACGTCGAACGCTGGGCGTGGCCGGGGTCGCGCAACAGCGCGACGGGTCCGCTCCCCGACATCGACTCGCCCGCTTCTCCGGCCATCCTGAACGGGTCCTACCACGGCGACCCGGCACGCAAACGAACCGCTGGGCGTGGCGGGGCCGGGCGCGCCGCGGCTCACGCCAGCCCGCCCCGGGCCAGACGGGCCCGAGGCCAGACCGGGCCGGGGCGGGGCGGGCGGACGGACGAGGCAGGCAGACCGGGTGGGCGGGCGGGCTCAGGCGGGGACCGTGGGCGCCAGCGCCGGCAGGATGTGCTCGCCGTACGCGGCCAGCGTGTGCTCCTTGTCGTCGTGCTGCAGATAGATGGCGAACTGGTCGACGCCGAGGTCCCGCAGCGCGCGCAGCCGGGACAGGTGGGCCTCGACCGGCCCGAGTACGCAGAACCGGTCCACGATCTCGTCGGGTACGAACGAGGTGTGCCGGTTGCCCGCCCGGCCGTGTTCGGCGTAGTCGTACCCCCGCCGGCCGGCGATGTAGTCGGTCAGGGCGGCCGGCACCCCGCCGCCCGCCCCGTACCGGGCGACGATGTCGGCCACGTGGTTGCCGACCATGCCGCCGAACCAGCGGGTCTGCTCCCGCTGGTGGGCCAGGTCGTCGCCGACGTACGCGGGGGCCGCCACGCAGAACTTCACCGCGTCCGGGTCGCGGCCGGCCCGGCGCGCGGCCGAGCGCACGGCATCGATCATCCAGGCCGCGATGTCCGGGTCCGCCAACTGCAGGATGTACCCGTCGCCCACCTCGCCGGCCAGCGCCAACGCCCTCGGCCCGTACGCGGCGACCCAGACCTCCAGCCGGCCGTCGCGCACCCACGGGAAGCGCAGCTCGTGTCCGTTGTGGACAACCGGCCGCCCGTTGGCCAACTCCCGGATCACCCGCACGCACTTGCGCAGGTCGGCCAGGCTGCCCGGGGGCAGGCCGAGGGTACGCAGGGCCGAGTCGCCCCGGCCGATGCCGCAGATCGTGCGGTTGCCGAACATGTCGTTGAGCGTGGCGAACAGGGACGCGGTGACGCTGGCGTCGCGGGTACCCGGATTGGTGACCATCGGCCCGACCGTCACCCGCGACGTGTTGGCCAGGATCTGGCTGTACACGACGAACGGCTCCTGCCACAGCAGGTGGGAGTCGAACGTCCACACGTGACTGAAACCGTAACCCTCGGCCAGCCGGGCCAGCCGGACGACCTCGCCGGCCGGCGGATCCAGCTGGAAGACGACGCCCAGATCCATGCGCTCACCTCACTGTCGGGAATCCCAGGTCGACCTGCGAGGTGGAAGGATCCGGCCAGCGCGAGGTGACCACCTTGGTGCGCGTGTAGAAGTCCAGCCCCTCCGGCCCGTACATGTGCAGGTCGCCGAAGAGGGAGGACTTCCAGCCGCCGAAGCTGTAGTACGCCACCGGCACCGGGATGGGCACGTTGACGCCGACCATGCCGCACACCACCTCGTACTGGAAGCGACGGGCCGCTCCCCCGTCCCGGGTGAAGATGGCCGTGCCGTTGCCGTACGGGTTGTCGTTGACCAGGGCCACCGCCTCGTCGTAGGTGCGCACCCGCACCACCGACAGCACCGGCCCGAAGATCTCGTCGGTGTAGTAGCCGGATCCGGTGGACACATTGTCCACAAGGGACGGTCCGAGGAAGAATCCCGGACCCTGCGCGGCCGGCGCCACCCGACCGTCCACCACCACGTCGCCGCCCCCGCCGGCCAGGTACCCGGCGACCCGGTCCCGGTGCTCCCGGCTGATCAGCGGCCCCATCTCGGCGTTCGGGTCGCTGGCCGGCCCGACCCGGATCGCGGCGACGCGGCGGGCGATCGCGTCGACCAGCGGATCGGCGACCGGACCGACGGCCACCACCACCGACACGGCCATGCACCGCTCGCCGGCCGACCCGTACCCGGCCGACACCGCCGCGTCGGCCGCCGCGTCGAGGTCCGCGTCGGGGAGCACCACCATGTGGTTCTTCGCCCCGCCGAGGGCCTGCACCCGCTTGCCGGCCCGCGTGGCGGTCTCATAGACGTGCCGGGCCACCGGTGTGGAGCCGACGAAGCTGACCGCCGCGATGCCCGGGTCGGCGAGCAGCGCTTCGACCGCCGTGGAGTCGCCCTGCACCACGTTGAACACGCCGGCCGGCGCCCCGGCCTGGTGCAGCAGGTCCGCCAGCAGCAGCGACGTCGACGGGTCCTTCTCGCTGGGCTTGAGCACGAAGGCGTTGCCGGCCACCAGCGCGGTGCAGAACATCCACATCGGCACCATCGCCGGGAAGTTGAACGGGGTGATCCCGGCGACCACGCCCAGCGGCTGCCGGATCGAGTACACGTCCACCCCGGTCGAGGCCTGCTCGGTGAAGCCACCCTTGAGCAGCGCCGACGCGCCGGCCGCGAACTCGATGTTCTCGATGCCCCGCGCCAGCTCGCCGAGCGCGTCCGCGACCGTCTTGCCGTGCTCGGCGCTGATCAGGCCGGCGATCTCCTTGCGGTTGGCGTCCACCAGCTCGCGGAACCGGAACATCACCTCGGCCCGGCGGGACAGCCCGGTCGCCCGCCAGCCGGGGAAGGCCGCGGTCGCGGCGCGCACCGCCTCGCGCACCTCGCCGGCGGTCGCCGCGATCACCTCCGCGGCCTGCTCGCCGGTGGCCGGGTCGAACACCGGTAGCCGGGTGGTTCCCTCACCGCCGACCGTGGACCCGTTGATCCAGTGCTGAATCGTCCGCATTCGCATGCTCCCGCCGCTCATCGTCGCCGTGCCGGACTCGTGGACCCCCGCCTCACAACAGGTAGGACGACAGGCCCCGGCGCAGGTACCGGCCGCGGCCCTTGGTCGCGTGCAGCCCGGTACCGTCCACTATCACGTCGCCCCGGGACACCACGGTGTCGACCCGGCCGGCGATCTCGAACCCCTCCCACGCCGAGTGGTCCAGGTTCATGTGGTGGGTGGCCGCGCCGATCCTGGTGTGCCCCTGCGGGTCGTAGAGCACGATGTCCGCGTCCGAGCCGGGCGCGATGACGCCCTTGCGCGGGTACAGGCCGAACATCCGGGCCGGCGTGGTGGCGATGGTCTCCACCCACCGCTGCAGGGACAGCTTGCCCTCCACCACGCCCTGGTACAGCAGGTCGACGCGGTGCTCGACGGTGCCGATCCCGTTGGGGATCCTCGAGAAGTCGCCCAGCCCCAGCTCCTTCTGCTCCTTCATGCAGAACGGGCAGTGGTCGGTGGAGACCACCGCCAGGTCGTTGGCGCGCAGGCCCTTCCACAGGTCGGCCCGGTGCGGCTCGTGCCGGCTGCGCAGCGGCGGCGACGCCACCCATTTGGCGCCCTCGAAGCCGGGCGCGCCGAGCTGGTCCTCCAGCGTCAGGTACAGGTATTGCGGGCAGGTCTCGGCGAACACGTTCCGGCCCGCGTCCCGGGCGGCGGCCACGTGCTCCAGCGCCTCGCTGGCGGACAGGTGCACGAAGTACAACGGGCAGTCCCGGGCGACCCCGGCCAGCACTATCGCCCGGTGGGTGGCCTCCGCCTCCAGCTCCGGCGGCCGGGTCAGGCCGTGGTATACCGGGTCGGTCTCGCCCCTGGCCAGCGCCTGCTGGACCAGCACGTCGATGGCTATCCCGTTCTCGGCGTGCATCATGATCATCGCCCCGTTGCCACGCGCCCGCTGCATGGCCCGCAGGATCTGCCCGTCGTCGCTGTAGAACACGCCGGGGTACGCCATGAACAGCTTGAAGCTGGTCACCCCCTCGTCGGCCACCAACTGGTCCATGGCCTTGAGGGCGTCCTCGTCGACCCCGCCGAGGATCATGTGGAAGCCGTAGTCGATGAAGCACTCGCCATCGGCGAGGGCGTGCCAGGCGGCCAGCCCGTCCTGCACCACCTCGCCGGTGCGCTGCACCGCGAAGTCGATGATCGTGGTGGTACCCCCGAACGCCGCCGCCCGGGTACCGGTCTCGAACGTGTCGCTGGCGAACGTGCCGCCGAACGGCAGCCGCATGTGGGTGTGCACGTCGATGCCGCCGGGGATGACAAACCTGCCGGTCGCGTCCAGTACCCGGTCGGCGGAGGAGATCCGGCCCGGCTCGGTGACGGCCGCGATCGTCTCGCCGTCGACCAGCACGTCGGCCGCGATCGCCCCGGCCACCCCGACAACCGTCCCGCCCTTGATCAACAAGGTGCTCATGGCTGGACCAGGTTCCCGTAGCTGTCCGGCCGGCGATCTCGGTAGAACGCCCACCGGGCACGCACCTCGGCGAGCAGTTCCAGGTCCAGGTCCCGCACCACCAGCTCGGGGTCGTGCGCGCTGGCCACCTCGCCGACGAACCTGCCCTCCGGGTCCACGAAGTAGGAACTGCCGTAGAAGTCGTCGTCGCCGAGGTCGGCCTCGATGCCCACCCGGTTGATCGCGCCGATGAAGTACTCGTTGGCCACCGCCGACGCGGGCTGCTCCAGCTGCCACAGGTACGCCGACAGGCCACGGCTGGTCGCCGATGGATTGAACACGACCTGCGCGCCGGCCAGGCCCAGCGCCCGCCAGCCCTCGGGGAAGTGCCGGTCGTAGCAGATGTACACGCCGACGCGGCCGACCGCCGTGTCGAACACCGGGTACCCGAGGTTGCCGGGCCGGAAGTAGTACTTCTCCCAGAACCCCTTGACCTGCGGGATATGCGACTTGCGGTACTTGCCGAGGTACCGCCCGTCGGCGTCCACCACGGCGGCGGTGTTGTACAGCACCCCCGGCTGCTCCTGCTCGTACACCGGCAGCACCAGCACCATGCCCAGCTCGGCGGCGAGCGCACCGAACCGCTCGACGGTCGGGCCCGGCACCGGCTCGGCATAGGCGTAATACCGCGAGTCCTGCACCTGGCAGAAGTACGGCCCGTAGAACAGCTCCTGAAAGCACATCACCTTGGCGCCCCGCGCCGCGGCCTGCCGGGCGTACTCCTCGTGCGCTTTGATCATGGATTCCTTGTCGCCGGTCCAATTGGCCTGGACCAGAGCGGCGCGAATGACGTCTGCCATAGCCGTCCCCTCATCACCGAGTCCCGCGCCCACGCCCGGCGACCCGGCGGAGTCGGGGTCGA
Organism: Rugosimonospora acidiphila; assembly: GCF_039543385.1. Taxonomy (NCBI): domain Bacteria; kingdom Bacillati; phylum Actinomycetota; class Actinomycetes; order Micromonosporales; family Micromonosporaceae; genus Rugosimonospora; species Rugosimonospora acidiphila. Next base: position 39,968 of record NZ_BAABJQ010000005.1, read on the forward strand.
TCGCGCCCCGGAACCGTCACGGCCGGTGTTGAGCCGGATTCGGATAGCGTAGGACGCTGATCTGGCTTGTCCAGAGCACGGTCGATGTATTTGTCGTTCCGGTCCCGGCGATCCACCGGGTTGACCTGCGCGTTCGGCCGCCGGGCGGGAAACTGGCGAGCATGGACAAATCGGTCCGGATGGGCATCCGCGTCGAGGGTGTGGTGCAGGGCGTGGGGTTCCGCCCGTTCGTGTACGCCCTCGCCACCCGGCTGCGCCTGAACGGACACGTCGGCAACGACGTCGCCGGCGTCTTCATCGAGGTCGAGGGCCCGGCCGAGACCGTCGACGAGTTCGTGCTCGCCCTGCACCGGCAGGCACCCGCGCTCGCGTGTGTCGATCGGGTGCGCACCGAGCCCCGCGAGCCCGTGGGCACCGGCGGCTTCGCCATCGTGCCCAGCGACCCGGCCGGCCGGGTCGCCACCCTGGTCTGCGCGGACAGCGCCACCTGCGCCGACTGCCTGCGCGAGCTGGACGATCCGGCGGACCGCCGGTACGGGTATGCGTTCATCAACTGCACCAACTGCGGCCCGCGCTTCACCATCACCCGCGGGGTGCCCTACGACCGCCCGCTCACCACGATGGCCGGCTTCGCCCTGTGCCCGGCCTGCGCCGCCGAGTACCACGACCCGGCCGACCGTCGCTTCCACGCCCAGCCCGTCTGCTGCCCGACGTGCGGCCCCCGGCTCGCGCTGCTCGACCCGGCGGGCCGCCCATGGCCCACGCCACCGGCGGCCACCCCGGCGGACGGCCCGGCAGACGGGCCGCTGGCCGGCGCCGCCGAGGTGCTGCGGGCCGGCGGCATCGTCGCCGTCAAGGGGCTGGGCGGGTACCACCTCGCGGTGTCGGCCACGGACGAGCGCGCGGCGGCCCGGCTGCGGGCGCGCAAGCACCGCGAGGACAAGCCGTTCGCGGTGATGGTGGCCGATCTGGACCGGGCGCGGCGGCTGTGCGAGGTCGACGCGGTCGCCGAGCGGCTGCTGACCGACCGGGCCGCCCCGATCGTGCTGCTGGACCGCCACCGGACCGGGTCACCGGGACCGGACGGGCCGCCGATCGCGCCCTCGGTCGCCCCCGGCGACCGCTCGCTGGGGGTGCTGCTGCCGTACACCCCGCTGCACCACCTGCTGCTCCGGCGCGTCGCCGGCCCGATCGTACTGACCAGCGGGAACGTGTCCAACGAACCGATCGCGCACGAGGACCACGACGCCATCGCCCGGCTGGGCGCGATCGCCGACGCCGTGCTCACCCACGACCGCCCCATCCACGTGCGCACCGACGACTCGGTGGTACGCGTGTTCCGGGGTCACCCGATGCCGGTGCGGCGCTCGCGCGGCTACGCGCCGGAGCCGGTGCGGCTGGCCTGGGACACGCCCCGGCCGGTGCTGGCCTGCGGTGCCGGGCTGAAGAACACGTTCTGCCTGGCCAAGGGGCGGCACGCGTTCCTCTCTGCGCACATCGGCGACCTGGAGAACCACCCGACGCTGCGCAGCTTCGTCGACGGGATCGAACACTTCACCCGGCTGTTCGACGTACGCCCCGCCGTCGTGGCGCACGATCTGCACCCCGAGTACCTGTCAACCAGGTACGCGCTGGAGTACGAGGCGCCACACCGGGTACCGGTGCAGCACCACCACGCGCACCTCGCCTCGTGCCTGGCCGACAACGGCCACCCCGGCCCGGTGATCGGGGTCGCCTTCGACGGCACCGGGTACGGCACCGACGCCACGATCTGGGGCGGCGAGCTTCTCGTCGCCGACCTGGCCGGCTTCACCCGCGCCGGCCACCTCGTCCCGGTACCCCTGCCCGGCGGCGCGGCGGCGATCCGGGCGCCCTGGCGGATGGCGGTCGCCCACCTCGACGCCGCCTTCGACGGCGCCCCGCCGACCGGACTGGAGCTGCTGCGGCGCCACGATCCGGCCTGGCGCCAGGTCGCCGCGCTCGGCCGGGCCGGCCTCAACTCCCCGCCGACCTCCAGCGCCGGACGGCTGTTCGACGCGGTGGCCGCGCTGATCGGGGTGCGGGACACGGTCAGCTACGAGGGCCAGGCGGCCATCGAACTGGAGCGGCGCGCCGACCGCGCCGAGTCCGGCGGCTACCGCGCCGCCGTCGAGCCGGGCGATCCGCTGCTCATCCACGGCGCCGACCTGATCCGGGCGGCCGTCGCGGACCTGACCGCCGGGGTGCCCCCGGCGATGATCGCGGCACGGTTCCACAACGGGATGGTGGACGCCGTGGTGCGGGCCTGCGCCCTGATCCGGTCGGGCTCCGGGCTGTCCACGGTGGCGCTGTCGGGCGGCGTCTTCCAGAACCTACTGCTGCTGGAGCGCACGGTCGCCCGGCTCACCTCGGCGGGCTTCGAGGTGCTCACCCACCGCCGGGTGCCGGCCAACGACGGCGGGATCAGCCTGGGCCAGGCGGCGATCGCCGCGGCCCAGGACCGCGCGGACCTCGACCACGCACACCGGGACCACGCACACCGGGACCACGCATACCGGGACCACGCATACCCGACCGCAAGCGCCGCGACCGCGCACACCTGACGCGCGGGCCAGGACCACGCTCGGGCCAGGACCACGCTCGGGCCAGGACCACGCTCGGGCCGACCGCACACCTGACCGTGCAACGGGACCGCGCACCGGGATCGCGTATCGGGGAGCGCGGGCACCGGGACCGTGCGCACCGGAATCGCCGGGCGCCGGGCCGCTCGGCCCGCCCCGTGACCGGGCCGTGAGGACCGGCGCCCGGCGACCCCGGTCAGTCGAAGCGGACGTCCTCGCTGCCGATCACCATCGCGCCGGCCGCCCGCAACTCGTCCTCGACCCGGCGTGAGGCCTGCGCCGCCGGCACCTCGTCGTCATAGGTCGCGTGCGCGTCGCGCACCAGGGTCACCTGGTGGCCCCGGCTCAGCGCGGCCAGTGCGGTCGCCCGCACGCAGTAGTCGCTCTGCATGCCCACCAGGATCAGCGGCGCGCCGTCGGGCAGGATCTTGTCCAGCCCGGTGCCGTCGAACGAGTCGGGCACCGACTTGTCGATCAGGTGCTCGCCGTCGCGGACCTCGTGCACCAGTTCCCAACCGAGGCTGTCGGGCGCGTCGGGGTCGTCGGCGCCGCCGTTGTTGCGCACGTGCACCACCTGGGCACCGGCTTGGCGGGCGCGGTCGAGCACGTCCCGGATCGCCGCGCCTACCTGTCTGGCCGAGGGCACCGGCAGTGGCGGCTCCAGCATGTCGCGCTGAACGTCGATCATGACCAAAACCTGTGGCATGTGGCGCAAGCTACCGGAGGGGTACGACAGGAATCCCCGGGTCGCTACCGGAGGGTTCCGGTCGCGCGGGAGGCCCTCGGCCGCTCCGCCCGTGGCGGCCTCGGCCGCTACGCCCCGTGCACCCAGGACACCAGGTGCATCACCCACGGCGTCTGGCGCAGGTACGCCACCCCGACCACCACCAGGTACAGGGCGGTACCGAGGTGGGCCAGCCGGGCGGTCTGCCGCCGGTGACCCATCCAGCGCTCCACGACCAGCCTGCCCATCAGCCGGAACACGATGAACAGGCCGGCGCCGACCGCCAGCACCGCGGCGAATTCGAGCAGCGGGGCGAACAGGCTCTGCCCCCGGTTGGCGATCGCCCACACGCCCCAGCCGACAAAGGCGACGATCCCGCCGAACCAGGTCCAGCCGCCGCCGCGCTTGAGCACCCGGATCTGCTCGTCCATCGACGGGCGGGGCTCGCGGGGCGGCTCACCCGGCTCGTAGACGCTGGTGTCGGGGCCCGGCGGCGGCTTGGACACCACCGCGGCGCGGCCCCGGATCGCCTGCTCGCCCGCGCCCTGGCCGTCCGCCGGGTGGGCGCCGCCGCCCGACTGGTCAGCCTCGGCGAGCCGGGTGGGTGCCGGGCCGGAGGACGCGCCGCCGGGTCGCCCGTTGCCGCCGCCCGAGCCGCCACCACCGGGCCGCTCGACCAGGGTGCGGTTGTTCAGGCCGCGGTCCGCCAGGGAGTCGTTGAGCACGGTCGCGGCGGCCGCCCCAGCGCCGGGAGAGCCACCGGGAGAGCCACCGTTGGGGCCGCCGCCCGAGCCGCCGTTGGCGCGGCCCATCCGGGCGGTCGCCAGGCCGCCCAGTCCCGCCCCTGCCGGCTCCGGCGAGCCCGGCTCGGTGCCCGCCGGGGATTCCCGATCGCCGAGCGGGTGTGCCGCGTACGCGGCGGCCGCCAGCAGCGGGCCGGCCGAGGCGGCCCGGTCCGCGCCGAGCGAGCCGCGCAGCTTGACCAGTTCCCGCTCCAGCCGCTCGATGCGCTGGAAGGCGTCGGTCTCGGTACCGGAGACCACCGCGGCCCGGCCGACCGCCCGCACCGTGACCGCCTGCTCCGGCTCCGCCCAGTCCACCCCGGTCTCCGGCAGCGAGCCGGAGCGCACCAGCGCCGCCAGGCGGTCCACCCAGGCGTTGAGTTCCAGGGTCGACGGGCGGTCGCCGGGCCGGTCGGCCAGCGGGGCGAGCAGTACGTCGCGCAGGGCCGGCCGGCCGGACAGCACCGGGTGGGCGGCCGGTGGCGGCGCCTGCTCGCCGCGCGGCAGGGCACCGGTGACCATGAAGTAGGCGACCGCGCCGAGACCGTGCACGTCGTAGGCGGGGCCGACCTGACCCCGCAGCGCCTCGGGCCCGCCCGACTCCGGGGTGTACGCGATCTGGGTGATCTCCCCGGTCCGCCAGTACCGCGCCCCGGTGAAGTCGATCAGCCGCACCTCGCCGTTGGCCAGCACCATCACGTTGGACGGCTTGACGTCCATGTGCAGCACGGGGGTGGCACCCGGGTCATCGGGATGATGCAGCTCACGCAGGATCCCGGCAAGGGTACGCAGCGCGGACACCGCGTTCAGCTTCGGGCCGGGTCCGGCCGCGCCCGCCGAGAGCAGGTAGACCCGCAGGTTCACCCCGTGCAGGTAGTCGTAGATCTGGTAGGGCACCGCGTTGCCCGGCTCGGGGGCCTCACCCGGCCGGTGCGGCGGGGGCCCGTAGAAGCCGTCGGCGCGCCGGCAGATGCCCGTCACGCCCCGGTTGTTGAGGTCCATGAGCGTGGCGTCACCCTTGTCCCAGGAGCGCAGCTCGTCGACCAGCGGGCGCTTGGGATCGACCCGGAACACCTTCACGGTCATCGGCGCGCTGGCCACCCCGCCGCAGAGCCGGACCGCCCGGTATACCTCGGCCTGGCCGCCGGAGCCGAGGTGCGCGACCAGCCGGTAGCGCTGGTAGGTCTCCGGCAGCGGGCTCGCCGGACCGCACACCAGATCCAGCACTTCGGCCATACCGGTCACTCCCCCTCGTCCTGCCGCCTCTGTCGAGCGTAGCGACCGCGTAAATAGCTCGCTTTGCCCCACCCCAATCGCTTAGGAAGGGGGGATGGTGAGCGATGAGTACGTGCTGCGGACCGGCACCCCCGAGGATTTCGAACCGATTCACAGGCTGCTGACTACCGTTTTCCATGATGATCCCGACGAAGGGGTCATCGACCTCTATCGCGCCGTTTTCGAGCCCGCGCGGGCCGTCGTGGCGTACCACGGCGACATCCTCGCCGGGTCCGCCAGCGCGTACACCCGCGACCTGGCCGTGCCGGGGGCGGTGGTCCCGTCGGCCCACGTGACAGGGGTCGGGGTGGAGCCCACCCACCGCCGCCACGGGCTGCTCAACCGGATGATGGGCCACCTGCTGGCCGACGCCCGCCGGCTCGGCGAGCCGGTCGCCCACCTGTGGGCCAGCGAGGGGAAGATCTACCAGCGGTACGGGTACGGCCTGGCCGCGTGCCGGCTGATGTTGAACGCCGACCGCGAGGTTCAGCTGCGCGAGCCGCCGCACGACAGCGGCCGGCTGCGCTCCGCCGTCCCGGCCGACGTCGTCGCCGACCTTCGCAAGGTGTACGACCAGGCGCTACCAGGCCGGCCCGGCTGGTCCAGCCGCCACGACCGGCTCTGGCACCGGATCACCGCCGACCCGAAGAGCTGGCGACACGGCGGCACCGCGATGCGGGCGGTGCTCCACGAGACGGCGGGCGGGATCGACGGGTACGCGCTGTGGCGGGGCCGCAACAGGGAAGACGATGGGCCGGGCACGGTGGACGTCCGCGAGGTGGTCGCCGCCGATCCGGCCGGGTACCGGGCGCTGTGGCACTTCCTGCTCAACATGGACCTGACCCGGCGCACCCAGTTCACCTTCGCCGCCATCGACGAGCCCCTGCTGTACCTGGTCAACGAGCCGACCGCACTGGGCGCCAGGCTGGAGGACGCGCTGTGGCTGCGGCTGGTCGACGTACCGGCCGCCCTGGCCGCCCGCCGGTACCCGGTGCCGGTCGACGTGGTGCTGCGCACCGAAGATCCGCTGCTGCCGGAGAATTCCGGCAATTGGCACCTCATCGGCGGCCCGGATCGGGCCAGCTGTACCCGTACCGACCGGCCCGCCGACCTGGACTTCGAGCTGGGCGCGCTGGGCGCCGTATACCTGGGGGGCACCCCGCTGGGTACGCTGGCCGCGGGTGGCCGGCTCAGGGAGCTGACCCCCGGCACGCTGGTCGGGGTCGATGCGGCATTCCGCTGGCACCGGGCGCCCGCCGCGACGGAAATATTCTGACCGTCACCGGTGACCCGCCCCGCCTCGCCCGGCGGGGCGGGCCGCCGGCGGGACGAGGAGGTGGCCCGGCATGACCGAGACCCCACGGCGGCGGCGTCGGGTGCGTTCCGAACCGGTCGGCGACGGCCCGGCGCCGTCCCCGACCGACCTGGCCGCGGTGACCAGCGCGATCCACGACGAGGACGCCCCGGCGGGCGACGACCGGGAGGCCGAGCGCGGCCTGCGCGGCCTGGTGGGCGGCGGGTCCTCACAGGTGAGCGTGGGCGCCGCGATGCGGGCCCGGGACGCCACCCGGCCGAGCCCGGATGACCTGGCCGCCGCGGAGACGAACCTGATCATCATCCGGCGCGGCTGGACTCCCCCCGACGCCCGAAAGTAGGCGCCGGGGTGTCAGAGCCGCGGGGTTGCTTGGGGAGTCAGGCTCCCGTGCCCCGGTGGGCGCGCTCGTACTCGCCGACCTGGTTGATACGGCGGGCGTGCCGCGCGTCGCCCGAGAACGCGGTGGCCAGGAAGATCTCCACGAACCCGGTCGCCTCGTCGAGCGAGTGCTGCCGGGCACCGATGGCCACCACGTTCGCGTCGTTGTGCTCGCGGGCCAGCGTGGCGGTCTCCGCGTTCCAGGCCAGCGCGGCCCGTACGCCCTCGACCTTGTTGGCGGCGATCTGCTCGCCGTTGCCGGACCCGCCGATCACCACGCCCAGGCTGCCCGGGTCCGCGACGACCCGCTCGCCGGTCTCGAAGCAGTAGGCCGGGTAATCATCGTTCGGGTCGTAGGTGGCGGGACCGACGTCAACCACCTCGTACCCCTGTCCGGACAGCTGATCGACCAGGTGCTTCCGTAATTCATAGCCGGCATGGTCCGAGCCGAGATACACGCGCATACGCGCAGTCTGTCATCCCTGTGCGGACAGGTCCGCGACGACCAGACCCGCACGGGCCTTCGGCGTGAACCAGGTGCTCTTGCGAGGCAGCTTCTGTCGGCCAAGATTTACCGCCACGAAGTCCTCGACTGTGACCGGCGCCACCAGCACCGCCAGCTCCGCACGGCCCGCGTCGACCTCTCCGGCCAGCCAGGACGCCGGGTAGTCGCCGCCGACGTAGGTGATCCGCTTGTCGCCCGGGTCCAGGCCCAGCGCGTCGCGCAGGAGCACCCGCTCGACCAGCGCGTGGTCCAGGTTGTCCACCGGCCGGGCGGTCGGGTCGGGCGGCAGGGTGATCGCGTAGGCCTGCCCACCCGCGTACGCGATGACCGTGCCGCGTCCGGTCGGCACGTCCGCCGCGTCCACCGAGGTGACCGTGGCGCCGGCCGCGCGCAGGCCGGCGAGCAGCCCGTCGACCCCGTCCGGCAGCTCGGAGACCAGCCGGTTGTACGGCTGGATGGCCACCGACTGGGGGGTGGTCACCACCGCGAGGAAGCGCGGGTACCCGGCGGTCTGCGCGGCCAGGCTGCGGTGGTTACCGTCGGCCACCACCAGCTCGCCGCCTCCGGCCAGTGCGAGCAGTTCGTCCTGGGTCGGCCCGGCCGGCACGGCCCACACCTCGTGCGTGCGGCCAGCCTGGTCGGTGTCGGTCACGTCCGGCGCGCCGGCGGCCAGTACCGTCCGGACGAGCGCGTCCTGCAGCCGGTCGCCGAGCGCGGTCTGCAGCAGCAGCACCGGGGACAGCAGCCGGCCCACGGCCTGCGCCAGGGCGACCCGTTCGCGCACCTTCTCCAGGAACACGTCCTCGTTGCGGATCACCAGTCCGGGCTCCTCGGCGCTGGTGGAGATCTGATCGGTGTCGATCATGGTCCATAGGCCGTAGCCGACCTGTCCCGCGCCGCTGATCCGGTACAGGGCCACGATCCGCTCGTGCGGCCGGTAATGTCCGTCCGCCTGCGCGGCGTCCAGCCGGGCCCTGGCTGAGGGCAGCGTCTCGGCGAACGAGCGGCCGAGGTTCTCCGGCGCCCGGTGCGGCATCTCCACGGCCAGCGCGCTGGCCGGGTTCGCCGCGATGATGTCGGTGATCTCGGTCTCGTCCGCGAACTCGTCGTAGTTCTGTGCCCCGGTGCCGCCGGTGGACAGCCAGGCACGGGCGATGGCATGCGCGATCGTCATACCCATGACGCTATCGGCCCGGCCGCCGGGCCCCGCCGGCCGGGCCGGCCCGTCCCAGAAGTTTGACACCCGATCGACTTCGCCATGGTGACCTGCCCGGATAGGTCCGGCTCAGACGCGGTGCCGGGCCAGGGCCCTCGGCCGCAGCCCGGCCGGAGCGAGAAACATCGGCCGGGGCTCGCCGTGCCGGTGCTCGGCCGGCCGAACCTCACCGCGCAGTGCCTCACCGAGCCGGGCCTCACCGTGCCGGGCCTCACCGTGCCGGGTGCCGAGGCCCGCGCACGGGTCGACCGGGCTCGGGTACCGCTCCGGCTGCCTCTCCTCGTCGTCGTCCTCGGCGCGCGCGGCGCCCCGGCGGCCAGCGGCCCCCCGGGCATCGCCCGACACGTCGACGGACACCACGATCGGCGCCGCGAGAAGTGAGCGGACCTCATCGGGCAGGCCCGGCGCCACCGCCTCCCACGCGGAGTGGGCGACCGTCCATCGCGCTTCGCCGCGGCACACCCCTGTCTCGGACACGGTCGGCGTGGCTGGTTCCGAGCGCGGCTCGTCCCTGCCCATCGGCTCCTCCTCGCGGGCGGCGCGGCGGGCATCACAAGTCCCGCCGCGGCTGATTCCGCAGGAAGAAACGAGGGCGCGTCGCTCGCGTGACGCGCCCTCCCGGCGCGTCAGTCGAACACGGGGCCCACGTCGCGGGTCCGCTTGATCTCGTAGAACCCCTCGGTCCCGGCGACCAGCAGCACACCGTCCCAGAGCCGGCCGGCCGCCTCGCCCTTGGGGGCCGGGGTCACCACCGGGCCGAAGAAGGCGATCTGCGAACCCTCCGTGGGCCCGGGGGCGTGGATCACGGGGGTACCGACGTCGAGCCCGACCGGGCGCATGCCAGCCTCGTGGCTCTCCCGCAGGGCGGCGTCGTAGTCCGTGGACTCCGCCGCGTCGGCCAGCGCCGGGTCCAGGCCCAGTTCGGTGAGCGCCGCCACGTAGGTGTCCCGGCCGAACTCCTGCTTGCCCGGGTGCCGGCGGGTGCCCAACGCGGTGTAGAGGTCGCGCAGCACTCCGTTGCCGTACTTCTGCTCGGCGGCGATGCACACCCGCACCGGCCCCCAGGCGGCGTCCATCGCCTCCCGGTACTTCTCCGGCAGGTCACGGCCCTGGTTGAGGACCGACAGGCTCATCACGTGGAACCGGACGTCCACCGGTCGTACCTTCTCGACCTCCAGCAGCCACCGCGAGGTCAACCACGCCCATGGGCACAGCGGATCGAACCACATGTCCACTGTCATACGTTCCACAACCACGACGTCTCCCGATTAGTGTCAGAGGGCCACGCTTCCGCCCGATCGTTTCTCGCGTCGACGGGCGCGCGCGACCGGAGGTCACGTGACGTGAACCACTTCTGGTTCAACCGTAGTGTCCGTGCGACACTCGCGGCGAGCCGCCGAACCCGAGACCCGGGTACCGTGCGGCGTAGCCGAGCTGCCAATGAAGACAGCGCGACCCGTTCGGATGGAGACTTGACGAGTGGCTGGAGTACGAAACCTGACCCAGGTCGAAGCGATCGAGCGTGCCCGGCTGCTCGACGTCACCGGGTATGACATAACGCTCGACCTGACCGATGGCACGGGCGGCCCCGGCGACCGGGTGTTCCGCTGCACCACCCGGGTCGACTTCCATTGCTCCGAGCCAGGCGCCACCACCTTCATCGAGGCGGCCGCCGAGCGACTGCTCTCCGCGGCGCTCAACGGGCAACCGTTGGACACCTCCGCATGGTCGTCCGATCGCGGCCTCGTGCTGCCGGCCCTGGCCGCGGACAACCAGCTGGTGATCGAGGCGGAGTTCGCGTACTCGAACAGCGGCCAAGGGCTGCACCGCAGCGTCGACCCGGTGGACAAGGAGGTCTACCTCTACAGCCAGTTCGAGACGGCCGATGCCCAGCGCACCTACGCCTGTTTCGATCAGCCCGACCTGAAGTCGGTGTTCACCTGGCATGTCACGGCGCCGGCGCACTGGACCGTGGTGTCCAACGCGCGCCTCGCCAGCACCGAGGCCGCCGGCGAGGGCGCCAAGACGTGGCACTTCCTCGAGTCGGTCCGGATGAGCACGTACATCACCGCGGTGTGCGCCGGCCCCTACCACGAGGTCCGCGAGGAGCACGACGGCATCGACCTCGGCCTGTACTGCCGGCAGTCGATGCGCCAGTACCTCGACGCGGACAACCTCTTCCTGGTCACCAAGCAGGGCTTCGACTTCTTCAACGAGCAGTTCGGCATCCGGTACCCGCTGCCCAAGTACGACCAGGTGTTCGTACCGGAGTTCAACGCCGGCGCCATGGAGAACTTCGGCTGCGTGGTGCACGCGGAGCAGCACTACATCTTCCGGTCCCAGGTGACCGACTACGAGTACGAGAACCGGGCCAACACGATCACCCACGAGATGGCCCACATGTGGTTCGGCGACCTGGTCACCATGCGGTGGTGGGATGACCTGTGGCTCAACGAGTCGTTCGCGGAGTGGGCCTCGCACTGGTGCAACGCCAACGCCAGCCGGTTCACCGACGCCTGGACCACCTTCCTGTCCATCCGCAAGAACTGGGGTTACCGGCAGGATCAGCTCTCCTCGACCCACCCCGTGTACAGCGACATCCCCGACGTCGCGGCGGTCGAGGTGAACTTCGACGGCATCACGTACGCCAAGGGCGCCAGCGTGATCAAGCAGCTGGTCGCGTACGTCGGCATCGACGCGTTCCGCAAGGGGCTGCAGGACTACTTCGGCCGGCACGCCTGGGGCAATGCCACCTTTGACGACCTGCTCACGTCCCTGGAGTCGGCCTCCGGCGTGGAGCTGCGCGAGTTCTCCGCGCAGTGGCTGAAGACCGCACAGGTCAACACCCTGCAGCCGGAGCTCTCGATCGGGGCCGACGGCGCCTACGCGTCGGTGGCGGTCCTCCAGCAGGCTCCCGAGGAGTACCCGGCGCTGCGCACCCACCGGATCGGCGTGGGCCTGTACGACCTGGTCGGCGCCAACCTGATCCGCCGCGAGCTGATCGAGGTGACGGTCAACGGCCCGCGCACCGAACTTCCCCAGCTGGCCGGCAAGCCGGCCGCCGACGTGCTGCTGCTCAACGACGACGACCTGTCCTACGCCAAGCTGCGGCTGGACGAGCGGTCGATGGACACCGTCGTCAACCACATCAGCGGCCTGTCCAACTCGCTGTCCCGCGCGCTGTGCTGGGGAGCGGCCTGGGACATGGTCCGCGACGGCGAGTTGGCCGCGCGCGACTACGTCGCCCTGGTCTGCAACGGGCTGCCACCCGAGCGCGACATCAGCCTTGTCACCGCCAGCCTGTCCCAGGCGCAGGGCGCGCTGACCTACTACGCGGACCAGAGTTGGGCGCCGGTCGGCTGGGCGCTGCTGGCCGCGACCGCACGAGCCACGATGGCCGACGCGGAGCCGGGCAGCGGATTCCAGCTCGCCTGGGCCCGCGCGTACGCCTCGGCCGCCCGCTCGGACGCCGAGCTCGACCTGCTGCGGGATTGGCTGAACGGCGACGCGCCGGAGGGGCTGGCCATCGACACCGAGCTGCGCTGGCGGCTCGTCCAGGCCCTGGCGGCCGGGGGCCGGATCGGCGAGTCCGAGATCCAGGCCGAGCTGGAGCGCGACCGCACGGCCAGCGGGGAGCGGCAGGCCACCGTCGCCTCGGCGCTGCTGGCCACGCCGGAGGCGAAGGAGACGACGTGGCGCCGACTGACCGGACCTGACGCGCTGCCCAACTGGCTGCAGCGGGCCCTGCTCCTCGGCTTCCAGCACTCCTCGCAGCTCGCGTTGACCGCGCCGTACGTGTCCCGCTACTTCGAGGCGGTGGACCAGATCTGGGCCACCCGGGACAGCGAGCCGGCACAGGAGTTCGTCGAGCTGGCGTACCCGTCGATGCACGTCAGCGACGAGACCATCGAGGCGACGGACGCGTGGCTGTCCGATCCGGACAAGCCGGCCCCGTTGCGCCGGCTCATCGGTGAGGGCCGGGACGGCGTCGCCCGGGCGTTGCGGGCGCGCGCCAAGGATTCGGCCGCGGCCTGACCGCGGGGCGGAAGGCCCGACCGCGGCCTAACGGCTCGGCTGCGGCCTGACCCGCGGGGATACGACAGACGGCGGCGGCCGGCCCGGAGGGGCCGGCCGCCGCCGGTGGTTCTTGACGATCATTTGGGGGGCGGGCCGCGTCGGTCTGATTCCCCGGCTGTCGCGCGCGGCGGTTTCTCGTCGCCGCGCAGTGTGACCGGGGCCGCGGCGCGGCAGGGCGCCGCCCGGCCCGGCTCGGGTGTGGACACGCCGGCCGGCTCGGGACGCGCCGGTCCACTCAGGACTTGCCGGCCTGCTCCACGAGCTGGGCGAGCCCGGCGACGATGCCTCCGGCGAGGTCGCCGCCGCCGAAGGCCGCGGCCATCGAGAGGGCCGCGAGCTTGGCGGCGCGATCCGGGATGCGCTTGCGGGCCACGGTACCGGTGACGATCTCCAACAGCCTCTGGTTGGGGGAGACCGCGACGATCACGGCGCTATCCGGGTCGGCCAGCTGCTCATGCAGCTTCTCCGCGTGCCCACGGGTCGGCTCGTCGAGATCGCCGACGTACACGCTGAAGATCAGCCCGGTGGACCGGTCAGCCAACCGCAGCGCCTCGTCGAGACGCAGCAACTGCGGGGTGTTGAACGGTCCGTCCAGCACGCCCGGCCGGTCGGTCAGCTTCGTACTGTTACCAGCTGTCACTTGCGCCTCCAGTCTCACCATGGACGGCGGTCGCCGTGGCCGGCGCGTCCGCGGCCTGGGCCAGCAGTGGGCCGGCGGGCAGCGTGGGCCGGTGCGCGGCGGGCAGCTCGGTAGCGCCCGGACCCTCGCCGATCACCCGTTCGGGTGCGGCAAGGAACCAGACCGGAGTGAACGTGAACGGCCGTCCCGGCCGGTAACGCTTGCTGCTTCGGCGCGCGCTCGTGCCGTACACGAGTGCGAAGACCGCGGCGATCACCACGATCGGTATGCCGGCGAAGACCAGCGCCGTCTGTGTGATGGACAAGCTCAACGCCCCCAGGCGTCAGAGGAACCATGGGACGGATCAACGGTAGCGGAAAGCAGCGCGCTGCACGCGGCCGGGTGCCGTTGCGGGCCTGGCAGGCCGCTACGGTGACGGGATGGGAGATGATCGCCGACCGGGCGGCACGCCGCGGGTACCGGTTGCGGAGGATCCGGCGCAGGTGCCGGCCGGCGTACCGGGCCAGTCACGGGGCCCGGACGACCTGCTGGCCCGCGCCCGGAGACTGGACGCCGAGGACCCGCTGGCCGGGTACCGGGACCGGTTCGTGATCTCCGACCCCGACACCGTCTATCTGGACGGCAACTCGCTGGGCCGGCTGCCGAAGGCGACCCGCGACCGCCTGCGTCAGGTGATCGATGTGGAGTGGGGCGAGGACCTGATCCGCGGCTGGAGCCGATGGATCGAGCTGGGGCGGCGGGCCGGCGACGTGATCGCCGGGCTGATCGGGGCCGAGCCGGGCGAGGTGACGCTCTCCGACTCCACCAGCGTCAACCTGTACAAGCTGGCCGCCGCGGCGCTGCGCGCGAGGCCGGGCCGGCGGACGGTGCTCACCGACGACGACAACTTCCCCACCGATCAGTACCTGTTGCAGGGGCTCGCCGAGGCCGGCGACCTCGACCTGCGGGTCCTGCCCAGCGACCCGGACCGGGGCGTGAGCCCCGACGCCGTCCGGGCGGCGCTCGGCGAGGACGTCGCGCTGGTCTGCCTGTCGCACGTCGCGTACCGGTCGGGGGCGATCGCTGACCTGGCCGGGATCACGGAGGCCGCGCACCAGGCCGGGGCGCTGGTGCTCTGGGACCTGTCGCACTCCGCCGGCTCGGTACCCGTCGGGCTGGGCGCGGCGGGCGTGGACCTGGCCACCGGCTGCACGTACAAGCACCTCAACGGCGGCCCCGGGGCGCCCGCGTTCCTCTACGTCCGGCGCGATCTGCAACCCCGGCTCCGCCAGCCGATCTGGGGCTGGTTCGGCCAGACCGACCAGTTCGACATGGCCGGCCGGTACCGCCCGGCGGACGGCATCGAACGGTTCCTGGTCGGCACCCCGCCCGTGCTCGGCGGGTACGCGGCGCTGGAGGGCGCACGGCTGTCCGCCGAGGCGGGGATCGAGGCGATCGCGGCGAAGGCCCGGGCACTGACCGGCTATCTGATCGAGCTCGCCGACGCCTGGCTGGTGCCCCTCGGGTTCCAACTGGCCTCCCCGCGCGCGGCCGCCGAGCGCGGGGCACACGTCACGCTGCACCACCCGCAGGCGTGGCAGGTGTGCCAGGCGTTGATCCAGGAGCGGGTGATCCCGGACTTCCGCACCCCGGACCGGCTGCGGCTCGGCGTCGCGCCGCTGTATACGACCTTCGGCGAGCTGTACGTCGCGGCCGCCCGGCTACGCGAGATCGTCGCCTCCGGACGGCACGAGGGGTTCCCGACGCAGCGGTCGCGCGTCACCTGATCGGGCGTCGCCCGAACGGGTACTGACCACGCGGTGCCATGCCGCGGCTGCGGCTGCGCTCAGGCGGTGCACCCTGTGGCCTGTGCTCGGCCTCGCCAACGAACGGCTCAGGCGGCTCTGGGGAGGTCCAGCCAGTCCGCCCAGCGCGGGTCCGGGGTCCGGTGGCCGAGCACCCGCCAGGCCAGGCCCTTCGGCGCGGCCAGGGTCGCGTGCAGGCGCCAACCCAGCTCGGCGGGCGTGCGGTCCCCTTTGGTGTGGTTGCACCGGGCGCAGGCGGCCACCACGTTCTCCCAAGCGTGCCGGCCGCCCCGACTGCGGGGCAACACATGATCTATAGTCTCCGCCGGGCCCTTGCAGTACGCACACCGCCAGCCGTCCCGGGCGAAGATAGCCCGGCGCGACAGGCCGACGTGAGCACGGTAAGGTACCCGGACGTAGCGGGTCAGCCGGATGACCAACGGCACCGGGAGTTCCTCCCGGGCACTGTGCAGGAAGCCGTCACCATCCGCCACGCACACCGCCTTGGCGGCGAGCAGAAGGATGGCGGCGCGGCGCACTGACACGACACACAGCGGCTCGTACGTCTGGTTGAGGACCAACGCGGTCGAGCTGACTGCGCGTCGTATGTCAGGCATCGGACTCACCCTCTTCGCCGGACCCGGAACAGTTCCCGTGGGCCAATGGTCCCCGATAGATCGCGCAATTGCACGTATTAATAATGTCTCCCGCGTGAAGGTTCGCGGGCCAAGACCAGGGCTTACCTGCCAATCCGTGGACCGGCGCCCGGTTCGTCCGGTTGTTCCGCCGGGTTGATCCCCCCTCCGCAGGCGATCATGCGGTACTAAGTCAGGCGTGACTGACTGGCTGTCCCTCCCGGTACAGGTGCCCATCGGGCCGATCTCCCCGACACCGGACTGCGCCACCGCGAACGACGTGTGCCACTGGGTGTTCAACACGACCCACAACCGGTTCCTGGCGGCGGGCAGCTACTGGTTCCTGGTCAAGCCGCTGTCCATCCTGGCGATCGTGGTCGTCGCGATGTTCGCCCGGTTCCTGCTGCACCGGGCGATCAACCGGCTGGTCCGCAGCACCTCCCGCGGCGCGGTGCCGACCGCTCTCCGGCCGATCAAGGACCGGCTGCCCGGTTCGTCGCAGCCCGACGCGCTGCTGTTCCCGGAGCGGCGCCGGCAGCGGGCCGAGGCGGTCGGCTCGGTGCTGCGCAGCTTCGCGACCACCTCGGTCTTCTCCATCGCCACCCTGATGATCCTGCGGGAGATCGGCGTCGACCTGGCGCCGCTGCTGGCCAGTGCGGGCATCGTCGGGGTGGCCATCGGCTTCGGCGCGCAGACCCTGGTGAAGGATCTGATCGCCGGGCTGTTCATGCTTCTGGAGGATCAGTACGGGGTCGGCGACGTGATCGACGTCGGGGAGGCCAGCGGAACGGTCGAGTCGGTCGGCCTCCGAATCACCACCATTAGGGACGCCCGGGGAGTGCTCTGGTACATCCGGAACGGAGAGATCGTCCGGGTCGGCAACAAGAGCCAGGGCTGGGCCGTCGTGCTGGTCGACGTGACCGTCGACTACGACCGCGTCGACCAGTCGGTGGAACTGCTCCGGGCCGCCGCGCGGGGGATGGCCGAAGATCCGCGGTGGCGGGACCTGTTGATCGAGCCGCCCGAGGTGCTCGGCGTCGAGCAGATAACCGTGGAGGGCGCGGTCCTGCGGACCAGCGTGAAGACGTCGTCGGAGGCGCAGTACCGGGTCGGCCGGGAACTGCGCCGCCGGCTGACCGAGGCGTTGGCCGAGGGCGGCATCTCCGGACAGCTGTCCGCCAGTCGACTGTATCTACGCCCGGCGATCGTGAGTCAGGCCGGCGAGCGCGACCCCGCCGACGCCGAGGTCTCCGACTCGGCCGTCGGCGCCATCGATGCTGGTAGCGGCTCCGCCGGCGGCGAGGTGGCGCCCGGCGCCACCGATTGACCGACGAACGGACACTATCGCGCCGGGAGCGATAACCGGCTGTCGTGGGTCGCGCAACATGCGGTTAGTCGTATATCGTCCGTTCGTTCAGCTGCGTGACCGGCATATCATCCGTTCGCACTAGCGTGAACTCGGATGATCGGGCAGAATTCGGATCAGACCACCGGCCCGACACCATCGATGGAGGGGAGGGTGCCGGTGTCTGACGAGTCGCATGTCGAAAGATCGGCGACCTTCCGCGAGGCCTTCTCCAGCACCGAATACCGGGCCGTTTTCTCAGCCAGCGCCCTGTCCTGGATCGGCGATTCGCTGGCCAAGGCCGCCGTCACCGCGCTGGTCTACAACCAGACCCAGTCGGTTGTCGCGTCGGCCGCCACCTTCGCGATCAGCTTTCTTCCCTGGGTGGCCGGTGGCCCCATCCTGGCCGCGATCGCCGAGCGGTATCCGCAACGGAACATAATGATCATCGCCGATCTGACCCGAATGGTGTTGATCGCGCTGGTCGCCGTGCCCCGGATGCCGATCCCGGCCATGCTGGTCCTGCTCTTCCTCACCTCGCTGTTCAACCCGCCGTTCGACGCCGCCCGCTCCGCGCTGCTGCCCCAGATCCTTACCGGCGACCGATACGTGGTTGGCGTGTCCCTGCAGAACGCCGCCAACCAGGGCGCTCAGCTGATCGGGTACATGATCGGCGCGGCGCTCGCCTCCGGGCACCCGCACGCGGCGCTGCTCGTGGACGCGGGCACCTTCGCGTTCTCCGCCTTCATGACCAGGGTCGGCGTCCTGCGCCGGCCGGCCGCACTGCGCTCGGAGCAACGCCGCCACCTGCTGCGAGAGACCGGCGAGGGTTTCCGGCTCGTCTTCGGCACCCAGTCCCTGCGCGCGATAGCGATAGTGGTGCTGACCGCCCACCTGTTCACGGTCGTCCCGGAGGGTCTCGCCGCGGCCTGGGCGGCCACGCTGGAGACCAACACGACCCACCGGGGGCTGGCGCAGGGCATCATCATGATCGCCAATCCACTCGGCTATCTCGTCGCCGGCCTGCTGATCGGCAGGCTGGTGCCGCCCGACACGCGTCGCCGGCTCATCCGGCCCTTCTGCGTGCTCGCGCCGGTCGCGCTGATCCCATCGCTGTTCCGGCCTGACACGATCATGGTCGCCGTCCTGGCCGGGATCTGCGGCGCGTGCCTGGCCGGGATAGTCCCGGCCGCCAACGGGCTGTTCGTGCAGGTGCTTCCGAACGCCTACCGGGCCCGCAGCTTCGGCATCATGCAGAGCGGCCTGCAGCTCGTGCAGGGCACCGGCGTGGTGCTGACCGGGCTGCTCGCGTCCCGCTTCGACCTGTCGACCGTGGTCGGCGGCTGGAGCGTCTTCGGCGCGGTGCTGATGCTCTCGGTCAGCACCCTGTGGCCGTCCCAGCACGAATTCAGCGAGGCCATCGCGAGAACCCGCGCCGCGAACGCCGAGGCAGAGGCGGCGGTCGCGGTACAGGCGAACGTGGCCGGGCAGCGGCCACCGGCCGACGACGTGGTCCCGTCCATCGCGCCCCGGGCGGCCAAGTCGATGTGAGCGAGCCCCCATACAGCCCCGCTCGCGGCGCTGGCAGGATTGTTGGCATGAGCAAGCAACAGCTGCGTGACGGGGAGCGGTCGTGAGCGATCCGGGCTTCTACGAGGCGGTCGGCGGGGAGCCGACCTTCCGCAAGCTCGTCGAGGAGTTCTACGCGGGCGTCGCGAACGATCCGCTGTTGCGCCCGATGTACCCGGAGCAGGACCTCGGCCCGGCCGCCGACCGGCTACGGATGTTCCTCATCCAGTACTGGGGCGGTCCCGGCACCTACTCGGAGCAGCGGGGCCACCCGCGCCTGCGGATGAGGCACGCGCCCTTCACGGTCGGGCCCCGGCAGCGGGACGCCTGGCTGCTGCACATGCGTCACGCGGTGGACACGCTCAACCTGCCTGCGGAGCAGGAGGCCACGCTCTGGGAGTACCTGGAACGCGCGGCGATGTTCATGGTCAACTCGATGGAGGAATAGGGGCGACCGCTCGCCGGCGGCGGCCGGCGTCAGAGCACCGGGGCCGCTGGGGCACCAGCGGCCGGCGGGGCACCGACGGCCGTCAGAGCAGGCCGCCCTCGTCGTGAATCCAGTCGACGAACGCCACCGCCACCGCCGCGGCGCAGTCGATCAGCTCCACCAGCAGGGCGTCGTGCGCTCCCGAGATCAGCGGGACCTGCATCTCCGCGTAGATCGGCAACTGCCCGCGCTCGGTCGGGTCGCCCACGTATGCCTTGCAGAACCGGCGCGAGTGGTTCCACTCGTTGACCACCCGGTAGGCACGGTCGGCCCAGTCCGGCGGCACCGTGCCGTGCGGCCGGGCGCGGATGACCAGGATCTCGTCGTCCGGACCCTCGAGCGTGAACAGCACGGCGTGGCGCTCCCACATGGCGAGCAAGCTGCCATCGCCATCGGTCAGGTACCGAATCTCCAGGCGGTCCAGCGCGGCACCCAGCCGCGCCATGTCGACCGCCGCGACGAGCGTCTCGGCGGGTTCGGGCGCGCGCTGGGCGGGAAGCTCGACGCGCAGATCCACGTCACCCCCACTCGCCGACGCACCCCCGTCTCCGGCCTGACCTCCCCGCTTGGGCCACCACGACATGTCCCGAACTCCTCGCTTCGCAAAGTGTCCGCGCGCTGACGGTGCGCAGACCCAGGGGCTCGACGCTACCCGGACGGATGTATCACGGCGAAACCGAATGCTACGCAGGAAACCGATGGGCCACTAGCCCCTCATCCGTTCGGATATCCAAATCGCTTTAACGGACGATGCGCACCGCGAGGTTTGCCCCAGTTTGCTGCCAACCTTCGCCGTGGGCAGTGGCCAATCCAACCCAATTTCCTACGGTACGAACCGTGGCCACACCGTCCCCATCGGTAGTCACCAGCCCCATCCGCAGCACGGCTTGCACGACCCCCTGGCGCACCTCGACGGCCGCGCCGTCCGCGGCCTCCACCGCGATCGCCACGTGCTCCAGCAGGGCATCGCGCAGCACCCGCTCGCCGACCCGGCCACGGGTCGAGCGCAGGGTCTCGGCGGCGGCCTGACCGAGCCGGAGCAACTCGGCGACGGGCACCGACTCGACCACCTCGCCGGAGGTCGGCGGCACCGGCCAGCGCCAGTCGTGGTCGCGCCGGGCGGGCAGGTCGACCCGGCCCGCCGACATCCGCTCGAGCAGGGCCGTCGCCGGTACCGTGAGGTCCCCGGCCACGGCCCCGGCGACGGTACGGGCGACCAGCACCCCCCACGGCACCCGGCCCCACAGCGCCACCGCGCCCGCGGCGGCCGGGCGCAGCCGCACCAGCGCGGCCGGATCGAGCCGGGTCAGGCGGGCCAGGAACGGGCCGGCCTCGGCGACGCGCAGGCCCGCGACGGCCGCCGGCCGGTCCACCCCGTTCACCTAGTTCACCCTTGCCAAGGGGTCAGAAAGTCCCGCTCCGGCTCGCTCAGCCGGCGGGGCCGCTGGTTGGCGAGGTCGAACGGCACGCACACCGAGCGTGCACGGCTCGCCACCTGGTCACCCTCGAACAGTTCGTACGCGACCACGAACCGGCTCGGCCGGATGTCCTCCATCCACAGCTCGATGCGCACCGGGTCGGTGTAGTCCACCGGCCGCAGGTAGTCGACCTCGTGCCGGGAGATGACCACGCCCTCCGCGAACGAGTTCAGCCCACGCTCGCGGGCGCCGATGAACATCAGCGCCACCCGGGCCTCCTCGTACAGGGTGAGGAACCGAGCATTGTTCACATGACCGAACACGTCCATGTCCGACCACCGGACAGGACATTGGTACACGAACCTCACAGTGCCGCCCAGAATCCGCGCTCGTCGTCGTCCATCGGTCGCGACCTGCCGGCCGCGTAGTCGTAGGTCACCATGACGCACTCGCAGCGCGCCACCGGGTCGGGCCCATCCGCGTACAGGTCCTGGCGCAGGCTCCAGGACGAGGTGCCGATCCTGGTGACCACGGTGTCCACGCGCAGCATCAGGTCGGGCCGGAAGGTCACCTGCGCCAGGTAGTCCACCGCCACCCGGGCCGCTATGCAGCCCCGATGGCCGGGACCGCCCGGTACCCGGGTCGGCGAACGGGCCAGCAGCGCCATCCGGGCGTCCTCGAAGTACGACAGGTACCGCGCGTGGTTGACATGGCCCATGGTGTCCGGGTCGGACCACCTCACCTGCGCCAGGTGGCTGGCCGTCCCGCCCCGCGCGGTCCCGTCGCCGTCGAAGGGCCCCGGATCAGTCACGCGTCAGCTTGCGGTAGGTGACCGAGTGCGGTCGCGCCGCCTCGGCACCGAGCCGCTCGACCTTGTTCTTCTCGTACGCCTCGAAGTTTCCCTCGAACCAGAACCACTTTGCCGAGTCTTTGTCGTCGCCCTCCCAGGCCAGGATGTGCGTGGCCACGCGGTCGAGGAACATCCGGTCGTGCGAGATGACCACCGCGCAGCCCGGGAACTCCAGCAACGCGTTCTCCAGGCTGGACAGGGTCTCCACGTCCAGGTCGTTGGTCGGCTCGTCGAGCAGGATGACGTTGCCGCCGATCTTCAGGGTCAGCGCCAGGTTGAGCCGGTTGCGCTCGCCGCCGGACAGCACCCCGACCGGCTTCTGCTGGTCCGGGCCCTTGAAACCGAATGCCGCCACGTACGCGCGGGACGGCATCTCGACCTTGCCGACCATCAGGTGGTCCAGGCCGTCGGAGACCAGCTCCCAGACGGTCTTCTTGCCGTCGAGGCCGGCCCGGCTCTGGTCCACATAGGACAGCTCGACGGTCTCACCGATCTTGACCGCGCCGGAGTCCGGCTGCTCGAACCCGACGATGGTCTTGAAAAGTGTCGTCTTTCCGACGCCGTTCGGGCCGATGATGCCGACGATGCCGTTGCGGGGCAGCGAGAAGTTCAGGTGACCGATGAGGACCCGGCCATCGAAGCCCTTGGTGAGGTCGTTCGCCTCGATGACCGTGTTGCCCAGCCGGGGGCCCGGCGGGATCTGGATCTCCTCGAAGTCGAGCTTGCGCGTCTTCTCCGCCTCGCTGGCCATCTCGTCGTACCGCTGCAGACGGGCCTTCGACTTGGCCTGGCGCGCCTTCGGGTTGGAGCGCACCCACTCCAACTCCTCGGTCAGCCGCCGCTGCAGCTTCGCGTCCTTGCGCCCCTGCACCGCCAGGCGGGCCGCCTTCTTGTCCAGGTACGTGGAGTAGTTGCCCTCGTACGGGTAGGCGTGGCCGCGGTCCAGCTCGAGAATCCACTCGGCCACGTTGTCCAGGAAGTACCGGTCGTGGGTGATGGCGATGACCGTGCCCGGGTACTTGGCGAGGTGCTGCTCCAGCCACTGCACGCTCTCCGCGTCCAGGTGGTTGGTGGGCTCGTCGAGCAGCAGCAGATCGGGCTGCTCCAGCAGCAGCTTGCACAGCGCGACCCGGCGGCGCTCACCACCGGAGAGCTGGGTCACGTCGGCGTCCGGCGGCGGGCAGCGCAGCGCGTCCATGGCCAGCGCGAGCTTGGAGTCGACGTCCCAGGCGTCGGCGTGGTCCAGCTCCTCCTGGAGCCGGCCCATCTCCTCCATCAGCTCGTCGGAGTAGTCCGTCGCCAGCTGCTCGGCGACCTTGTTGAACCGCTCGAGCTGGGCCTTGGTCTCGGCGACCGCCTCCTCGATGTTGCCGAGGACGGTCTTCGCGTCGTTGAGCGGCGGCTCCTGGGCCAGCAGCCCCACGGTGTACCCCGGCATCAGCCGGGCCTCGCCGTTGCTGGGCTGGTCCAGCCCGGCCATGATCTTGAGCAGGCTGGACTTGCCGGCGCCATTCGGGCCGACCACACCGATCTTGGCGCCCGGCAGGAAGTTGATCGTCACGTTGTCGAGGACAACCTTGTCGCCGTGGGCCTTTCGGGCCTTTTCTAGCGTGTAGATAAACTGGGCCACGGTGCGGCCTACCTCCGCCTGATCATGATTGTCGCGCCAAGCCCGTCGAGGCCCGCGCCGTCATATCAATACTCCCAGGTTGGCGTCGAACCGCCCACCCCGGGTCGTACCGGCGTGCCGGCCGGCGACGGCGAGGGTACGGTCGGCCGTCACGAGCCGATCGCCGAGCGTCGCGGGGCCGCCGGCCAGCCTTCATTCGCCCGACGCCACGCTGTCACGCTCCTGAAACGCAGCGCGACAATGCCGGTTCAACGGCGTCAAGTAGGCTTCGTTACCAAGCCGTGGTAGACCGGCCGGAGGGAACACGTGGAACGTAGCTCGTTTGTGGTGGTCGCCAACCGCCTACCGGTCGACGAGGTCACCACCGCCGGCGGGCGATCCTGGCGTCGCAGCCCCGGCGGCCTGGTGACCGCCCTGCACCCAGTGCTCGCCGCGCAACACGGCACCTGGGTGGGCTGGCCGGGCAACGCCGCCGGGCCGGACGATCCCACCCCGCAGCCGTTTGAGCTGGACGGCATGCGATTGCGGCCGGTCAACCTGAGTACCGACGAGGTCGAGCGCTACTACGAGGGATTCTCGAACTCCAGCCTGTGGCCGCTCTACCACGACGCGATCGAGACGCCGGCCTACCGGCGCAGCTGGTGGGAGTCCTACCGCCGGGTCAACCAGCGGTTCGCCGAGGCCACCGCCGACCAGGCCGCCGAGGGCGGCACGGTGTGGGTGCAGGATTACCAGCTGCAACTGGTGCCGGCGATGCTGCGGGCACTTCGCCCCGACCTCAAGATCGGATTCTTCCTGCACATCCCGTTCCCGCCCGTCGAGCTGTTCATGCAGCTGCCGCGGCGGGCGGAAATCCTGCGCGGGCTGCTCGGCGCCGATCTCGTCGGCTTCCAGCGCCCCCTGGCGGCGCAGAATTTCCTGCGCCTGACCCGGCACCTGCTGGGGATGCGGCCGCGCGGCGCCGGCGTCGAGGTGGACGGCCGGATCGTGCACGCCGCGGCCTTCCCCATCTCCATCGACGTGGCCGAGATCGAGGGGCTGGCCGCCAGCCCGCTGGTCCGGGCGCGGGCCGAGCAGATCCGGGCGGAGCTGGGCGAGCCAAAGACGGTCATTCTCGGCGTGGACCGGCTTGACTACACCAAGGGGATAGAACAGCGCTTCAAGGCATACCGCGAACTGCTCGCCGAGGACCGGCTCTCGGTGCCCGAAACCGTGATGGTGCAGGTGGCGACGCCGAGCCGGGAACGGGTTGAGCACTATCAGGTGCTGCGGGTCAAAGTCGAGCGCGAGGTTGGTCGCATCAACGGGGACTATGGGCGCGTCGGAGTGCCCGCCGTGCACTACCTTCATCAGTCGTACAGTCGCAGCGAACTGGTCGCGCTTTACTGCGCGGCCGACGTGATGATGGTGACTCCCCTGCGAGATGGCATGAACTTGGTGGCCAAGGAGTATGTCGCCGCCCGAGTGGACCTCGGCGGCGCGTTGGTGCTGTCCGAATTCGCCGGCGCCGCCGGCGAGCTGAGGCAGGCGTTCCTGTGCAACCCGCACGACCTGCAGAGCGTGAAGGACTCACTACTCCGGGCGGTACACGTCGACCAGTCCGAGGCGGCCCGGCGCATGCGCGCCATGCGCCGGCACCTGCGGGCCCACGACGTGCGGCATTGGGCCAACTCGTTCCTGTCGGCGCTGGGCGTGCCAACCACGGTGCTGCCCAACCCCCCGGAAGGAACTGTGTGAGCGGGAACGCTGAGGTCCGCCCGATTGCCGGCGGCACCTCAATCGTTGGCGCCGCCGAGGCAAGCGAGCGGATGGACGCCGACCTTCGCAGAGCGATAGGTCGCATCGCCCGCATGCCGCAGCTGCTGGTCGCCTGTGACTACGACGGCACCCTGGCGCCGATCGTGGAGGACCCGTCCCAGGCGGTACCGCTGCCCGAGGCGGTCGCCGCCGTCCGGGCGCTGGCCGCACTGCCGCAGACCACGGTCGCGGTGGTGTCCGGGCGAGCGCTGCGCGACCTGGCCACGCTGTCCCGACTACCCAGCGAAGTCCACCTGGTGGGCAGCCACGGCTCCGAGTTCGACATCGGCTTCGTCCAGCGCCTGGCGCCGGAACTGGTCGAGCTGCGCACCCGGCTGCAGAAGGCGATCGAGGAGATCGTCGCGGACCGGCCCGGGGTACGCCTGGAGCCGAAGCCGGCGAGCATCGCGGTGCACACCCGCACCGCGTCGGCCGAGGTCTCCGCCTCGGTGAACGAGGCGATCCTGGCCGGCCCGGCGACGTGGCAGGGCGTGACCGTCACCCAGGGCAAGCGGGTCATCGAGCTGCTGGTGCTGGCCACGCACAAGGGCACCGCCATCGACCAGCTGCGCCAGCAGATCTCGGCCAGCGCCGTGCTGTTCGTCGGTGACGACGTGACCGACGAGAACGCGTTCAAGCAGCTGCACGGGCCGGACGTGGGCATCAAGATCGGCCCTGGCCAGACCCGGGCCGGTTTCCGGGTGGGCGAGCCGATCGACGCGGTGCGGGTGCTCGCCCTGCTGCTGGAGACCAGGCGCAGCTGGCTGTTCGGCGAGCGGGCCACCCCGATCGAGCGGCACACCATGCTGGCCAACGGCCGCACCGTCGCCCTGCTCACCCCGGACGCCACGGTGACCTGGCTGTGCCACCCGAACCCGGACTCCTCGGCGGTCTTCGCCGACCTGCTGGGCGGCGCGCCGGCCGGACACTTCTCCATCCGCCCGGCCGACGGGCAGTCGCGCATCCCGCTGGGCCAGCGGTACCGGCCCGGCACCATGACCGTGGAAACCCGGTGGTCCGGCCTGTACGTGACGGACTGGCTGGACGTCGGCGTACCTCCCGGCGACAACGAGGAGGCGCCCGAGTCGACGTCGCTGGTGCGCACGCTGACCGGCAAGCACAAGGCCAAGGTGACGTTCGCGCCGCGGCCCGAGTTCGGTCAGGTGACCATCCGGCTCCAGCCGCTCGGCGACGGCCTGCTCGTGCTGGGCTCCAACGAGCCGATGGCGCTGTACTCGCCGGGCGTCGAGTGGGAGGTCTTCGACGACGGCGGTCACGACTCCGCCCGCGCCGAGATCGACCTGGCCGCCATGGGCGGGCAGTGCGTGCTGGAGCTGCGCTGCGGCACGCACGGGCTACGCGCGTGGGACGAGCCGCTGGAGGTCCGGCAGGACCGGGTGGAGAAGGACTGGAGCGCCTGGGCGGGCTCGCTCAACCTGCCCGCGGTCGCCCGGGACCAGGTGCTGCGCAGCGCGCTGACCCTGCGCGGACTGGTGCACCAGCCGTCCGGTTCGATCGTCGCCGCCGCGACCAGCTCGCTGCCCGAGACGATCGGCGGGGTGCGCAACTGGGACTACCGGTACTGCTGGCTGCGCGACGCGGCGATGACCGCGCGGGCGCTGGTGGACCTGGGCTCGATCGACGAGGCGGAGGCGTTCCTCGGCTGGGTGGACCGGTGCACGGAGCGCACCGGCGGGCACCCCGAGCGGCTGCACCCTCTGTACACGGTGGACGGTTGGGACCTGGGCCCCGAGGCGGTCATCGAGACGCTGCCCGGCTACGCCGGCTCACGGCCGGTGCGTATCGGCAACGTGGCCAACCGGCAGCTGCAGCTGGACGTGTTCGGCCCGATCGCCGACCTCATCGCCGGCGTCGCGGGGGTGCGCGGTTCGGTACGCGACGAGGAGTGGCGGGTCCTGGAGTCGATGGTCTCCGCCGTCGAGCGCCGGTGGCACGAACCGGACCACGGGCTGTGGGAGGCCCGCCTCGCGCCGCGCCACCATGTGTACTCCAAGGTGATGTGCTGGCTGACGGTGGACCGGGCGGTGCACCTGTCCCGCGAGTACCTGGGCGAGGACCGTCCGGAGTGGACGGAGCTGCGCGACCGGATCGGCGCGAACGTGCTGGAGCACGGCTGGCACGAGGAGGCCGGCGCGTACAGCGTCGCCTACGGCAGTCCGGAGATGGACGCGTCGTCCCTGTGGATCGGGCTGTCCGGCCTGCTCGCCGACGACGATCCCCGGTTCCTGTCCACGGTGCTGGCCATCGAGGCCGAGCTGCGCAGCGGGCCGACCGTCTACCGGTACAAGTGGGACGACGGGCTGCCGGGCGTCGAGGGCGGCTTCCACATCTGCGCCGCGTGGATGATCGAGGCGTACCTGCGCACCGGGCGCCGGGCCGACGCCGAGGAGCTGTTCGAGCAGATGCTCGACTGCGCCGGCCCGACCGGCCTGCTGCCCGAGCAGTACGACCCGGAGAACGAACGCGGCCTGGGCAACCACCCGCAGGCGTACAGCCACCTGGGTCTGATCCGCTGCGCGATCCTGCTGGACGCCGAGCTGAACAAGTAGCCGGTCCGCCGGCCGGTCACGGGGGCTCCACGCCCCCGTCCGGCCGGCGCACCCGGCTCGCCCATTCGCCGAACCCCCCACCGGTCGCGGCCGGGTACCGGGCGGCGGCCCGCTCGTCCAGGTCCACGCCCCAGCCGGGCGCGTCGGACGGGGTGAGGTACCCGCCGCTGGGCACCAGGGTGCCCGGGAACACCTCGTGTACCGCCTCGCCGTACACGTTGGCCTCCTGGATGCCGAAGGCCGGCGTGTTCACGTCGAGCGCGACGTTCGCCGCCGCCCCGATCGGCGAGACGTCACCCGGGTTGTGCCAGGCGGTACGCACCCCGAGCAGCTCACACAGCGCGGTCAGCTTGCGGGCCGGGGTCAGCCCGCCGACCGCCGAGACGTGCAGCCGCAGCAGGTCCACGCCGAGGTCGCGGACCAGCCGGACTGCGTCGGGCACCGAGGAGACCTGCTCGCCGACCGCGATCGGCACCGGCGAGGCGGCCCGCACCTCGGGCAGCCGGTCGTAGTGCTCGGGTGCGACGACGTCCTCCAGAAAGAACAGCCGGTACGGCTCCAAGGCGCGGGCCAGCAGCACGGCCTGCTTGGGGGTCAGCCGGCTGTGCACGTCGTGCAGCAGCTCGACCTCCTCCCCCAGCGCCTCCCGGGCCCGGGCGAACAGCCGGGGCGTGGTGCGCAGGTAATGCTGGACGTCCCAGCCGTCCGGGTACGGGTGCCCGGGGTACCCGCCGGGGATCCCCGGCGCGCCGTACGTGCCCAGCCCCGGCTGGCCCACCTGCAGCCGCAGGTACCGCCAGCCCTCGGCCACCATCTCGGCGGCGCGCTCCAGCGTCTGCTCCACGGTCTGGCCGGCCACGTGCCGGTAGGTCAGCGCCGCCGCCCGCGACCTGCCGCCGAGCAGCTCGTAGACCGGCGCGCCGGCTCGCTTCCCGGCGATGTCCCACAGCGCCATGTCCAGCCCGGACAGCGCGCTGTTGAGCACCGGGCCGTCACGCCAGTAGGACGAGTAGCGCACGGTGCGGGTGAGGTCCTCGATGTCGGCCGGGTGCCGGCCCACGACCAGCCCGGCGAGTTCGTCCACCGCGGCGGCGACCGAACGGTGCCGCTGCGTGAACGTGGCGCAGCCCAGCCCGTACAGGCCGGGTTCGCTGGTGTCCACCCGGACCACGACCAGCGTGATCCCGTCCGGCGCGGTGACCACCGGCCGCACCCCGGTGACCCGCAACGAATCCCGGCCCGGCCAGATTTCGATCAAGACTGCTCCCCGGTCACGACGACGCCATCGGTCACGACGACCCCATCACCCGTGGGCCGCCGGCCCAGCCCGGCGGGCGGCCCGGGAAGTTCGGCGATGGGCATCTCGTGCTCGGCGCGAAACGACAGCAGCTGCTCGGCCCGGCTGAGGTCCAGCGGCACCCGCCGGCCGGAGAACGCGGCACGCCGCGGCACGTCCGGCAGGAAGGCGTCCAGGAGCGCCGCGGTCGGGTACGGCGCCAGGGTCAACGGCGCGGCCAGCCCGATCACCTGACACCCCGAACCCCGCCCCGACAGCGCCAGCTCACAGGCCCGGGCGGCGTCCCGCAGATCCAGGTAGCTCCACAGCTCACGGGCGCCGGCGGCCGGATCGCACGCGTACCGCCGCGCCCGCGCCTCCAGCCGCTCGGTGCCGCCCAGGAACGGGAAGCGCAGCGCCACCACGGACAGCCCGTGCCGCCACCACATCATCGCCGCGGTGGCCTCGTCGACCTGCTTGGACAGCGCGTACGGGTCCTCCACCTGCACCGGCAGCGCCTCGTCCACCGGCAGGTAGGCCGGCACCCGGGTGCGTGGCGCGAACGGCAGCCCGGTCACCGAGTAGCTGCTGGCGATGACGGCCCGGGTGATGCCGGCGAGGCCGGCCTGTTCCAGGACGGTGAACGTGCTCAGCGCGTTGTTGCCGAAGACCTCCTCGCCGGGATGGTGCTCCGGCGACGGGATCGCGGCCAGGTGCACCACCGCACCCGCGCCGTCCAACGCCTTGCGCACCGCGGCGACGTCCCGCGTGTCGCCGTACACCACCCGGTCCGCGTTCAGCTCGGGTACGGGCTGGACGACCAGCGCGGTCACCGGGGTACCCAGCGCCGCGAAGTGCGCGAGCACCTGCCGGCCCAACAGGCCGGCGGCCCCGGTCACCAGTATCCGGTCGCCCCGCCGGGTCTCGGCGCCATGCGAAACCATGGATCCCTCGCTCCTATCTGCTCTCGGCCACAGGGGTTCCCGTGCCGCGAATGACGCGGGGTGCTCGGGAGAGGGGCCGCTCACCCCTCCCCCGAGCGTCTACCCCGCGGTCCGGCGGCGCCGCCGACGCGGTCGCGACGCCCCGGACGCCGGCCCGGCTAGCGACGCAGCCAGGCGGCGGTGTCGGGGGGCAGCAGGCCGCCGTCGAGCGGCCCGCTGGCGAGCAGCACCTCACGGTGCGGCGGCAGCTCCACGGCCGCGCCGCTGAGGTTGACCACGCAGGCGAAGTCGTCGCCGCGGGCGAACGCGAGCACGCTGTCGGGCGCCGGCAGCCAGGCCATCGGCCCGTCGCCCAGGTCCGCCTCGTCCCGCCGCCGGTGCAGCGCGGCGCGGTACAGCGACAGCATCGAATCCGGGTCGGGCTCCTGCGCCTGCGCCGTGTACCGGGCCCACGCCGCCGGCTGCGGCAGCCAGGGCGAGGCGTCGGCACCGGCCGGGCTGAACCCGAACGGCGGCGCGTCACCCGACCACGGCACCGGCACCCGGCAGCCGTCCCGGCCGGGGTCGGCGCCCCCGGTGCGCCGGAAGATGGGATCCTGGCGCAGCTCGCCGGGGATGTCCTCGACCTCCCACAGCCCCAGCTCCTCGCCCTCGTACACGTAGACCGAGCCGGGCAGCGCGAGGGTCAGCAGGGCGGCGGCGCGGGCCCGGCGGGTGCCCAGCGCCAGGTCGGTGGGCACGCCGTGCTGGTGCTGCCGGGTGGCGTGGTCGAACGAGGTGTCGGCCCGCCCGTACCGGGTCACGTGCCGGGTCACGTCGTGGTTGGACAGCACCCAGGTGGCCGGGGCGCCGACCGGGGCGTGCGCGGCCAGCGTCTCGTCCACGCACCGGCGCAGCGCACCCGCGTCCCACGGGCAGGCCAGGAAGTCGAAGTTGAACGCGGCGTGCAGCTCGTCCGGGCGAAGGTACTGCGCGAAGCGGTCGGTGTCGGGCAGCCAGATCTCGCCGATGAGCGCCCGCTTGTCC
Organism: Rugosimonospora acidiphila; assembly: GCF_039543385.1. Lineage (NCBI taxonomy): Bacteria > Bacillati > Actinomycetota > Actinomycetes > Micromonosporales > Micromonosporaceae > Rugosimonospora > Rugosimonospora acidiphila. Next base: position 70,811 of record NZ_BAABJQ010000005.1, read on the forward strand.
GGGTACGAGTCGGCGATGCGCCGCCAGCTGCGGTACACCTCGTGCAGTTCGTCGCGGTCGGTGTACGGGTGCGGTACCGGCGGGTCGTCCGGGTCGAAGTCGGCCAGCGTCGGGTCCTTGACCACCAGCGCGGCGGAGTCGATGCGCACCCCGTCCACGCCCCGGTCGAACCAGAACCGCAGGATCGACTCGAACTCCTCGCGCACCTTGGAGTTCTCCCAGTTGAGGTCGGGCTGCTCGGGCGCGAACAGGTGCAGGTACCACTCGCCGTCCGGCATCCGCGTCCAGGCTGGTCCGCCGAAGATGGAGGACCAGTCGTTGGGCGGCAGTTCCCCGTTCTCGCCCCGGCCGGGCCGGAACCAGAACAGCTCGCGCGCGGCCGAGCCCGGCCCGGCCGACAGAGCCTCCTGGAACCAGGGGTGCGCGTCGGAGCAGTGGTTGGGCACGATGTCCACGATGATGCCCATGCCCAGCGCGTGCGCCTCGGCGATCAGGGCCTCGGCCTCGGCCAGCGTGCCAAACGCGGGATCGATGTCGCGGTAGTCTGCGACGTCGTAGCCCGCGTCGGCCATCGGGGACGGGTACCAGGGGCTGAACCAGATCGCGTCCATCCCCAGGTCACGCAGGTACCCGAGCCGTGCGCGGATGCCGGCCAGGTCACCCACGCCGTCGCCGTTCCCGTCGGCGAAGCTGCGCGGGTACACCTGGTAGATGGCGGCGCCGCGCCACCACGCGGTAGACACCTTTTCGGGCACTGCGGTACCTGCTTCCTGCTCGTTTCGTGCGGGTGGAAGGTCCCGGCGGTCGGCCCTGACCGTCGGCGAACCTGGGAGGTGCTGCCGATCAGCCCTTGAGGCTGCCGGTGGTGAGGCCGGACATGATGTTCCGCTGGAAGATCAGGAAGAACACGATGGTCGGGATGGCCGCGATGACGGCGCCCGCGACGAGCACGTTCTGCGTGATGCCCTGCGAGAACGCGTACAGGCCGACGTTCACCGTGCGGTTCGTCGGCGACGGTTCGACCAGCAGCGGCCAGAGGAAGTCCTTCCAGACGGCCGTCACGGAGAAGATCGAGACTACGCCGATGATCGGTCGGGACATCGGCAGGATGATCGACCACAGCTGCCGCAGCGGACCGGCTCCGTCGATCGCCGCGGCGTCCAGCAGGTCGGTGGGGATCGAGTCGAAGAACCGCTTCAGCAGGAAGATGTTGAACGCGTTCGTGACCGCCGGAAGCCAGATGGCCCACGGCGAGTCGAGCATGTTCCAGTGGAAGATCGGCAGGTCGATGACCGTCACGTACTGCGGGATGATCAGAACCGTCGATGGGATCATCAGCGTCGCGAGCATCAGGCCGAGAACCGCGTTCCCGAGCTTCGGCCGCAGCTTCGAGAACGCGAAGGCCGCCCCGATGCCGAGCACCAACTGGAAGGCGAGCGCGCCGGCCGCGTAGTAGAGGGTGTTGAGGATGAGCCTCCCCAGACTCAACTGGGCCCACGCGTCGGAGTAGTTCGACAACTCGTGGTGCTTGGGGAACAGCGTCGGTGGGATCTGCGCGATCTCGGGGCCGCTCTTCAGCCCGCCGGTCACCATCCAGTACAGCGGCCCCAGGAACACGAAGGAGAAGACGACCACCGTGACGATGACGATCGCCCAGTAGGTCCGCCTGCTGCCCGGCCGGTTCAGGCGAGCGGAGGCGATCAGGGTGCGAGTCGAGGTTTCCGTCGATGCCATGTCAGCTCATACCCTTCTAGTCCTCGCGCGGGCTGAGCCGCGTATATACGGCGGAGAAGCCGACCAGCACGATCAGCAGCATCACGCCCAGCGCCGCCGCGCCGTTGAGGTCCTGTTCCTTGAACGCGTGCTGGTACATCAGGTAGACGATCGACGTGGCGTGGTCTTCGACGCCGTCGCCGCCGGCGAGGATCAGCGGCTCGATGAACAGCTGCATCGTCGCGACGACCTGCAGCAGGAACATCAGCGAGAGGATCAACCGCGTCTGCGGGATCGTGACGTGCCAGATGCGGCGCAGCAACCTGGCGCCATCGAGTTCGGATGCCTCGTAGAGTTCGCCGGGGATGTTCTGCAGCGCGGCGAGATAGATGAGGATCGCGCCGCCCATGTTCATCCAGGTGGACGCGATCACCAGGGACGGCATCGTCATGGCCGTCGACTGCACCCATTGGGACGTCGGCAGATGCAGGCTGTGCAGGATGAAGTTGAAGATGCCGGAGTTGTCCGGCTGGTACGCGTAGGCGAAGAGAAACAGCGCCGACGCCGGCGGCAGCATCACCGGCAGGTAGACCAGCGCCCGCAGATAGCCCTGTGCGTGGCGCAGTTCGTTGAGCAGGACCGCGATGAAGAACGGCAGGGCATAGCCGAAGACGAGCGCGAGGATCGAGAAGTAGGCGGTGTTCTTCCACGCCGTGACGAACGCCGGGTCGTGCCAGACCCGGATGTAGTTGTCCCAGCCGACCCAGGTCGTCACCCCGCGCCTGGTGCGCTGGAAGCTCATGATGAACTCCCGGACCATCGGGTACCAGGAGAAGAACGCGAAGCAGAGCACCGCGCCGAGCATGAACAGGTAGCCGGTGAGGTTGTCGAAAACCTTGCGGCGCAGGCCGCCTCGCCGTCTCGGAATGTTCGCGGATCCAACCCGGCGGCCGGGTGCTGGTGTCGTGGGAACAGCCGTGGTGGCCGCCATGGGGAACTCCTGACTAGCCGACGATCAGATTCACGGGTGGCACGGGGAAGGTGCGGGGGCCCGTCCGCGGATCGCGAGGACTGTGGTCGTCAGATCGCGAGGACTGCGGTCGGACCCCCGGCACCCCGGTGTCAGGAGCCCTGGGACAGCACCGAATTAATCTTCGTGGTCGCGGTCGTGAGCAGCTGGGGGATGTTCGCGTTCGGCTGCGTGAGGACCGCGGACATCGAACCGTCGAGGACCGCGTAGATCGCCTGCGCGTTCGGCGGCTCGAGCTTGGCCGGAACCGGGTTATTGACGTAGTTCGTGTAGTCGGCGAGGTTCAGGTTCGTGTTGGCCTGCTCCAGCGAGGCCGACTTCTTCTCCGATGCGCTGCCCGGGGTCCAGAGGTCGCTCAGCGGCAGACCGACCGGCTGGCCCATGCCCTTCTGCGCGGCGTAGTTGAACTGACCCTGACCGGGCGTGAGCTCTTCGTAGCTGAGCCACTCGAGACCGGCCTTGATCTGCGCCGGGGTGTCGCCCTTCTTGAAGAAGTAGCCGTTGCCACCGCCGAGGGTGGCCTTCGCCGGCCCGTCGACGCCCGGCATCGGGGCCAGCGCCCAGTCGGAGTAGCTGCCGTGGAACTGGTCGACGATCGACTGGATCGAGTCGGGTGCGCCGATGTACATGCCGACCTTGCCCGCCGCCGCGTTGGTCAGCAGGTCGGCCCAGCCGAGCAGCTGCTTGCTGCCGACGCTGTTGTCCTGGAACCGCATGTCCTTGAGGGTCTGCAGGACGGCCTGCCCCTCCGGCGTGTTGACGTTGGCGGACTTGCCGTCCGCCGACACGACCGAGCCGCCACGCGCGTCGAGCTCGGCGGTGAAGTGCCAACCACCGGTGTTCCCGGAGCTGTACTCCTCGTAACCCGCGACGCCGCCACCGAGCTTCGCGATCGCCTTGGCGTCCGTGGCGACATCCGCCCACGTCGCCGGCGGCTTGCTCGGGTCGAGGCCGGCCTTGCTGAACAGGGTCTTGTTGATGACCAGACCCATCGTGTACGAGTAGAACGGAACGGCGTAGACCTTGCCGCCGTCGGTGAACGCGGCCTTGGCGCCGTCGGTGATGTCGCCCCAGGTCGGAACGGTCGTGTTGTTGATGTACGACGTGATGTCCGTGGCCTGGTCGGCGTCGAGCACCTGGTTGACATCGGTCATGTACCCGTAGAAGACGTCGGCCTCGGTGCCACCCTGAAGGCGGGCGGTGAAGTCGGCCGGCGTGTCGCACTGGGCACCGACAGAGATGCCCCGCACCTCAATATCGGGGTGGATCTTCTCGAACGCGGCGATGTCGGAGTTCCACTGCGCGAGCCTCTTGCCGTCGTTGTCCGTCTTCAGCGGCGCACAGTCGACAATGATCGTGGTCTTGCCGTTCGACGAGCTGCTCGATGACTTGCTCGTACACGCGGCCAGGCTGAGCCCTACGGTAGTCACCAGCGCTAACGCCGCGACCTTCCGGTATTGCGGTGCGGACATCTCCGTTCATCCTTTCCCGGGCGGGAGTTGCTTGCGCCGCGATGAACGCCTCACCACGGCAGTGCCCTGTAACTGATCCGTCAGGTTCTGGTTGGGGTGCAGCAGCGATCTGTCAGGCATGAGTGGGCTCGGAGCGACTTCGTGAACGAATGACGCCGAGCGGATCGCTCCGGGCTGGCTTCACGGTACTGATAGCGACAGATGACCGCAAGATATCGGCAGGGTTTTGCAAAGACACGACTCGGTCACGACGATGGGCGAAATGCGCCAAGAATCCGAGCGAATCGGACTTCGTACGGCGACCCAACGACGTCGAGGATGACGTGGCGCCGACATCGCGTCTTCGGAAACTTGCACGACCGAGAGTCGACGGCCGTGGATCCGGATACTGATCGTTATCTTTTGCCGCATCGATGCCGGTCGGGCATCACGGCGGCCCGCACCCTCGGGCACGCCGCCACCCCGCTCGGCGCGCTGGCCGGACGGATCGTGCCGCGCCACCCGACCCACGGTCGGCTCGCGGCGCGGCCGCCTCGGCGACGCTTGCCGCCGGCGGTCGGGCCCGACCCGCGCGAGCCCTCCGCGCACGCGGCCGCATTCCCCGCGGCGCGAGCGCGGTAGGCAGGACGGGAAAGACCAGGCGGGGCGGGATGGAGAACTAGCTGATCCGCGGGGACCGGGTCAGGAGGCGGCCCGGTCCGCGCCGACCTGGGCGGCGATCCGGGTGGTACGCGAGCCGGTCGGCGCGGCGCCGGTCGAGCCACGTACGACCAGTTCGGGGTCGAAGAGCATCTCGTCCGCCGGCACCGGGTTGCCCGCGATCTGGCTGACCAGCAGGGCTACCGCGGCCTGCCCCATCGCCTCGATCGGCTGGCGCACCGTGGTCAGCGGCGGGTCGGTGCAGTTCATCAGGTTCGAGTCGTCGAACCCGACCACCGACACGTCCTCCGGCACCGACAGCCCCAGCCGGCGCACGGCCCGGATGGCGCCCAGCGCGAGCACGTCGCTGCCGCAGATCAGCCCGGTCATCCCGCGCTTGACCAGCTGCCCGGCCGCGGCGTGACCGCCCTCCATCGAGAAGTCCATCGAGTAGATGGTCCGCTCGGCCACCTCGGGGTCGTCGGGCCCAACGCCGATGCGCCGCAGGAACGCGCCGCGCTTGCGGTGCGATGGCACGTGGTCGGCGGGGCCCAGGACCAGGCCGATCCGCTCGTGGCCGAGCGAGACGAGATGCTGGTACGCGCGGTCGACGGCGTGCGCGTCGTCGGTGGCCACCCGGGCGAAGCCCAGGTGCTCGATGGCGGCGTTGACCAGCACAGCCGGCAGTCCGCGCTCGTGCAGCCGGAAGTAGTGGTCGTGATCGGAGTCGGCCTGCGCGTACAGGCCGCCGGCGAAGATCACCCCCGACACGTGCTGGTCCAGCAGCATGTCGACGTAGTCGGACTCGGACACGCCCTCGGCCGTGCGGGTACACAACACGGGCGTGAACCCGCGAATGGCCAGGGTTCCGGCGACGACATCGGCGAACGCCGGGAAGATCGGGTTTTGCAGCTCGGGCAGAACCAGCCCGACCAGCCGCGCCCGCTCGCCGCGCAGCTTGGTCGGTCGCTCGTACCCGAGCACGTCCAGCGCGGTCAGCACGGCGGCGCGGGTCGCCTCGGAGATCCCGGGCTTCCCGTTGAGCACGCGGCTCACGGTCGCCTCACTCACCCCGACATACTTAGCCACTTCAGCGAGACGTCGCGTCATGTGTGCAAGCGTAGTGCATCATTCGTGCAAGTGTTTGCATTGGTACCCCGGTCGAGCGTGCCGATTACGTCACCAACCACGATGATCGCCGGCGCCCGGAGATTCGCCTCCTCGGCCGCCCGCGCGATCCGGGACAGCGGCGCCCGGACCGACCGCTGCCCGCCCGTGGTCCCCTCCTGCACCACCGCCGCCGGGGTGTCGGCCGGCCGGCCGTGCTCCAGCAGTACCGAGGAGATAGCGGCCAGGTGCCGCACGCCCATCAGCACGCACAGGGTGCCGCGCAGCCGGGCCAGCGCCGGCCAGTCCACCAGCCCGGCCGGGTCACCCGGGGCGAGGTGCCCGGAGACCACCACGAACTCGTGCGCCACGCCCCGGTGGGTCACCGGAATCCCGGCCGCGGCCGGTACCGCGATGGCGCTGGTTACCCCGGAGACCACCGTCACCGGCACCCCGGCCTCGGCGCAGGCCAGCAACTCCTCGCCGCCCCGGCCGAAGACGAACGGGTCGCCACCCTTGAGCCGGACGACGAACCGGCCGGCCCGGGCGCGGTCGATCAGGATCCGGTTGATCTCCTCCTGGGCGCGCGCCGGCCCGTACGGGATCTTCGAGGCGTCGACCACCTCGACGTCCGGCCGTACCTCGTCCAGCAGCAGGCCGGGGGCGAGCCGGTCGACCACCACCACGTCGGCGGCGGCGAGCAGCCGGCGCCCCCGGACCGTGATCAACTCCGGGTCGCCAGGGCCCGCACCGATCAGGGCCACGCCCGAGTGCACCTGGGACGGGCCGGCGTCCAGCGAACCGTCGACCAGCCGCTCCCGGATGCCGTCGCGCACCGCCATGGCCCGGCGCGGGTCGCCGCCGCCGAGTACCGCGACGGTCACCGGCCCGTACCGGGTGACCGCCGGAGTCCACGCGGTCGCGGCCGTGCGGTCGTCGGCCCGGACGCAGAACACCCGCCGGGCCTCGGCCGCCTCGCTCACCGCCGCCCCGGCTGCCGGGTCGTCCACCGCCGCCTGTACCAGCCAGACATCGTCCACATCGGACGGTTCGAACGGGCGCGGTACCCACGTGATCCGCCCGGCGTCGGCCAGTGCCCGCAGCGCCGGGGTCACCTCGGGGGCGACCAGCAGCACGTCCGCGCCCGCGTCCAGCAGGGCCGGCACCCGACGGCTGGCCACCGCGCCACCGCCGACCACCAGCACCCGCTTGTCCGTGAGCATCAGTCCGACCGGGTACAGGTCGCTCACTTCTCCGATACCCCCGCCGAGTCGAACGTCGCGACGTCCTGCAGCACCCGTACCGCGCCGGCCACGATTGGCGTCGCGAGCAGGGCGCCGGTGCCCTCACCCAGGCGCATCCCGAGCGAGATCAACGGCTCCAGACCGAGGTGGGCCAGCGCTACCGAGGCGCCCGGCTCCACCGACAGGTGCCCGGCGACCATCGCGCCCCGCGCGTCCGGGCACAGCGCCACGGCGGCCAGCGCGGCCGACAGCGCGATCACGCCGTCCAGGATCACCGGTACCCGGCTGGCGGCGGCGGCCAGCATGAACCCGGTCAGCGCGGCGTGCTCGCAGCCGCCGACGGCGGCCAGCACGCCGACCGGGTCGCCGGGGTCCGGCCGGTGCCGTGCGAGCGCGGCCCCGACCAGCTCGGTCTTGCGCGCCAGCGTCGCGTCGTCGATCCCGGTGCCCCGGCCGGTGACCTCGGCCGGGTCGGCCCCGGTGAACGCCGCGATCAGGGCCGCCGCCGGGGTCGTGTTGCCGATGCCCATGTCACCGGTGACGAGCGCGCGGGCGCCGGCGTCGAGCAGCGTACGGGCCGTCGCGATGCCCGCATCGATGGCCGCGAGCGTCTCGGTGCGGGTCAGGGCCGGTTCGACCGACAGGTCCCGGGTGCCGGCCCGGACCTTCGCGATGATCAGCCTCGGGGGGCGCCCGTCCCGGTCAGGCGCGGGCTCATCCTGGTCAGACAGGGGCTCGTTCCGGTCGGGCACGGGCTCGTCCCGGTCGGGCAGGGGATCAAGGACGGTGGCTACCCCGACGTCGACGACGGTGACCGTGGCGCCGAGCTGGCGGGCGAACGCGTTGATCACCGCCCCGCCGGACAGGAAGTTCGCCACCATCTGGGCGGTCACCTCCTGCGGCCACGGGCTCACACCCCTGGCGTGTACCCCGTGATCGCCCGCGAAGACCGCCACCGCCACCGGCTCGGGCAGCGGCGGCGGGCAGGTGCCGGCCAGCCCGGCCAGCCGGATCGACAGCTCTTCCAGCACCCCGAGCGAGCCGGGCGGCTTAGTCAACCGGGCCTGCCGGTCTCGGGCGGCGGCCATGGCCGCGGCGTCCAGCGGCCGGATCTGGCCGATGATCTGATCAAGCACGTGGCAACTCCTCACCTCGCCGGCCCGACCGGCGCCAACCCAGGCTAGAGCGACGCCGCCAGGCCCGGCACCGCCGCTCTAGCCTGCGCTATCGCCGGCACCGTGCTGGTGCCGCCCCCGCCCGCCGGCTCGCGCTACCGGCTGGCGGCCAGCGCCTCGACGAACGCATCCGTCGTGGCAGTGTCCCGCACCGCCACCCGTAGCCAGTCGGGGCCCAGGCCCGGGAACGTGTCGCCGCGGCGCACCGCGAAGCCCCGTGAGCGCAGCTGGACCCGGACCCGCTCGCCGTCCGCGATGCGGAACAGCACGAAGGAGCTGGTCGGCGCGCCGGCGATCAAGACTCCCTCGATCTTGTTGAGCCGGTCCACCAGGTACTCGCGGTCCACCATCAGGTGCGCGGCGATGGCTCGCTCAGCGGCCCGGGCGGTCGGCCCCGCGCACGCGGCCGCCGCGGCCAGCGCCGGGGTGGACACCGGCCACAGCGGCTGTACCGCCGCCAGTTGACCGAGCAGTTCGGCCTCGCCCAACAGGTACCCGATCCGCAGCCCGGCCAGCCCCCAGGTCTTGGTGAGGCTGCGCAGCACCACCAGCCCGGGCAGGTCCCGCCGGCCGGCGAGCGACTCCGGCTCATCCGGCACCGTGTCCGCGAACGCCTCGTCCACGACCAGTACCCGGCCCGGCCGGGCCAGCGCCTCGATCGACGCGGCCGGGTGCAGCACCGAGGTCGGGTTGGTCGGGTTTCCGATCATGACGAGGTCCGCGTCCTCCGGGACCTCGGCCGGATCCAGCCGGAACCCGTCACTCTCGGCCAAGATGACCCGTTCCACCGGATGGCCAGCGGCGCGCAGCGCCGCCTCGGGCTCGGTGAACTGCGGGTGGATCACCACCGGCCGGCGCACCGAGCGCAGCGCCTGGGCCAGCAGCGTGAAGGCCTGGGAGGCGCCCGCCGTCAGCAGCACCTCGTCGTCGGGGCGGCCGTGCCGCCCGGCCAGCGCGGCGCGCGCCGGCGCCGGATCGGGGTACCGGGCGAGATCATGAAGGGAGGCGGCGATCGGCTCGGCCAGCCAGTCGGGTGGCGGGTCCTGACGCACGTTGACGGCCAGGTCGACCAGGCCGTCCGCCAACTCCGCGTCACCGTGAAAGCCGAGACTCATCATGCGTCGATCGTGCCAGTCAGAGTTCGCTCAATTCGGCGGACTTTTAATCACGACATAACATGCTATGTCCTATGTTGAGTGAGTGGTCAAGCACACCCTCACTCCGGCCGAACGCAAGAAGCGGTTCATTCGCCTGATCCTCATCACCTCTCTGGTAGTCGCCGCCGCCGCGTACCCCGCCACCGCCGGCCTCGGGATGCTCGCCAAGATCGGCGCCGACGCCTATGGGAACATGCCGGCCACGCTCCTGGCCACCCAGCCGCCCGAGACGACGTATGTCTACGCGTCGGACGGCAAGACGCTGGTCACCACCTTCTACGAGGAGGACCGCAAGTACACGCCGCTGACGTCCATCTCGCCGCTGGTACAGGAGGCCATCGTGGCCGCCGAGGACTCCCGCTTCTTCCAGCATCACGGCGTGGACTGGCGGGGCACCGTGCGCGCCTTCATCGCCAACCAGCAGGCCGGCACGGTGGCGCAGGGCGCCTCGACGCTGACCATGCAATACGTGCGCAACGTGCTGCGCGACAACGCCACCTCCCCGCAACAGGCCGTCGACGCGACCGTGCAGAACGCCGACCGCAAAATCCGCGAGATGAAGCTGGCGCTCAACCTCGAGAAGACGATGACCAAGAAGCAGATTCTCGAGGGGTACCTGAACGTCGCCTACTTCGGCCATCAGGCCTACGGCATCTACGCCGCCGCCGAGACGTACTTCTCGAAGCCACCCTCCGAGCTGACCCTTGAGGAGGCCGCGCTCGTCGCCGGCCTGGTCCAGGCCCCCTCGTCCTACGACCCGGCCGGCTCGAACCAGACCGCCGCGCGCAACCGGCGCAACTACGTGCTGGACCGGATGCAGCAGCTCGAGTACATCTCGCCCGGCGAGGCCAAGCAGGCCGAGCAGGCCCCGATCACGCTGCACCTGTCGGACCAGCCGCAGGGCTGCACCTCCGTCCCCGCCGACCACAACGACTGGGGCTTCTTCTGCGACGAATTCCGCAGTTGGTGGTCGCAGCAGCCGGCATTCGGCAAAAACCCGGACGAGCGGCTGGAGAACCTGTCCCGCGGCGGGTACACCATCGTGCTGTCGCTGGACCCCAAGGTCCAGACGGCCGCGATGTCGCGAACCCTGAGCGCGGAGAACACGAGCAGTCCGTTCGCGCTCGGATCGGTGTTCGTCGAACCGGGCACAGGTCTGATCAAGGCGATGGCGGTCAATCGAAAATACTCGCTCGATACCTCCGGCAACGGGCCCAGCACCTCGCCGGACAACCGCGCGGCGGGCGTCCCGGGCAACTACCCGAACACCGTTACCCCGCTGCTCGGCGGCGGCGGCATCAACGGGTACCAGGCGGGGTCGACGTTCAAGCTGTTCACCATGCTCGCCGCGCTGGAAGGGGGGCTGACGCTCAACACCAAGATCTACTCCCCGATGACCATCACCACCCCGTACCTGGGCGGCGCCGGCCTGTCCGCGTGCGGCATCTACTACTGCCCGTCCAACGCCAGCGCGGCCATGACCGGGTACCAGACCATGTGGTCGGGCTGGGGCGAGTCGGTGAACACGTACTGGATCCAGGTCGAGGAGCGGATCGGCGCGCAGAACGCGGTGGCCATGGCCGAGCGGCTGGGCCTGACCTGGCACACCGACGTCGACCAGGAGCAGGCCTCCGCGCAGAAGGCGGCGGGCTGGGGATCGTTCACCCTGGGCGTGGCGGACACCACGCCGCTGGAGATGGCCGGCGCCTACGCCACGGTGGCCGCGGACGGCAAGTTCTGCCAGCCGCTGCCGGTGGCCTCGATCACCGGGCCGGACGGGAAGCCGGTCACCACCAAGGGCGCCAACGGGACGCAGGTACCGGTCGCCTCACCGCGCTGCACGCAGGTGATCAGCCCCGGCATCGCACGCGGCGCGGTGGACGCGATGCGCTGCACCACCGGGTACAACGCGGCGGCCGGCCCCTGCGGCAGCTGGTCCACGGCGCCGGGAGCGTACGGGGAGGCCGGACGGCCGTTCGCCGGCAAGACCGGTACCACCGACTCGACCCGGGCGGCCTGGTTCGCCGGGGTGACCCCGCAGCTGGCCGGGGCCAGCTTCGTCGCCGACCCGGACGAACCGTCGGACGCGGTGGGCGACGCCGAGTCCGAGAAGCCGGTCGACGTCGTCGCGCTGACCGTTCATGACGCGCTCGCGGGCGTACCGGTGGTGAACTTCACGCCGCCGCCGGCCAACATCGTCGGCACCCCGCAGGCGTAGGCGCCACCGCGCCGATCAGCGCCGATCAGCGGCGAGCCGGGGGGCCTGGGTGCGTGGGGGCCATGGGTGCGTGGGGCCATGGGTGCGTGGGGGCGCCCGCCCCCATCCGGAGGGCTACTTCAGGTCGCCGGCGACCAGCGACCACATCTCCAGGTCCACCCGCTCGCTCTGCACCCGGCCGGCGTTGCGCAGCAGCCCCTCGTAGACGAAGCCGGCCTTCTCCGCCACCCGGCGGGACGCCCGGTTGCCCGGTACCAGGCGCAGCTCGATCCGCTGGAACCCGTGCTCCAGGATCAGCGCGATGGTCAGCGCGTCCACGGCCTCGGCCGCCACCCCGAACCCGCGGGCGTGCGCGCTGACCGCGAACGCGATCTCGGTCGACATGGCCGCCCAGTCGGTGCGCCGGGTCCACATCAGCCCGACGGTCCGCTCGTCCTCGCGCCGCACCACGGCGTAGTGGTCGCCGGAGCCGTTGTCCCGGGACTCCCGGGCCAGTTCCGTGCACCAGGACAGGCCGTCGACCGGGGCGGCCTCGTCCGGGAACCACAGCCACCGCCGGGTCTGCCTGTCGCTGAGGATCTCGGTGACGTCCACCGCGTCATCCGCCACCGGCCCGCGCACGTCCAGGCGCGGCGTGGCCACGGTCAACTGCGGAAAGGCCCGCACCGGCAGGACACCGGCGCTTCGGGCGTCAAAGCTCAAGACGCCAGCCCCAACTCGCCGGCGCCACCCGCGGCGGCGGCCACCATGCGTACGGCCAGCTCGGGCACGACGGCCCAGTGCAGGCACAGGTACGACGCGTGCAGCCCTACCGACACGAAACCCTCCGGCGCTCCGCCCGGCCATGACCAGGCGGGTTGTTCACCCGCCCGGGGGCTCACCAGGCCACGATGTTGTTTATAGCCGACGACCCGCGTACCCGCCGGCAAGACCGGCGAAACCGACCGTACCGTAGCATCGCGGTATCCGATGACGAGATGGTCGCTGGGCCGACCCGCCGCATCGATGACCCCGCACATCGGCCGGCCGTCGTACTCGCGGCACAGCCACGGCAGCCCGGTACCCTCGGCCACGATCGGGTACCCGGCGGCGGCGAGCCGCGCCACGCTCAGGTTCAGCGAACCGTTGGCGGACAGCTCCTCAAGGTACGACTCGGGCAGCCAGCCGCCCACGACCAGCCCACGTACCCCGTCGGGCAGCGTCTCGTCCCGCAGCGGATCGACGTCTATCACCTCGGCACCCGCCGCGACCAGCAGCTCCGCGGTCTCGGGGTACCCGTACCCGGTGGTCACCGCGATCATCGGCCGGCCTCCGGTCGAGACCCCCACGGGCACCGGCCCGAGCGGCCGCGGGCCCGCCGGCGGCGGACCGGCCGGCACGGAATCGGCCGGCACCGGACCGGCCGCGGGCCACGGACCGGCGGGCGAGATCGGCTCGCTCACCATCGGAAACTCGCCCGAACGCGCCGGTTCGCCGTTGGCCGCAGGCGCGGCCCCGGCGGTCACCGCGAGCCCGACCGGGCCCGGCGTCCGCCACTGGCCGACCGCCTCCGTGGGTGACCAGGCCGGCACCCCGAACTCGGGCGCCGACCGCGCCAGCGCGAGCACCCGCTCCAGGTCCACCGAGCCCGTGATCACCTCACCGAGGCGGCGGACGGTGCGCAGCAGGGCACTGCTGCGGTGCACCACCGGCACCAGCCCCTCGCCGCGGGAGGGCAACGCCTCGCCGGACAGCTCGCGGTGGCGCAGCACCCCGAGTACCGGCACCCCGATGTCATCCAGCGCCTCCCGCATCACGCGTTCGTGCCGGTCGGAGGCGACCTGGTTGAGGATCACGCCGCCCAGCCAGAGCAGCTCGTCGTAGACCCGGAAGCCGTGCACCACGGCGGCCACCGACTGGCCCATGGCCGCCACGTCCACCACCAGCACCACCGGCGCCTTCAGCGACTCGGCCACCTGGGCACTCGAGGGCACGTCGGTGCGTCCGGACAGCCCGTCGTACAGGCCCATGGTGGCCTCGACCACCGCCAGCTCGGCCCCCGCCGCCCCGTGCGCGAACAGCGCCGCCAGCCGGGAGTCCCCGACCAGTCCGGGGTCGAGATTGCGGCCCGGCCGGCCGGCGGCCACGCCCAGATAGCCGGCGTCGAGCGGGTCCGGGCCGATCTTGAACCCCGCGGTGACCAACCCGCGCGAACGCAGCGCCGATAGCAGCCCGATCGCGACCGCCGTCTTTCCGTGCCCGGAGGAGGGGGCGGCGATCACAACACGCGGAATGGCAATCATCGATGGCTCCTCGCGGCTGCGGGGCAACACTTGCTCGATCCAGGCCGGCACGGTGGACGGCTGTCACGGCACTGAGACGATACCCAACGCAGACTCGGCCGAGGCTGCCGGTAGCGTGAGACGACGTGTACCGGTTCCTCGCCACATCCAGATGGATCGGCTTCGCTGTCCTGACGGTGGTCATGGCGGTGATCATGGTCGGGCTCGGCTTCTGGCAGCTCGACCGGTTCCACTCGCGCGCTGACTCCAACTCGCACGTGGACGCCGTGTCGGAGGGGACGGCGGTGCCCGCCACCTCGCTGATGGGGATCGGGAGACCGCCGTCGAAGGCGGCGGCGTGGACCAAGGTCACAGTCACCGGGCAGTACGACCCGGCACACCAGATCATCGCGCGCGAACGCACCCTCAACAGCCAGGTCGGCTTCGAGATCATCGACCCGCTCAAGCTGTCCAACGGCACGGCGGTGCTCGTCGATCGCGGCTGGCTGGCCCCGGCCGCGTCCGGCGCCGCGCTCACCCTGCCCGACGTGCCGCCCACCCCGACCGGCAAGGTGACCGTCACCGGGCTGCTGCACCTGCCGGAGAGCAAGGGCGAGACGGCCATCCCGGTCGACGGGAAGCTCACCGTGCGCCGGATCGCCCCGGCCAAACTGGCCAGCGTCATGCCGTACCCCCTGCTGGGCGGGTACGTGGCCATGGAAGCTCAGCAGCCGTCCACCAACGCGGCGGCCTTCGGCCAGATTCCGGTGGATCACCAGGACTCCACGCTGAACGCGGGCTACGTGGTGCAGTGGTGGTGCTTCGCCCTGATCGCGCTGGTCGGCTTCGGGTGGACGGCGTACCGGGAGGCCCACCCCAAGGTCAGCGACCTGGACCTGGCGGGCCTGGGTACGGCCGAGCACCCCGACGCCCCGGTCTCGCCAGCGGTCTGAGCCCCGGGCGGCACCGGTATCGACTACCCACCGCGGCGGGCCGACTGGTGTAATCGACATCATGGTGGAACCGGAGCCGACCTACCCCGCCCCTTACGGTGGCACCCCTTTCGACGGCGCCCCTTTTGACGGCACCCAGCCCTATTCCGAACCGTGGGCCCCCACCGTGCCGGTGACCGGCTCGCCGGCCGGTCCGCCGCCACCGGTCGGGCCACAGTCCACCGCCGCGCTGCCCACCGAACCGCTCTCCGCGCCACCCTTCTCCACGGCGCCGTTCTCCACGCCACCGTTTTCCGGGGCACCGCCGCAGCCCACCGTGCCGCAGCCGGCCGTTCCGCAGACCACCGTTCCGCAGACCACCGTTCCGCAGACCACCGTGCCGCCGACCCCGGTGTCCGGGCCGGGCTACCCCCCGACCGTGACGTACCCCTACCCGGGCCTCGCGCCGGCCCAGCCCGCCTACGGTGCCAATGAGCCGACGGTCATGCAGATCGGTGAGATCCAGATCACCGCTACGACGGTCCGCACCCCGGCCGGCGTCTTCCCGCTGCGCGGCTCGCAGTGGACGGTCACGGATCAGTGGATGACCGAGCAGAAGATCCCGACCTGGGCGATCGTCCTGGCCATCGTGCTGTTCTTCTGCGTCACCGTCTTCAGCCTGCTGTTCCTGCTCGCCCGGGAGACCCGGCACCACGCTGTCGTCCAGGTACACGTCGTCAACGGCCCGTACCAGTACGTGGCCCGGATCCCGGCCAGCGATCAGGGCCAGGTCCAGTACGTCTACCAGCAGGTCAACTATGTGCGCTCGCTCGCCGCGGCGTGAAACTGCCGGACGTCCGTGATCGTGTCCGCCTCGGCGGCCGACTTGTCCTCCCGGTAGCGCAGCACCCTGGCGAAGCGCAGGGCCACCCCGCCCGGGTACCTCGGGCTGGTCTGCACCCCGTCAAACGCGATCTCCACGACCAGTTCGGGCCGCACCCTCACCACCCAGTCGTCGCGCTCGACCGCCAGCTCCAGCAGCCGCTCGGTCTGCCAGCGCAGCAGCTCGTCGGTGAGGCCCTTGAACGTCTTGCCGAGCATGACGAACCCGCCGGTCGCCGGGTCGCGGGCGCCCAGGTGGAGGTTGGACAGCCAGCCGTGGCGCCGCCCGTGCCCCCACTCCGCCGCGAGCACCACGAGGTCGAGCGTGTGCCGGGGCTTGACCTTGACCCAGGCTGAGCCACGGCGCCCGACGTCGTAGGGCGCGCCGGCGGCCTTCACCACCACCCCCTCATGACCGCCGTTGAGCGCCGCGTCAAAGGCGGCGTTCGCCTCATCCACCGTGGAAACGATGGTGCGGCCCACCAGCAGTCCGCCCGGTACCGCGTCGGCCAGTGCGGCCCAGCGGCGCTGGCCCGGCTCATCGAGCAGGTCCACGCCGTCGAGGTGCAGGAGATCGAAGAAGTACGGCCTGAGCGCGTCCGCCCCCGCCCCCGGCGCGCTGCCCGGCGCCCCACCGCCTCCCGCACCGCCCTGCCCGAGGTCGCCGTCCCCGGCCGCGCCGTCTCCCGGGCCCGCACCGCCCTCCCGGCCAGCACCGCCTTCCTGGCCAGCACCGCCTCCCTGGTCAGCACCGCCCGGGACGGGGGCGCCGGGCCGGCGGGCGGCCCGCGCCGAGGTCTCCTGGAACGGCCGGGGGCGCCCGGTGGCGTCCAGCACGACCGCCTCGCCGTCGAGCACGATCTGCCGAACCGGCAGGGCCCTGACGGCGGCCACGACGCCCGGAACCCGCGCGGTGAGGTCGGCCAGGCTGCGCGAGTAGACGGCCACGTCGTCGCCCGACCGGTGGACCTGGATCCGCACGCCGTCGAGCTTGTCGTCGACCGCGGCGGGGAAGCCGGTGGCGGCCAGCGCGGCGTCCACGGTGGCCGCGGCCTGGGCCAGCATCGGCGCGAGCGGCCGCCCCACCTGCAACCCGAACCCGCGTAGTGCCGCCGCGCCGCCGGTCAGGGCGGCCCGCGCCACGGTCTTGAGGTCACCACACAGCAGCAACGCGCGCCGCACCTCGGCCACCTCCACGCCGGCCGCCCGCGCCACCGCGTCGACCAGCAACCCCGCCTGCGCGCCCTGGCGCACCTCCCCGGAGAGCAGCCCGATCAACAGCCGCTGCTCGTCGGCCGTCGCCGCGGCGAACAGCGCTCCGAGCAGGGAACGGCGCCGCGCCTGCGAACCGGGCCCCGATTGCTCCCCGATCTCGGCCAGCGCGGCGTCGACCCGAGCCACGGTGAGTGTGGGTCGCTCTGCCGGGGGCGGGGCATCCCGCAGGGCGGCCCAACCGACGCCGATCTGACGCTGGCGCAGTTCGCCGGCGAGGTAGGCCGCGCCCGCCTCGATCTCGTCGGGCGCCAGGCCGCGCAGCGCGGCAGCGAGCAGATCGATCTTCCCCCGCCGTGCCGAGATGGCCGTGACGGCGGCGGAGGTGGCGGCGAGGTCCACGAACTGCATGACTGGATCCTCGCAGCCACTACCGACACTTCTCGGGGTCTCGACACTTCTGGAGGCTCGGATACCGCTACCCGCAGAGTGCCTCGGACGCTTCTTCAAGCGACCAGGGTGGGGCGGCGACCGCCCTGGTTCCGATGGAACTGTCCAGCTAGTGGGCTCGGCCCCGACCGGCGAATCGCCGCCCCGATTCGCCGCCGTCGTTGCCGCCCGGACGCGGGCCGTTGGTTCGCTGCCCGGATACGGGCCTAGGGTTTCGCCGCCCGGATACGGGCCTAGGGTTTCGCCGCCCGGATACGGGCCGTGGTTCGCCGCCCTGGACTGCGGTCCCGAGCCGCTCCTCGGTGCCGCCCTCCCGGACCGCTCGCTGCGGCCCCCGCCCCGGGCCGCCGCGAGCCAACTGTTCGAGACCGCCGCCGCGAGCCGTCGCGTCGAGGCCCGCCTCGATGCGACGCCGGAGCGGCGCCGCCCGTCCGGCTCGGCCGGGCCAGCGACTCTCAGTCCCTGGTCGGGCCGAGCGAGTTGGCTGGCGGGCCCGACCTCACGGCCGGACCCGCCCTCACCATCGTCAGATCGTGACCGTGATCTCGACCCGGTTCTCCTGCTTTTCCTCGACTCGGAAGCCCCGTGCCCGGACCGCCTCTGCGAGCCGGGAGAGCTGCCCATCCACCCGACACAGGACGGCCGAGAGTTCCTCGAGGTGCCCGCGCAGGGTCGCGTCGGACCAGTCGGCGAGGTCTACGTCGCCGAGAGCACGCACGGCGGCATCAAGCCGCTCAATCGATTCCTTCGTACGCATGTTCGAAACACTATCATCACCGCGATACGGGCTGCACCATTTCCGCGACATTCGCCAGCATCAGCGTTTCGGCCAGGCAAACCCGGGCGAACTCGCCCAGGTGCAGGCTCTCGTTCGGCCCGTGCGCCCGCGAGTCCGGGTCCTCCACGCCGGTCACCACGACCGCCGACGACGGGAACAGTTCCTGGAAGGTGGCGATGAACGGGATCGAGCCGCCGACACCCATGTCCACCGGCTCCACGCCGTCCCAGGCGGTACGGAAGGCCGCGCGGGCCGCGTCGTAGGCCGGCCCGTCCGCCTTGATGACGCAGGGCGCACCGTCCTGCTCGACCGTGACCGTGACCCGTGCGCCCCAGGGCGCGTGCGCCTCCAGGTGCGCCTTGATCGCCTCGAATGCCTTCGCGGGATCGTCTCCCGGGGCGAGGCGTACCGACACCTTGGCGCGCGCCGACGGCAGCAGCGCGTTCGGGGCCTCGCCGGTCCTCGGCGCGTCGATGCCCAGCACCGTCGCGGTCGGCTTGGTCCACACCCGGTCCACCAGCCGTCCGGTACCGATGAGGTCGACCCCGTCGAGGATCCCGGACTCCTCCCGGAACCGGTCGATCGGGTAGTCCAGGGGCGCGGCGGCGTTGCTCACCAGCCCGGCCACCGCCACGTCGCCGGATTCGTCGTGCAGCGTCCCCAGCAGCCGGCACAGGGTGGTCAGCGCGTCGGGTACCGCCCCGCCGTACATGCCGCTGTGTACGGCGTGGTCCAGGGTCGCGACGTCGACGAACAGGTTCACCAGGCCGCGCAGGCTGGTGGTCAGGGCGGGTACCCCGACGTCCCAGTTGCCCGAGTCGGCGATCACGATCACGTCGGCGGTGATCTCGTCGCGGTAGGTGCGCAGCAGGGTCTCCAGCGACTCGGAGCCGTACTCCTCCTCGCCCTCGACGAAGACGACGATGCCGACCGGCAGGTCGTCGCCGAAGGCCCGCAGCGCCGCGACGTGCGCCAGCACGCCGGCCTTGTCGTCGGCGCAGCCGCGGCCGTAGAGCCGGCCGTCGATCTCGGTGGGCTCGAACGGCTCGGTGCGCCACTGGCTCCGGTCACCGATCGGCTGGACGTCGTGGTGGGCGTAGAGCAGTACGGTCGGCGCCCCGGGCGGGGCCGGGCGCCGGCCGATCACGGCGGGCTGACCGCCCTGGCGCACGATCCGGACTTCGGGGAGGCCCACGCCGCGCAGCAGCTCGGCGACCGCCTCGGCGGAGCGTTCCACGTGTTGGTGATCGAATCCCTGGAAGGCTATCCCCGGGATCCGGGCCAGCCGGATCAGGTCCTCGGTCACTCCGGGCAGCACCCGGGTCACGGCATCGCGCAGCTCAGCTTGGGTCATGCCGCGATCGTATGCAATGTTCAGTCCGGCATCACGGCTGCGGCCCGGATCTTCAGATCGGCGACCGGCTCCGGCCCGGACGATCGTCACCCTTCGGCAGTCACCGCCCAGACGGTCACCGCGCGGACAGTAGCCGCCAAGCGGTCACCGCCCAAGCGGTCACCGCCGAACGGTTGCCGCGCGAACAGTCACCGCGTGAACGGTCACCGCCCGGGTTCAGTCGCGCGGGTCCTCCGGCGACTCGGTCGAACCGGGGGACTCCTGGTCGGCGCCGTTGGTTCCGGTGCGCCGGCCACCGGCCATCCAGTCACGCACCCGGCCGGCGCCCGTGCCCACCCAGTCCCCCATGCCCGACGCGCCGTCGCCGAGCTTGCGCAGCAGCCCCACCAACGGGTCCTGGGACCTGTTGAAGGCGCTGCGGTACTCGTCGGCGGCGGCCTTGACGTCGTCGGACAGGGAGGCCTCGCCATCGTTCTCGCGCCGCGGATAGTCCCCGGACAGGATGCGCTGGTAGGTGCCGTCATCGATCCAGCGCCGCAGTTCGGAGGCGCGGGCCACCGGCAGCGGGTGCGTCAGGAACGCCACCATGCGCAGCTTGAGCAGGCTGTCGCGGAGGTCCCCGCCCCGGTCGTACTCGGCGGCCTGGTCCAGGAAGGCCGCCGTATCGATCTCGGAGAGGTCGCCGCCGCCGGCCAGCTTCATGTGCGCCCGCAGCGCGGCGGCCGGGTCCTGACCGGCCAGCAGCCCGGCGCGGTCGGAGGACAGCTCGGCCTTGCGCCACCACTCGTGCAGGGCGACGATGATGCCCCGCAGCGCGATCGAGCCGACCGGCAACCAGGCCAGGTTGAGCGCCATCCGGCTCAGGATCGCCATCATCGTGCGGTAGACGGCGTGCCCGCTGACCAGGTGGCCCAGCTCGTGACCGAGCACGTAACGCAGCTCGTCGTCGTCGAAGAGTTCGACCGCCCGACTGGTGATGACGATGAACGGGGTGGACATCCCGACGCAGCTGGCGTTGAGGTTGGGCGAGAATTCGATGTACAGCTCCGGCAGCGTGGAGATGTCCAGGCTGGCCGCGGCCTCGGCGAACAGCCGGTACACGCGGGGATGCTGCCGGTGGTCGGCCCGGATCGCGCCGCCGAGGTACTGCAGCCGCCATCCTCGTTCGCTCCACATGCCGGAGAGCACCTTGAGCACCTGGTCGAAGCCGCGCAGCTCGCGCAGCGCGGTCAGGGCTCCACGGTCGGCGGGGTGCTCCCAGGCACGTGAGCTTATGCCGGTCAGCGCCACTCGCCGGCGCACCGGCGCGGTCTCAGTCATCGGTCTCCCCCGGTCGCGGCAATCGAACGAACTCGTTCCTCGGATCGTGCCCCACCTTCGGCGCCCCGTCTATCAGAGCGTCGACCCCATCGTGGACTCCGTCCGCAAGGAAGTACGCCTCCTCCGCGTTCATCCAGCGCAGCAGCGACTCCCGCACGTCCGCGCCGTCCCTCGCCAGAACCCGGTTCAGTCGCAGTTCAGCGGGGGCGTACACGAACACCGACCGGGTCAGTTCCGGGCGGACGGCGGCACGCGCGGCAGTGCTGCCCTCGAGAACCAGGACATCTGGCACCGGTACGTCACGAACGCCATCGAATCGACCGCGTACCCAGTCGTAGACGGGGTACCGGCCGGGACGGCCCGCGCGCAACGGCGCCAGCACCCCCTCCTCCAGCCGGTGCCAGAACGAGAACTGGTCGTCCCAGCCGTCCAGCAGGTCGTCGGTGTGCACCAGGGCAACCGTCGCGCCGGCGGCGGACAGCGACTCCGCCAACCGTGCGGCGAAGGTCGTCTTGCCGGAGCCGGTCGGCCCGTCCACGGCCACCGCCCGCACCGGTCCGAGCCGGGCCGGCCCGTTCAGGATCGTGGCCGCCAGGTCGTCGAACCTCTCGGCGGCCACGGTCACAGCGCCCCGGGCGGCAGGAACGGCAGCCCGGCCGGCGCACCCGACTCGATGAGCCGCCACAGCGCGTCCGTGTCCAGGTGCTCCTCCACCAGGTCGCCGAGGAGGTCGAGGAACCCCTCCCGGCGGGCCGCGAAATCGGTGTCCGGCGCGACCCGGAAGCCGTGCCGGCCGGCCAGCCCGGCCGCCTCGGTGAGGAAGGCCCGCCGGTAGTCGCCGGACTCGAAGGTGCCGTGCCAGTGGGTGCCGAAGATGTTGCCGGCCCGGGCCCCCTCCGCCGGCTCGATCAGCGGCGGCACCGAGGTGGACGACACCCGGCCGTGGTGGATCTCGTACCCGCCCACCTCGACTCCGAACGCCCGGCCGGTCGAGCGGGCCAGCGTCTTCGCCTCGTCGAAGGCGACCTCAATCGGCAGCAGGCCCAGGCCCTCGACCACGCCCCGGCCGCTCTCCACCGGGTCGTCGATGGCGCGGGCGAGCATCTGGAAGCCACCGCAGATCCCGACCAACGGCTTGCCCTGCGCGGCGTGCCGGACCACGGCGTCGGCCAGGCCGGTGCGCCGCAACCAATCCAGATCGTCCACTGTGGACTTACTGCCGGGCAGCACGACCAGGTCGGCCTCGGCGATCTCGGCCGCCGAGGTGGTCAGCCGGACCGCCACGCCGGGCTCGGCGGCCAGCGCCTCCACGTCGGTCGAGTTGGAGATCCGGGGCAGCCGGACGACCGCCACCCGCAGCCACTGATCGCCCACGGGCGCCTCCGGCCGACCCACCAGCCGACCGTCCACGGCGGACAGCGAGTCCTCGGTGTCCATCCATAGTTGGGGATGCCAGGGCAGCACCCCGAAGTCCGGGCGCCCGGTCAGCTTGGCCAACCGGTCCAGCCCGGGCTGGAGCAGACCCCGATCGCCCCGGAACTTGTTCACCACGAAGCCGGCGACCAGCGCCTGATCCTCGGGCGCCAGCAGCGCGACGCTGCCGAAGAACGCGGCGAACAGCCCGCCGCGATCGATATCGCCGACGATCACCACCGGTAGGTTCGCGTGGCGGGCCAGGCCCAGATTGACGAAATCCCCCTCGCGCAGGTTGATCTCTGTCGGGCTACCGGCGCCCTCACAGATCACCACGTCGAAGTCGGAGCGCAGTTCGGCCAGCGTCTCGAAGGCCACCCGGGCCAGGGCGGGGCGCCGCTGCGCGAAGCTGGCCGCGCTCAGCGAACCGACCGCCTGGCCGCGCACCACCACCTGGCTCGTGTGGTCGCTGCCCGGCTTGAGCAGCACGGGATTGAACCGGACGCTGGGCTCCAGGCCGCAGGCGGCCGCCTGAAGCGCCTGAGCCCGGCCGATCTCCCCGCCGTCGAGGGCGACCACCGAGTTGTTGGACATGTTCTGCGCCTTGAACGGTGCGACCCGCACCCCGCGCCGGTGCAGCCAGCGACAGATTCCCGCCGCGACAACGCTCTTGCCGGCGTCGGAGGTGGTACCAGCGACCAGCAGCCCGCCGGCGCTCATCGCCGCGACCCGCCGTCGCCGGGCCGGTCCGGGCCGCCGCCGCGACGGGTCGCCGGGGTCGCGCGCCGCACGTTGCCAAGCCGGGCGGGCACGACCGCCTTCGCGACCCGGGGCAGCGCCCGGGCGATCAGGGCGCGTCGCCACGGGCGGGCGGCCGCATGCCCCACCGCCATGGCCAGCGCCGCGGCCGCGACGGCACCGGACAGCCGGGTGGCACGCCGGATGTCCGCCGCCTCCGGCCGGCGCCCAGCGCCGAGCATGGGCCTGTCCTCCACCCGGCCGTGGTAGAGGTTGCGTCCGCCGAGGCGGACCCCCAGCGCGCCGGCCATCGCGGCCTCACACTGTCCCGCGTTCGGGCTGGGGTGCCGGCCGCCGTCGCGCAGCCAGGCCCGCAGCGCGCCGAACGGGCTGGCATCCACCACCGGTGCGGTCACCACGGTCAGCGCCGCCGTCGCCCGGGCCGGCCCCAGGTTGGCCACGTCGTCCAGGCGGGCCGACGCGGTGCCGAAGTCCCGGTACCTCGGCGACCGGTGACCGACCATGGCGTCCAGGGTGTTGATCGCCCGGTATCCGAGCAGCCCCGGCAGACCGGCCAGCGCACCCCAGGCCAGGGGCGCCACCACGGCGTCGGAGGTGTTCTCGGCGACGGACTCGACGGTGGCGCGAGCCAGTTCCGATTCGTCCAATGTGGAGGGATCGCGTCCGCACAGGTGCGGCAGCCGGTCCCGCGCCGCCGGTAGGTCCCCGGCGTCCAGGGCGTCGGCGAGCGTGGTCGCCTCGCGGCGCAGCGAGGTCCCGCCCAGTACCGCCCAGGTCGTCGCGGCCACCAGCGCGGCCCGTGCCCACGGTCGCCGCCTGGTCGCCAGCGTCGCCACCACCCCGGCCGCGATGGGCGCCCCGGCGGCGATCGCCGCGAAGCGCGCCCCGGCCGCCCGGTCGGGCGCGTAGCAGCGCCGCTCCAGCGCCGCCGCCACCTGACCGAATCCGGCCACGGGGTGGAACCGGCGGGGATCGCCGAGGGCCGCGTCGAGCGCCGCCCCAGCGAGCAGACCTCCGGCGTGGGCCGCGGCGAGCCCGATCGCCCGACGCGACGGCCGGGGCCAGCGTGTGACCGGTGCCTTCGCCATCCTGCCTCCCATGATCTGCCGGAAGCCTATCCAGCGGCCCGAACCGCCGGTCGGCGAGGCCGCCGGCGGCTCCGGGGCCGAGCAACTGGTCGGCGGGGAGGCGCCGCGCGTCGCCTCCCCGCGCCGTCAACCCTCCACGCCGGCCAGCGAATCGTCGTCCGCGGTCGCGCCCGACGCCGCGAGCGGCGACGCGTCGAAGACCGCCGGGTCGAAGTTGTCGAACAGCTCATGATCGGGTGGCAGATCGTCCGGACGGCCCGGGTTGTCCATCTCCTCGGTCAGTTCGCCGCCGATGGCTGTCGCATCCACCGGTTCGTTGACGACCTCCGTCGACCCGGCCGCCTTGCGCCTGGCGAACTTGTCCACCCCGCGCGACAGGTCGTGACCGACCGAGACCGCGTCCAGTTCGTAGGAGGTGCGCCGGTTGCCCTGGTCGTCGGTCCAGTCCCGGCTGTAGAGCCGCCCGTGCACGATGACCGGATCGCCCAACTGCACCGAGAGCGAGACATTTTCGCCGAGCCGCCGCCAGCAGACGACGCGGACCCGCAAGCTGTCCCCGTCGACCCACCTAGCGTGCTCCCGGTCATACCGACGGGAGTTGGACGCGACCTTGAACGACACCACGAACGTGCCGGTGACCGTGGTGCGCCGCCATTCGGGTGCGGTCAGGACATTGCCGACGATGGTGACCGGGGTATCGAACATCTCGTCTCCTTCGTGAAAGCCCAGAATTCTGCGAGCCAGCGGGTGAGAGCCCGGCGGTTGGCGGGCCCAGCGGTTGGGAGCCCGGCGTCCTCGACGGCCCGATGAGAGTCGACGGGCCTCGGCCGGCAGCCGGCGGATCGGCTCCCGTCAGCCTGGCCGCCGGTCGGATACCACGCGAGCACCCGACCGCCAACTGTGGACAGGAAGGGTGGTTGTGGACGGACGACCCCGTACCCCGTTGATCTGATAGGGCCGCGCGCACAAAACGGCCGAATCCCGACGGCTCACGCCGCCCGACGGGGTCATCGTTTTTCGCGGTAGCGTCCATGGTCGTGGAGACGGACATCCTCGGCGCGCCATACCAGCGCCGCACTATCAAGCTTGGCACCGACGACGAGGGACCGGTCGTCGCGACCCTGGTGAGCAGGGCCGCGGCCACCAAGACCGACCGGGCCGTCCTCTACGTGCACGGTTTCGTGGACTACTTCTTCCAGGAGCACCTGGCCGACTTCTACGTCGAGCGCGGGTTCGACTTCTACGCCCTGGATCTGCGCAAGTACGGCAGAAGCCTGCTCCCCCACCAGACCCCGAACTTCGTGCGCAGCATCAGCGAGTACTTCCCCGAACTGGACGAGGCCGCCCGGATCATCCGCGAGGAGGACGGCCACCGGCGGCTGCTGATCAACGCGCACTCCACCGGCGGCCTGATCACGCCGCTGTGGGCGCACCGGGTCCGGGACGCCGGGATCGTGGATGGATTGTTCCTCAACAGCCCGTTCTTCGAGTTCAACATCTCACCGCTGCTGCGGCGCACGGCCGGCCCCGCGTACTCGGCGATGGCGCGGATGCGCCCCTACGCGATCGTGCGCAGCTCGGCGTCCATGGCGTACGGCCACAGCATCCACTCGCTCCACCACGGCGAGTGGACGTACGACCTGGCCTGGAAGCCCCTCGAGAGCTTCCCCGTCCGGGCCGCCTGGCTCGCCGCGATCCGTGCGGCGCACGCCCGGCTGCAGGCCGGCCTGTCCATCCCGGCCCCGGTGCTGGTCGCCTGCTCCACGAAGACCTACCGGGGCACCTCGTGGACCGAGGCCGCGATGCGTGCCGACGCCGTGCTGGACGTCGAGCACATCGCGCGGTACGCGAGCGGACTGGGGCGGCACGTGACGATAGTGCGGATCGAGGATGGCCTGCACGACCTGACCCTGTCCGCGCCCGCGGTTCGCGCCCGCCTCTTCGACGAGCTGGACCGCTGGATCGGCGCCTACCTGCCGGCCTGACGGATCAGAGGACCTCCCAGTCGCCCTGCCGGCGCACCAACAGGTCCTGTACCAGCAGGTGCGGCCCGCCCGCGAAGAACACCCGGTCGACGGCCCGGCGCGCCTTCGCGATGCCGGCACGCGAGGCGGAGCCCGTCATGATCACAACGTCCCGCGCCGGAACCCCGATCACCAGCTCGCCAGGCACGGACTCCTCAAGGCCGTCCCAGAACGGGTCCGCCAGTACGAGGCTGGACTCCAACCCCTGGAACGACAGCATGAGCGCGGGCGGCTGCCCGTGGATCCGCACGGAGTCGAGCATCGAGTCCAGGTTGTTGGCGGCCCTCCGGCGCAGGTCACGTCGGGACAGGTCGACGCGCTCCAGGTCGGCCCAGGTGATCAGCCGCTCCCCGTACGGCGGCCCGACGCTGTAGGCCACAGCGAGGTCGTCGAAGTACTCGTCGAGCACGTTGCGTTCGCTGTAGGCACGATCGCTGGGCGACACCAGTACGGGAAGAAACGTGGCGCTCGTCACCTGCACCTTCAGCAACTTAGTAGCTCTCCTCGGAGACGAAAAGTCCTCGAATGGAACGAGTTGATCCGCATCTGCGACGAGCACTCCGATCAGATCGACATTCCAGGACAAAGATGATCAGGGTGCACGGAGCATACCGTCGGTCTGGCGGAACCCGATTAAGTAGGCCGCGAACTGGCGGTAACCTCTTGTCGGCACAATGCGCTCGTAGCTCAGTGGATAGAGCAGGAGACTTCTAATCTCAAGGTCGCAGGTTCGAATCCTGCCGGGCGCACCAGCGGAAACACTCGGGTCATGATCGCGTTGACCTCGGCTTTTGCCCCCATGGCTACTCCATCGGGCGCGGAAGCCGAGCCGTTCACCGCACCTCGCCGGACGCTACGCATCGCGTCCACTCGGATCGTTCTAGTCATCGTTAGTGAACTGTGCCCAGGACATCCCGAATGGCCTTGATGGTTATGGCTTGACGCCTAAGGCGGCATGCGACGCCGGCCGGCGACTGCCAGATTCGCTGGGGCGCCCGGATCGGTACGCGGTACCGGCGGCACGCGCCAACCGGGTCAGAGCGTGACGAGCCGCGCGGTCAACCACACCGGGTCGAAGCCGGCCACCACCCGGTCGCCGGCGCCCGCGGCGACCGGGGTCGGCACCGTGCCCCCGCTGACCACGTCGACCAGCCGCACGCCCGCGCGTCGCATGAAGTTCAGGCTGCCGGCCCAGGCCGGATGCCCCCAGAGCCGGTGGTTCACCATCGGAACGGCCACCATCGGCAGACCGATGCTCAGCGCCTCGCACAGCACGCCCAGCGCGTAGGTGTCGCTGATGCCGCTCGCGGCCTTGTTGATGGTGTTGAACGTGGCCGGGCAGACCACCAGCGCCGACGAGGCGTCGATGAGCCTCGGCTGGTACGGCGATCGGAACTCCAGCCATGGTGGCTCGCCGGTCAGCCGCGCGATGGCGACCGGATCCAGCCAGGCCGCCGAGGCCGGGGTGCCCACCACCGACACCCGCCAACCCTCGCCGCACAGCGCGGCGACCAGGTCGGGGGTGCGGATGGCCAGCGGGGCACCGCAGACGACGAGCGTCACGAGGGGTTCGGACCTCAACTGCCGCTCCGTGGGCGCGGGACCGTGCACTCCGTGGTTGAGGCGTCTCGACGGCTGTTGTCGGAGCGCTCCCGCCCCGAACGGATCCGGCATCATCACGTTGTAGCGTATTGCGTGCGGAGCGCAGCGGTCGACCCCATCGGCGACGCACCCTCCGTTATCGAGGGAGTGCCGGGCCGAAACGGGCCGGCGGAAGGTGCGCACGGCACGCCTTCATCAGCCGGGCGTACGCGGCGGCGGCCGACTCGTACGCCTGCCGCTTGCTCTCGAAGCTGACGCCGCGGACGCCGGGCATCGCGCGCAACTCCTGGTCAATCGCGGCGCGCTGATCGTCGGTGGCGTCATCGTGCGGGAACACGGCGACCTTGCTGTCGAGGTGCGGCTCCGGTTTCGAGCAGCCCACCGGGCCGAGCAGCACGGCGACGGCGACAGGCACGACGACGGGCATGGCCGCGGCGATCATGCGCATCGGGCGATGGTAGGAGACGGAAGCCGCCTCCGTCTTCGCCGATCCGGCCCGTCGGTACGGCCTGGATGGGGCGAATCGCCGCCGAGCTGTCTAGGCTTCTGAACGTGACCCTTGACGAGCTGCCGGCCATGGCCCAGCCCCGCGTCGCCGCCGGCGCCCTCATCCTCGACGGCGCCGGTCGGATCCTGTTGCTTCGGCCCACCTACAAGCGGTACTGGGACATCCCGGGCGGGTACGTGGAGCCGGGCGAGTCGCCGTACGCGGCGTGTGTGCGCGAGATCGGCGAGGAACTGGGGGTCATCGCGCGCGTGGGCTCGATGCTGGTCATCGACTGGGCGCCGCTGGAAAGTGAGGGAGACAAGATAGCTTTCGTCTTTGACGGCGACCCGCTCAGCGACGATGACCTCAGGCGGATCGTCTTCGAGGACGGCGAGATCACCGAGTTCCGGTACGTCGCGCCGGCCGAGCTCGACGACCTCGTGCCGTCCCGGCTCGCCCGCCGCCTGCACATGGCGGTCGCCGCCAAGCGCAACGGCCGGATGACCTACGCCGAGCACGGCGAGGAGGTACCGGGCGGCCGGCTTTTCCGGGAGGTCAGCCGCAACGGCGTGACCCGTGCGAGCGGCGAATAGCCGAACTCCACTGTAGACGGACCGGCTACCGGCACCCGTCCTGAAGATCCGGCCGCCCGAGAAACGCGGTGACCCGGTCGATCGCCTCGGAGACGTAGTCGCCGGACGTGTCCAGCCATACGATCGAGGTCTCCTTGCGGAACCAGGACATCTGCCGCCGGGAGAACCGGTAGATCGCTCGGCTCAGGTCTTCGAAGAACTCGGTCTCGTCCTTGTACTCCCCGGCGAGCAGCCGCGCCAGGTAGCGGTACTCCAGGCCCAGGGAATCCATGATCTCGGCGCTTACCCCGCGGTCCATCAAGCGCCGGGCCTCGTCGACCATTCCTTCCTCGAGCCGCGTCGTTAGCCGCTGTTCGATCCGGCTGCGCAGCACCTCCGGCGGCCAGGTGATGCCGAGTTGAAGGAAATCGAACTGGGCCACGTTCCGGATCTCGTCGGGATAAGATCCGCGATGTTCAATGATCTCGATGGCCCGGATGATTCTCCGTTTGTTCCGGGGATCGAACCGCGCGGCGACCTCCGCGTCGTACCCCGCCAGCGTCGACCAGAGTTCGGCTGACTCCATGGTCTCCAGCCGCCGCCGTCGCTCGTAGTCCGGCGGGGCCGTCTCGAACCGGTATCCCTCCACGATGGCGCGCACGTAGAGGCCGGTGCCGCCCACCATGATGGGCAGCCGGTGCCGTTCGAGGATGTCGTCGATCGAGCGGTAGGCCATGGCCTGGTACTCGGCGAGGGAGAAGAACTGCTCGGACACGTCGGCCACGTCGATGAGGTGATGCGGCACCCGCTGCATCTCCTCGGCGCTCAACTTGCCCGTGCCGATGTCGAGACCGCGGTATATCTGGCGCGAGTCGGCCGAGACGACTTCGCCGCCGAACGTCTTCGCGAGGGTCACTCCAAGGCTGCTCTTGCCGGAGGCATTCGTTCCGATAATTGCAACGGCCTTTGGCTTTCCCAACGGTTCCCCTATCGCGCCGATCAAATGTATTCGAGGGGTCGACTTCCTCGCGAGGGGTCGATTATCTCAGGGTGCCGCGGCGGCCCGGAGCGGGCCCGGCGAGGGCTTCGCGCCCAGCACCGAGGGGTCGACGCTCCACGCCCCGGCCAGCCGCATCACGTCGTCCTCGGAGACCAGGATGTCGGTTTCGGCGTCCCGTGGCGCCCGGACGATTCCGATGGCCGCCTCGGCGGCGTCCGGCTCGCCCCGCCAATCCGTGACCTCGCCGCTCTCCCCGACGTACCCGAAGGCACGCACCAGCCGCCCGTCGACCGCCCGCTCCCAGCGGTGCGCCTCGCCGACCCGGTACGTGGCGAAGAACTGCACCTCGGTGCCGAGAACGGAGGACAGCTCCGCGACGTCGACGGCCGCGCCGGGGCCGAACAGCCAGCGGCCGGTCACCAGCAGCCACCGGGACTCCCCGGCCCCGGGCAGCTGCGGGGTCAACACCACCCGATCGTCGGTCAGGTAGGCCAGGTCGATCCCGTCCCGCCAGGACACCGGACCCAGGTCGCGCAGGCCCAGCGCGTCCACCACGGACGCCTCCTGCCCGTCGCGGATCGCCAGCCAGGCCTGCTTGTACCCGAATCCGACCATGCTCTCGCCCTCCACGCCCAGTACGTTACCGAGCCGCGCGCCGCCGTCCCGGACATCCCCAAGATCGGCGAGGGACGGCCGGCGCCGCAGATCACATCGGACGGTTCCGCCCACCCCGGCCGGCCGCCCGCCCGCCGCTGTCCACTGGGGACGAGTCATGGCCAGACGGTGCGACAAAAGGAATCCGGCTCATTCATCGTCCACATAGGACTCACCGCGGCGGTGCCGGCCAGTCAGACCGAGTCGGATCGGCCGGGCCGGGTGGAGGCTGGGCGGCCCCGCTCGGCTCCCCGGTTCCCGGCCCCGGTTTCTTGCCCGGCCTCTGGCGCCGGGCCCTGACCCCGGGTCCCCCGCCCGCACCCTGGCCGCCACGAGGTACCGCCGGAAGCCGCACTCCCGCCCACCGCGCCGCCCCGACCGGAGTCGCCGCCGCCTGCCGTGCCGCATAGACCCGACCCTGACCCATGCCATGCGTGCCGTGCCGTGCCGTGCCGTGCCGAGGTGAGCGGAGCCAGGGGCCGGCGACCGGTCGCGGTGAACGGGATGAACGGCCCGAGACCGGGCGGGCAGGGGGACGAGGGCGCCCGTCGGCCCGGCGGCCTCCGGCCGGGTACCCGCCGCGAGGAGGGGGCCGCCGGTATCGGGCATAGGGCCCTAAACGGGCACGGCGGAGCGCCATTGCCGCAAATCGCGCCAGCACCCCGAAAGGCCCAAGGTCCGCCCATAGCCGTACTCGAGAATCGCGGCGTTTTCGGCCGCTCTGTCACCGGACTTATGGCTTGGCAAACGAGTCTCCGGGTGGCGGCGGAAAAGTTCGCGACTCGAAAGCGGGGCCGGAGCCGCAGACGTAATGTCGGCTAAATGAAGATTGTTCGTGAAAGAAATTCGGGAGGAAAATCATGAGCCACATCAGCGGCACCGCCCGCACCGCCAGGGCAGGCGGTGGAATGATCTTCGGATCGGCGATGATGATGGTCGTCGGTGTCTTTCAGGTCCTCATGGGGATCGTGGCCCTGGCCGACAGGGCGTTCTTCTTCAGGCCACGAGCCTCCTACACGTACCGGTTCAACGTTCACTCGTGGGGCATCGTCCACGTCATTGTCGGTGGAGTCCTGCTGCTCGCCGCCATCTCGTTGCTGACCGGTTCGCGCTTCGCTCGCGGCATCGCCGTGTCCGTCGCCGCGATCTCCGCGATCGCCAACTTCTTCTTCATCCCTTATTATCCGATCTGGTCGGTCCTGATCATCGCCGTTGACGTGTTCGTGATCTGGCAGCTGGCCAACACCCCGTCGCAGGAGCGCATGGGTACCGGGTCGCGGATGATGGACGCCGGAGCCGTGGCCGGTGGCGACCGCTGGGCGATGACCAACCGGGCCGGGTACAACGCGCCGGACGCCCCGCAGCGCGACATGTCCTCGGGTCAGATGCGCGGCGACATGTCCGGCCAGGTCCGCGGCGACATGTCCGGCCAACAGATGCGCGGCGACATGTCCAACCAGATGCGCGGCGACTCGGGGCAGATGCACGGCGACGGCCAGCGCGAGCAGCAGCCGAGTTCGGGTCGCCAGACCGGCGGCGGCGGTGGCGGTGGCGGCTCCTGACCGGAGACTTCCGGTGGAGCCGGGCGGCGGCGTGGCAGCGGGGGTTCACGCCGCAGGCGCCTATCCGAGGTGGGCGGGATCCGCGTGGTACGCGGACCGCCCACCTGCGCGCGTACCGGCGGCCCGGGGGGTAGACCCCACCCCGACCTCGGGGGTTGGCGGGCTTACCACCGGCTCCCCCGATCGACAGAGTCGAGGGTATGACCTCGACGACCCTGACCCGCGTCAACCCGAGCACCGGCAGCGACTTCTCGGCACTGTCCCGCCGGATCGTCGCGGCCGGCCTGCTCCGGCGACGCTCGCGCTACTACGCGGTGCGGTTCCTGGTTACCGACGCGGCGTTCGTCGCCGGCTGGGTGCTGTTCGCGTGGCTGGGCGACTCCTGGGCGCAACTGCTCGTCGCGGCGCTGCTCGCCGTCGCGTTCACACAGGTGGCCTTCCTCGGTCACGACGCCGGGCACCGGCAGGTATCCGGCCGCCGGGGGCGTAGCGACGTCCTCGGCCTGCTGCACGGCAGCCTCGGCGTCGGCCTGAGCTACGGCTGGTGGATGGACAAGCACACCCGCCACCACGCCAACCCCAACCACGAGGACCGCGATCCCGATGTCGGCGCGGGCGCCCTGGTGTGGACCCGGGAGCAGGCCGCGACCCGGCGGGGGCTGCTCGCGGCGCTGGCCAGGCGGCAGGCGTTCCTGTTCTTTCCGCTGCTCCTGCTCGAGGGACTGAACCTGCACGTGTCCAGCGTCCGGGCGGTGCTGCGGATGCCGATGCGCCACCGGCGATGGGACGCCGTGCTGCTCGCCGCGCATCTGCTCGGGTACTCGGCCGCCGTGCTGCTGACGCTCTCGCCGCTGCGGGCGCTGGCCTTCGTCGCCGTACAGCAGGGGTTGTTCGGGCTCTACATGGGCTGCGCGTTCGCGCCGAACCACAAGGGCATGCCGGTGCTGACCGAACGGGACCGGCTGGACTTCCTGCGCCGCCAGGTGCTCACCTCGCGCGACGTCGGCGGCGCCGCGGTCGGGGTGCTGCTCGGTGGGCTCAACTACCAGATCGAGCACCACCTGTTCCCCAGCATGCCGCGGCCGAACCTGCGGCGGGCCCGGCCGCTGGTCGCGCAGTTCTGCGCCGAGCGGGGCATCGACTACCGGAGCACCACGCTGACCGAGTCGTACCGGCAGGTCCTTCGGTACCTGCACGAGGTCGGCGCGCCGCTGCGGCAGGGCCGGTCCCCGAGAGGCTGACTCCGCCGGTACGGCAGCGCGGCGGCGGCCCACTCGGGCCGCCGCCGCGCATTGCCGTTACGGGCCGGTAACCCGATCGGTCAGGAGTTGACCAGCACCTCTTCGATCTGCGCGCGCAGCTTGGACTTCGGGTGCGCGCCGACCACCTGCGAGACCACCTCGCCGTTGCGGAAGACGGTCAGCGTCGGCATCGACATGATGTTGTACGCGCGGGCCGTCTGCGGGTTGTTGTCCGCGTCCAGCTTGACGATGCGCAGGCGACCCTCGTACTCGGTGGCCAGCTCGTCCAGTACCGGCGCGATCCGGTGGCACGGCCCGCACCACTCGGCCCAGAAGTCCACCAGCACCGGGATGTCGCTGGCGAGGACCTCGTCGGCGAAGGTGGCGTCGGTGACGCTCGCGGTCATGTTGTTCCCTTCTGTCACTTACGGCGTTTCTGTTCTGCTCAGCCGGCCTGCGTGATCGCCTCGTCCAGCTCTCCCCGCAGGCGGTCACGGACCGCTTGCAGCCGGTCGATGCAGCCGTCGAGTTCGGAGAGCTTGTGCCGGTACACGGCGATGGAATCGGGGCACACCGCACCGGAGTCGTTGCCGGCGCGCAGGCACTCCACGAACGGCCGGGTCTCCTCCAGACCGAACCCGATGTCGAGCAGCGACCTGATCTCCTTGACCACCCGGAGATCACCCTCGTCGTAGTCGCGGTACCCGTTGGTGCTGCGCCGCGCCTCGAGCAGCCCGTGGGCCTCGTAGTAGCGCAGCGACCGGGCGCTCGTGCCCGCCCGCTCGGCCAGTTCCCCGATCCGCATACTGCAACGGTAAACCTTGACGCCGGTGTCAGGGCCAACGCCGCCCGACCGTTCGGCGTTCCGCCTGGATTGCCCCATCCCGGGGTCAGAAAGGCGAATGTGAAGCTCTGCCCGCGATCGAGGCCTCGGCTACTTATGCCGGAAATGGACGAACAACCGGCCCCAGTTCTGGGAATCCTTCTCGACGCGGTGGTACAGCGCCTTGATCTCCTTCTGGTCCAGGAACCGCAGCACCCGCTTCTTCAGCTGCCCGGACCCCTTGCCCGGAATGATCTCCACGACCGACGCCTTCTTCGCGATCGCCTCGTCGATGACGCCGCGCAGCGCCCGGTCGATGTCCTGACCGCGGTTGAAGATGTCGTGGAGGTCCAGCTTCAGCTTCACATCAACGACGGTACGCGCCCGCGCCGTCCGGCTCGCCCGCCGCCAGCACCTTGCCCAGCGCCCGCGCCACCATCTCGGCCTCGCGGGCCGACAGCTTGGCGGTGAACCCGCGCTCGATGGCTGCCAGGTAGCTCGGCCTCGCCTGGCGCAGCCGCCGGCGCCCCGCCGTCGTCACCACCGCGTACGCCGAGCGCCCGTCCGTCGGGTTGGACTCCTTCGCGACCAGGCCGGCGGCCACCAGTTCGTCGACCACCCGGCTGACCCTGCTCCGGCTGACCATCGCGACGTTGCCCAGCTCGCTCATCGTCATCCGGCGCCGCGGCGCCCCGTCGAGTTCGGCCAGCACGTCGTACCACGTCAGGGGCAGCCCGTGGGTCCGTTGCAGTTCCCGGTCCAGGGCCGGCACCAGTGTGCCGTGTACCCGCAGCAACGCGGACCAGGCCGCGGTGGGATCCGTCACTCCGCGAACGGTAGCACCGCCCGCGCACCTCTTGTGTGCGTCGGCACGCATCTGGTAATTCGGGACGGATCAGGTCGGCCCGGAGCATTTCAATGAATGGCGCAGATGAATGCTCACGTGAATTCGCCCGTGCACCGGCACCGGACAATACTTTGGGCATCAGAACAGTTACCCTTCGCTGTTCGCAAAATGTCGATTGATCACGTGCGGGTATCGATGCTTGCGTCAGCTCGGTGGCGGGGAGTCAGATATACGAATGGTGGCCGCAATCGCCCTGTCCGGCGTGGGGAAGGTGTACGCCGACGGGACGGTCGCGGTGGATGGCGTGGACCTCGAGGTCGACGAGGGCGAGTTCGTCACCCTGCTCGGCCCCACCGGCTGCGGCAAGACCACCATCCTGCGCATCGTCGCGGGCCTGGAGACGGCCACCGCGGGCGAGGTGTGGCTCGGCGGCCGCCCGGTCGACGAGGCCTCAATCAGGAAGCGCCGCGTGTCCATGGTGTTCCAGGACTTCGCGCTGTACCCGCATCTGACCGCCGGGCAGAACATCGCCTTTCCGCTGCACACCGAGCACGTCGACGACGCCACGATCGCCAGGCAGGTGGCCGAGGTCGCCCGGCTGGTCGGAGTCGAGGACCTGTTGCACCGCAAGCCGATCCAGCTCTCCGGCGGCCAGCGGCAGCGGGTGGCCATGGCCCGGGCCATCGTGCGGCGACCCAGCGCGCTACTGCTGGACGAGCCGCTGTCCAATGTGGACGCGGCGGTCCGGGCCGATCTGCGGACCGAGATCTCCACCATGACCCGGAGACTCGGCGTCGGCACGCTGTATGTCACGCACGACCAGACCGAGGCGATGGCGATGGCCGATCGGATAGCGGTCATGCGGCGGGGCCGGGTCGAGCAGATCGGCACCCCCAGCCAGGTCTACAGCGACCCGCAGCGGCTGTTCGTCGCGGCGTTCCTCGGCACTCCCCGCACCAGCCTGCTGCAGGCGGCGGTCTACGCGCGCCCCGGCGAGGAGGCCGTGCTCGACCTGGGCGAGCAGGCCATCTCCACGCCCTGGTCGGATCCGCGCGCGCCGGCCCTGGCGGAGTACAACACCGCCCGGATCACGGTCGGCATGCGCCCGGACGCGCTGCGGGTCGTGTCGCCGTCGACCCTCGGTGCGCTGCACGGCAGGGTGAGCCACGTCGAACGGCTGGGCAACGAGGCGGTCGTCGCGGTCGACATCGGCGGGGTACCGACCGCGGCGGCGCAGAGCCAGTTGGAACTGCCCGAGGCGCCCGGGCTGCTGGCGGAGACGGTGGCGGAGCGGCCGGCGCAGTCCCACGGCGTGGAGGCGTTGCGCGGCACTCTGGCCCGGCTGCGGTCGCACCAGCACGCCGAGCCGCTGCCGGCCACCGCGCGCACCCGGTACGGCTTCTACCCGGTGTACGAGAGGGACCAGCACGCGCCGGCGTCGCTGGGCGGCACGGTCTCGGTGCGATTCCCGCACCCGGCGCCGCCGCCGCGCCCCGGCGACCCGCTGTCGCTCGCCGTCGACCTGGACCAGGTCTTCCTCTTCGACCACCACGGGGACCGGATCCGCCTGCACACCGCTTAGGCCCTGTCGGCGACGCCTCGCGGCGCGCCACGCAACCTCGGCGCGCGACGGTTCGTTGGATCGTGCGGGCGGTCGAGGGTGGGCACGACCGGGCGACCCTCGCGCGACGGACGGAGGGTGGATGTCCGATACCCGGATCACGGCCGGCATCGACCCGAATGCCGCGGGCTCCTCCGGCCACCGGCGACGGCTGCGCTCCGCCCTGCGGCAGTTGCGCGCCGGGGCGGGGCTGACCCAGGAGCGGGTCGCCGCCGAGATGGACTGGTCGCTGTCCAAGGTGATCCGGATCGAGGCCGGGGCGGTGGCCGTCTCCGTCAACGACGTGCGGAGCCTGCTGCGGCTGTACCGCGTCCAGGACGGCGAGCAGGCGGCCCGGCTCATCGAACTCGCCCGGACGGCCCGCCGCCGGCCCTGGTGGTACGCCTACCGGGACCACTTCGCCGCGGCCTTCCAGTCCTACCTCGACCTGGAGCCCGGCGCGTCGGCGTTGAAGTTCCACCAGACCGGCTGCGTGCCCGGCCTGCTGCAGACCGAGCGGTACGCCCGGGCGGTGAGCCTGGCCACAGCACCCGAACCGGTACCCCCGCAGCGGCTCGACCTGGAGCTCAATGTCCGGCTACGACGGCAGCGCGGCGTGTTCGGCCAGCAGTCGCCGCCGGAGGTCGTCGCGCTGCTCGACGAGGCATGCCTGCGCAGGAGCTGCGGCGACCGGGACGCCCTGCGCGCCCAACTCGCCCACCTGCGGGAGCTCGCGGACCGGCCGGGCGTCGCCATCCACGTGGTGCCGTTCACGGCATCGGTGACGGCGGCCACCCTCGGCACCTTCGTCCTGCTCGAATTCGATGCCGACGGCGACGGTCCCGCGCTGTACGTCGAGGGGCTGCGCGGGGTGCAGTCGATGCGCACCCAGCACCCGGCCGTCACGGCCTACGCCAACCTGTTCGAGCGGGTCCGCTCGGCGGCACTGGACGAGACGGACTCGCTCGCGCTCATCGATCGCGCCGCGCGCGAGGTGTGAGCGTGGTCAGCGGGGCTCAGGCGGCGGTGTCCCGGGGGCGGCTGGGCAGGTCCGGCTCCCACTCCTGGACCCGGATCAGCGCCCGCCTGATCTGGCCGAAACGCCGCGGGTCCCGCATTGAGAGCAGCCGAACCGTCAGCCCCTGGTACTGCGCCCAGATCTCGAACGGCCTGGGCCGGCGCAGCAGGCCGTACACCAGCAGGCTCAACGGCACGGCCAGCACCACGGCCGCGCCGAGCCAGCCGGCAGGGTCGAGGTAGCGCGCGGTGAGGACGATGCCGAACGCGATCACGCCCGACGCGATCCCCGCGTCGATGGTCAGCCGGCTGTGCGGGGCGCGCACCACGCGCAGCTCACACAGCGACTCGATCGGGTACCGGCGTCCACCGACGACGAGCCAACGATCCGTGACCTTGACCCCGTCCGCGTTGTACAGGATCGTCTCGCCGGGGCGCCTCCGCTCTGGTACGGGGGAACCCCTCTGGGTACGCTCCATTGAAGTGTCTCCTCCGGGCTCTTGAGACGGGCGATGGAGTGAGGTCTGAGCGGCATCCGGTGGCAGCCGGGTGCCGCTTCTGTCGTTGCGCGGGTAGCGCAACATGATGATGAGTCTCATTGTGCGACAGCCACCTGTATAAGGGAAGCCTGTATATCTGCTATATGTCAGTTCGACTTCCTTCATTGAGCGATATGGCACACACGGGCGACGAGCGATCCTTGGCGCCCACGTTTGCGCAGCTAGCGCGAGTGCGCGGAGTGGTCGACCGGCCACTCGCCGCTGCGCGTGAATGCCATTCACGTCCCGGCGCCGCAACAGACATTCCTCTTGTTAGGCCAAATCTGGAGCAGATCCGGCGCACTGGGTTTCCCGGTCGGCATCTTCCCGCTAGCTTGAAGAAGCCAACCGGAAGTCCAGTCGACCATTCCAGGCGATACCGGGTGGCACCGCCGAGTTGCCGACTCTGCCCCCATCACGGCAGGGAACGCGAGCCGGGGAACCAGGTTCGTTGGGGTGAATCCGCGAGATTCTCGCGGTAGGGCTACTTCCGGCCCGAATCCGTCAGCTAACCCGGTAGGCGGCGACGGAGACTCAAGTTCCCGTGTCTCTGTCAAGGAAGAAAGGGTTGCCCTTGCGCACCGCGCGGACAATGTTGCGGGCCCTGTTCATCGGGGTAGCCGCGGTCGCCATCGTGGCGCCGGCGTCTGTCGCCAATGCCGAGCCGACCGCGGCACAAATTCAGCAACAAATCGACCAGGATTCGACGAACCTGGAAAAAATCATCGAACAGTACGACAAGGTCACCGGGCAGTTGACCGCCAGTCAGGCTGCGGAAAACAAGCTCCAGCAGCAGATGAAGCCGCTGCAGACGAGCCTGGACGCCGCCTCCGACAAGATCGATAAGCTGGCCGTCGCCGCCTACATAGGCGGACCCGCCACGACCGCGGATGCCCTGCTGCAGGCGGGCTCACCGCAGGGTCTCATCGATCAGCTCAACACGCTGAATCAGATCAGCCGGCGACAGCAGGCCGAGGTGAGCCAGTACCAGGCGGCCAAGGCCAAGTTCGACGGCCAGAAGAAGCTGCTCGACGCCAACCTCGCCTCGCAACGCACCCAGCAGGCCGCGCTCTCGGCACAGCGCACGAAGATCAACGGTGACCTGAAGACCCTGTACGCGGAACGCACCAAGGCGTACGGGACGGCCACCGAGAAGGCGAGCAAGTCCACGGCCAAGGCACCGCCCGTGGCGGGTGCGGCCGGGGCCGCCGTCAAGTTCGCGTACGCCGCGCTCGGCACGCCCTACGTGTGGGCCGGCGCGAGCTCCAGCGGGTACGACTGCTCCGGGCTGACCATGAAGGCGTGGGCGGCGGCCGGCGTGAGCCTCCCGCACAACGCCGCCGAGCAGTACAGCGCGGTGAGTCACATCAGCCGCAGTCAGCTCGAACCCGGCGATCTCGTGTTCTACGAGAGCCTCGGGCACGTGGCCATCTACGTCGGCAACAACCAGGTCATCCACGCGCCGCAGCCCGGCGAGGTCGTCAAGCTGGCGAGCGTGGACATGATGACCCCTTACGCGTACGGACGTCCGTAGTAAGGAACGTTGCGGGGCCGGCCTGACCCCCCACTCGCGCCGGCCCGCGACGTCCCCGTCCGCGCCCCCGACCTCCCCGCGGGGGCGCGGACGGGTGCCCGTCTGACGCCTACTCCCGCGGCAACTCGACGATGACGTTGGTGGACTTGATGACGGCCTCGGCCACCGAGCCCACCGCCAGGCCCAGCTCGTCGACCGCCTCCCGGCTCATCAGCGAGACCAGCCGGTGCGGCCCGGCCTGGATCTCGACCTGAGCCATCACGGTGTCCTTGGTGACCGACGTGACCAGACCCCGGAACCGGTTGCGGGCCGACGACGCGGCCCGGCTGTCCCGTGACGTCCCCTCGCCCACCCGGCGCACGTAGTCGGCCAGGTTCACGCCGTCCACCAGCCTGTGGCCGTGCTCGTCACGGCGAGCGCTGAGCCGTCCGGAGTCCGCCCACCGCCGCACGGTGTCGGCGCTCACGCCGAGCAGTTCGGCCGCCTCGGTGATCCGAAAATCCGTCACGCGGCACACATTGCCATCGGCTGATCCGCATGTACAGCGGCCATTCGCGGGGCGCCGGCGGCGATGCCAGACCTGAAATCATGTAGCTATGACCTCACCGACCTGGGACCCAGCGCTCTACCTCGGCTTCTCCGACGAACGCGCCCGGCCGTTCGCCGATCTGGTGGGCCGGATCACGGTGCCGTCGCCGGGCCGGGTGGTGGACCTCGGCTGCGGCCCCGGCAACGTCACCGTCACCCTGCTCGACCGCTGGCCCAACGCCTCGGTGCTGGGCATCGACTCGTCACCCGAAATGATCGGCAGGGCGGTTGAGTTGACCCGCCCGGGGCTGGAGTTCCGTCCGGGCCAGATCGAGACCTGGCGGCCCGAGGAGCCGGTGGACGTGATCGTGTCGAACGCCGTCCTCCAGTGGGTGCCGTCCCACGTCGATCTGCTGCCCCGCTGGGTCGAGGCGCTGACACCGGGCGGCGCGCTGGCGTTCCAGGTGCCAGCGAACAGCGAGGGCGCGGCCGCGCGGGTCTTCCGCACCGTGGCCACCGGGCCGCGGTTCGCCGACCGGCTGGCCGCGGTCGCCGCGTCCGCAGGCCCGTCGGCGGCCGGCGGGGTGGTGCGCCCGGCCGGGGAGTACGTCGACCTGCTGGCCCGGCTGGACTGCCGGGTGGACGCGTGGGCCACCACGTACCAGCATGTGCTGCCCGGCGACGACCCGGTGCTGGACTGGTACGCGGGTACCGGGCTGCGGCCGTACCTTCAGGCGCTGGAGCCCGAGCGGCGGGAGGAGTTCCGCGCCGAGGTGGCAGCCGAACTCCGGGCCGCCTTCCCCCGCCAGCCGTACGGCACGCTCCTGCCATTCAACCGGACCTTCGTCATCGCGTACCGCCGGTAGCCGCACCCTCGACCCGGCCGGCCCGGTTCTGCCATCGTTGGTGCCCATGACGACCACCGACGATTCCAACCGGGTGCACGGCTGGCACCGCCACCCCGGCGTCCGCAGCGACGGTCAGCTGACCCTCGGCGAGCGCGCGGCGGATCACATGCGCAACAGCATGGGCTCCTGGCTCTTCGTCTTCGCCGCCCTGCTGTTCCTCGCCGCGTGGATGGGCTTCAACCGGAACGCGGGCTTCGACAAGTACCCGTTCATCCTGCTCAATCTGGTACTGAGCTGCCTGGCGGCGCTGCAGGGCGCGATCCTGCTGATCGCCGCGAAGCGCAGCGACCAGATCGCCTCCGAGCTGGCTCAACACGACTACGAGACGGACAGCAAGGCCGAGCGGCTCGTCGAGCGCCTCGCCGACCGGCTCGACCAGATGACCGCGGAGCAGCAGGAGTTGCGCAGGCAGGTGGCGGAGCTGACCGACGCGCTACGGGCGGGCGCTCAGCTCGGCGACGCCCCGGCATAGGCCGCGGACGTCGCACCCGTCGTGGGCGCCGGCATCCGTCGCAGGCACCGCGTCCCGTCGTAGACACGACAATTCCGGCACCGTCGCCGCACCGGCGACGCGTGCCGGACACACGACGAGGCCGGCTCCCCCGCAGGGGTGCCGGCCCGGTTACGTCGTCTGCCGCGTGTCGGTTGGCGTGCGCCTTATGCCGCCTGAAGGCCCTCGGCCCGGGCCAGCTCACGCAGCCGACCCAACGCCTGGATCTCCAGTTGCCGGATCCGCTCGCGGGACAGCGAGAACCGCGAGGCGACCTCGGTCAGCGAGTGCTCCCGGCCGTCCTCGAGCCCGTACCGCGCGCGCATGATGCCCGCCGAACGGTCGTCGAGGTGACCCAGCAGGCCCTCGATGCGCTGGCGCTCCAGGGCACCGAGCACGATCTCCTCAGGCGAGGGCGAATCGGAATCCGCCACCAGATCGCCCAGGTTGGTGTCCCCGTCGTCGCCGACCGGCGTGTCCAGCGACACGGTGTCCTGCGACCAGCGGATCAGCTCGTGCACCCGCTCGACCGGCACGCCGAGCGCCGTCGCGATCTGCTCCGGCTCCGGGTCGCTGCCCAGCTCGCGGGTCAACTGCCGCTGCACGTTACGCATCCGGTTGACGTCCTCGACCAGGTGGACGGGCAGTCGCACGGTGCGCTCCTGCTGGGCGATCGCCCGGCTGATCGCCTGGCGGATCCACCACGTCGCGTACGTCGAGAACTTGTATCCGCGCTCGTAATCGAACTTCTCCACGGCCCGCACCAGGCCGGTGTTGCCCTCCTGGATCAGGTCGAGCATCGGCATCCCGGAGCGGACATACCGCCGGGCGATCGACACGACCAGGCGCAGGTTGGCCCGGATGAACTGGTCCTTGGCCCGCTCCCCGTCTGCGACCAGCCTGGCCAGCTCCGACTCGCGGATGCCCGCGGGCTGCTCCCCCTCGTCGAGCAGGTGCTCCGCGTACAACCCCGCCTCGATCGCCTTAGAAAGATCCACTTCCTGTGCGGCGTCGAGCAGCGGAGTCCTGGAAATCTCGTGCAGGTAGACACCGACCAGGTCGCGCTCTTCAGCGACCTCATCCGTGCGCATCACCGCAACGTTCTCGTTCTCCACCTTGGGGGCCCTCCCCGTCTCTCGCATCTGTTCCCCCCCGGACTTGCCACAACCACAACAGACGGAGTACCCCTTTGATTCCGCCCTGAGCGGCCATCTCGTCACATCTTCGTGACGACCGGTGTGGTCGCGTGCTAATTACCTAGACGCATTACCAAGCGCTCAGGTTCGCATGACTAGCTGTGGATTGCCTGGGAGCGGCCAGGGTGCGAACTGACAGCAGATCGTGCGCCGGTCGTCGCTCGCGCCCGGGGACACAACGGACGACGACCCGATACGATGCCCCGGATCCATCGAGAGTGAGCCACAACACACTCGAGGTCGGGCGGCCGCCCTCCGGTGAGAGCCGCGCCCGGGTTGGATCAGCCGCGCAGCGGGATCAGCCGCGCCGGGCGTGCCACGCCAGCAGCAGCGCCGTCTCCTCCTCCGGCGTCAGGCCGCTGCTCAGCGCCGGCTCCCCGGAGCCGGCGTACCAGGACAGCGTGTCGCTGGCCGTCTCCTCAAGGTCGCGGGTGGTCAGGCCGGCGGCCAGCGCGGCGCCGACATCCCGCGTCAGGAATCCGGCGTACTCCGGCAGGGGAAGCCACAGCGGCAGGGACCGCGGCCCCGCCCACGGGTTCACCTCGTGCTCGGCCAGGAACTCCTGGTCGACCCAGGTCAGCCGGGCATCGGGCCGGCCGACGGCGGCGGAGATCCGGGCCAGGAACTCGCCGCGGGGCATCGGCGTGCCTACCCCGTCGTACACCCCGGACAGCCCGGCATCGGTGCCGTCGACCAGCCAGGCGGCCAGGTCGCGCACGTCGACGTACTGCACCAGGTCGTCGGGCGAGCCGGGGGCCAGCACCTCACCGCCCCGGGCCAGCCGCACCGGCCAGTAGGTGAACCGGTCGCTGGTGTCGCCCGGCCCCACGATCAGGCCGGCCCGG
This sequence comes from Rugosimonospora acidiphila, assembly GCF_039543385.1. Taxonomy (NCBI): domain Bacteria; kingdom Bacillati; phylum Actinomycetota; class Actinomycetes; order Micromonosporales; family Micromonosporaceae; genus Rugosimonospora; species Rugosimonospora acidiphila. Next base: position 114,484 of record NZ_BAABJQ010000005.1, read on the forward strand.
CGGATGAACACCGGCACCCCGCTGTCCAGCACGGCCCGCTCGCACGCGACCTTGCACCGCCCGTACGCCTCGGCGCCCTGCTTCGGGTCGTCCAGTTCCGGCGGCGCGGGCTCCAGCAGGGGTGCGGTCGACGCCCGCTGGCCGGGCGTGGACGTGTCGGCGTAGGCCGATCCGCTGGACACGTAGGTCCAGCGCGCGACCCTGCCGCTCAGCGCCTCGACCGCCCGCCGGACGTGGCTGGGCCGGCTGGACACGTCGATCACCGCGTCGAACGACCGGCCGGAAAGCGCGGCCAGTCCGTCCGGCCGGTCGCGGTCGACGCGCACCAGGGTCGCGCCCGGGGGTACGTCCCCGGAGGCGCCACGGGCGGCGCAGGTCACCCGGTGGCCGGCGGACAGGGCATGGGCGGCCACCGCGCGGCCGAGGAAGGCGGTACCGCCAAGGACAAGTAGCTCCATCACCCGACCTTGAGCCCCGGCCCGCGCCGGCACCAGGCCGGTTCGCGCTCGGCGTAGCGATTGCGCGGACCGCGAACGGGGCCTCGCCCGGCCGAGCCGGTCCACAATGGACTTTCAGGCGGACTCGCGCACGACCATCTCGGTCGGCAGCACCATGAACGGCTCGATCGGGTCGCCGGCCGCGAGGCTCAGGAGCTGCCGGGCCAGCTCCCGCCCCAGCTCCACGATGGGCTGCCGGACGGTGGTCAGCGGCGGCTCGGTATAGCGGGCCAGTTCGATGTCGTCGAAGCCGACCACCGCCACATCGTCCGGTACCCGCCGGCCGGCCTGGCGCAGCGCGCCCAGGGCGCCGTGCGCCATCAGGTCAGAGGCGACGAACACCGCGTCGAGCCGGGGATCGTCCTCCAGCAGTTGGCGCATTGCCACGGCACCCGACTCGCGGGTGAAGTCGCCGACCGCCACGATCGAGCGCCGGGCCGAGCCGCGCAGCTCCGTGCGGTACCCGGCGAGCCGGTCGATGCCGGCGACCATGTCCTGCGGGCCGGCGATGGTGGCGATGCGTTGCCGCCCGGACTCGACGAGGTGCCGGACCGCGGTGGCCGCGCCGCCGACCGAGTCGACGTCCACGTACGGCACCGTGGAGCGGCCCAGCGGGCGCCCGTTGCAGACCACCGGCACGCCCATCCGGGCCAGCGTCGCCGGCAACGGGTCGGCGCCGTGCACCGAGGCCACCATGACTCCGTCCACGTGGCCGGCCATCGCGTACTGCTCGATCCGGTCGTGGCTGGCGGCCGAGCTGGCCATCATCAGCACCAGTTGCTTCTCGGCGACCTCCAGCTCCTGGCTGACGCCGCGGATGATCCCGGGGAAGAACTGGTCGTCGGAGAAGATCCGGGTGGATGGCTCGGGCAGCACCAGAGCCATCGAGTTGGTGCGCTGGGTGACCAGGCTGCGGGCCGCGTGATTGGGCACATAGCCCAGCTCCTGCACGGCCCGCATGACGGTGTCGCGGATGTCGGGCGCCACCGTGGTCGACCCGTTGACCACGCGCGACACGGTTGCCCGCGACACGCCAGCGCGAAGGGCCACCTTCTCCAGGGTGGGCCGAGTCCGTGCGGTGTTCACGCCGTTCTGCCTCTCCCGACGGCGCTGAGCCTGACGCCTTCGGCGCTTGACCGGCTCACGCCGCCCCTCCAAACCCCGTCGGGTGTCGCCACGCTGTGTCGACGTTCACGTTATCCGGCCGCGTCCGGATCGGGGCACGCCCCGGTCGTCACGCGTCTGCGAGAGCGCTCTCCAGCTTTGCAAAGCTTTCCGCCGGCCGCCGGTTCCGTCAAGAGTCGTCCGGAAATTTCTCCCTCTTCGGACCGACTCTCCGCGCCGGCGAGCGGCCGGCGAACCGGCGTGGAGAGCGCTCTCCATGCCGGATACCTGATCTGGCCGCCGTACCGAACCAGGTCCATAATGGACATACGCAGTGTTTCGCGCATAGCCGGAAACCGCCCTTGACCGGTATAACGTGATGGTCCACCAGGCTGTATGGATCGGCCATCCTGCGAGAGGATCTGAACCATGCGAGCCCACGACGAGCCGGCGCCAGCGGGACGGAGCGTCCCCTGGTGAACACGCCGCACCTCGCGCCCGGCTCGGCGGCGCGGCCCACGGCCACGGGTGCGGCCGGTGGGCCGGGCGTGCCGGCCGCCCGGAGCGCCAGCGAGCCGATGAGCGCGGGTGGCGCCGCCGGCGCACCGGGCACACCGGGCACGACGGGCATCTGGCCACGAGCCACATCCAGTCCGGACATTCCGGCCAGGCGGCCGGCGCCGGAGCGGGAGCGGCTGCGGGTGCTGCTGATCGAGGATGACGCGGGCGACGCGTTCCTCGTCAGCGAGCTGCTCGCGGAGGCCGACGCCCCGGTCGACCTGACCACCGCCGAGAGCATGGCCGAGGCGCTGCCCCGGCTGTCCGAGGTGGACTGCGTGCTGCTCGATCTCGACCTGCCCGACGCGAGCGGGCTGGAGGGGTTGCGCCAATTGCTGCCCAAGGGCGAGGGCGTGGCGGTGTGCGTGCTGACCGGCCTGGCCGACGAGCCGCTGGGCATCGCCGCGGTGGCCGAGGGCGCGCAGGACTACCTGATCAAGGGCCGGGTGGACGGCGTACTGCTCACCAGGGCCGTCCGCTACGCGGTCGAGCGGCGCCGGGCGGAGGAGAGCGCGCGGCGGCTGCGCGAGGTCGAGCTGCGTGCCGCCGAGTCGTCCCGGCTCGAGCGCGGCCTGCTGCCCCAGCCGCTGATGGGCGCGTCCGCCATGGCCCTGCACACCTTCTACAGTCCCGGGCGCAAGGGCGTGCTGGGCGGCGACTTCTACGACGCGATCGAGACCGCGCCGAACCGGCTGTCGCTGCTGGTCGGCGACGTGTCCGGGCACGGTGTCGAGGAGGCCGCGCTCGGCGTCGAGCTGCGCGCGGCGTGGCGCGCGCTGACCCTGGCCAGGGTGGCCGGCGAGCAGTTGCTGGAGGCGCTGGACCGGGTCCTGATCAGCGAGCGCCGGTCGGATGAGATCTTCGCTACCGTGGCCGCGATCGACGTGGATCTGACCGGCGCCCCCCACGCCACCGTGCGGCTGTGCGGGCACCCGGCGCCGCTGCTCATCACCGCCGACAAGGTCGTGGCCGTGGACGCGGAGCCCCGACTGATGCTCGGGGTGCTACCCGATGTCGCCCGTCCGCCACACCGCGTCGAGCTGCCGCCGAGCAGCTGGGCGGTGCTGCTGTACACCGACGGGCTGATCGAGGGCCGGGTCCCGGACGAACCGGACGGACGGCTGGGTATCGGCGGCCTGACCACGCTGGTACAGCAGTACCGCGACCGGGGCGCCCCGCTCGCCGAGCTGCCCGACTGGCTGGTCGCCGCCGCCGAGGAGCGCAACGGCGGGCCGCTGGCAGATGATGTGGCCATGCTCCTGCTGACGAAGGAGGCCGCCCGATGAGCGCCAGCCGCTGGTCGCTACGTGCCCGGATCACCGCGGTGTGCGCCATCGCCGGCATCGTGCTCGCGCTGATCGCGGCGAGCGCGGCGATCGCCGCCGTCAACAGCCGCTCCGAGCTCGACGACGTGTTCAACCGGGTCGGCCCGATGCGCACTGCCACCGACCAACTGGTCACCGCCATGCTCAACGAGGAGACCGGCGTACGCGGGTTCGCGGTCAACGGCACCGAGGCCGACCTCGCGCCGTACACCGAGGGGCTCGGGCAGGAGCGGCAGCTCACCAAGCAGCTCATGAGCGAGCTGTCCACCCGGCCATCCGTCCAGGGGCAGCTGCACGAGGCGCAGGACAGGATCGCCGCGTGGCACACCCAGGTCGCCGACCCGGTGATCGCGCGGGTGCGCTCCGGCGACCACCGCGGCGCCCTCGCGCTGATCGACGACCACGCCCGGGGCCTGTTCAACCAGGTGCGCACCGCGCTGACCAGTCTGCAAAACTCGATAGTCACGATCCGTAACACCTCGGTCAACCGGCTGACCCAGTCCAGCAATCAGATCGTCCAGCTGCTGATCGCCGCCGCGGTGGTCGTACTGCTGGCGGGGATCCTCCTCGCGCTGCTGCTGCGCTACCTGGTCACCAGGCCGGTCGGCAACCTGGCCCGGGAGGTCCGCCGGATCGCGGCGGGTGACTACAACCACAGCGTCGACACCGACGGTCCGCCCGAGGTGGCCTCGCTGGGCCGGGACGTGGACGGCATGCGCCGCAAGATCGTCGCCGACCTGGACGAGGTACGGGCGGCCCGGACCGCCATGGAGGAGGCCAACCGGCAGCTCGAGGCGCAGACCGCCGAGCTGAGCCGGTCCAACCGCGACCTGGAGCAGTTCGCCTACGTGGCCTCGCACGACCTGCAGGAACCGCTGCGCAAGGTGGCGAGCTTCTGCCAGCTGCTGCAGCGGCGCTACGCCGGCCAGCTGGACGAACGCGCGGACCAGTACATCGGGTTCGCGGTCGACGGCGCGCAGCGCATGCAACGCCTGATCAACGACCTGCTGGCGTTCTCCCGGATCGGCCGGGTCACCAGCGAGTTCACCGAGGTCGACCTGAACTCGGTGGTCGCCGACGCCGCCGCCGCGACCGAGGCGACCGTCACGCGGGCCGGCGGCATGGTCACCTGGGACCCGATGCCGGTGGTACGCGGCGAGGAGTCGCTGCTGACCGCGCTGATCGGCAACCTGGTCAGCAACTCGGTGAAGTTCCGCCGGCCGGACGTGCCGCCCAGGGTGCACCTGGCCGCGCACCGGCGCGACGGCGAGTGGGAGTTCGAGTGCCGGGACAACGGCATTGGCATCGAGCCGGAGTTCGCCGACAAGGTGTTCGTGATCTTCCAGCGACTGCACGTGAAGGGCGCGTACCCCGGCACCGGGATCGGGCTGGCCATCGCCAAGAAGATCGTTGAGTATCACGGTGGGCGGATCTGGTTGGACACCTCGGCTGAGCAGGGAACGACGATTCGGTTTACGCTTCCGATCGAAACTAGCGCGGTGAGCCCGGTCAGTCCGGCACCCGTCGCCAGCGCTGATCCGAGCAAGGAGGCCGTCTCGTGACCCACCCCGCTCTGGAGTCGGTACCGATCGAGGTGCTGCTGGTCGAGGACGACCCGGGCGATGTACTCATGACCCGGGAGGCGTTCGAGGAGCACCGCGTCGGCAACCGCCTCAACGTGGTCTCCGACGGCGTGGACGCGCTGGCCTACCTGCGGCGGGAGGCGCCGTACACGGACGTTCCCCGGCCCGATCTGATCCTGCTCGACCTGAACCTGCCGCGCCGCGACGGGCGTGAGGTGCTGTCGGAGATCAAGAACGACGAGTCGCTGTGCCGCATCCCGGTTGTGGTGCTGACCACGTCCCAGGCCGACGAGGACATCCTGCGCAGCTACCAGCTGCACGCCAACGCGTATGTGACCAAGCCGGTCGACTTCGAACAGTTCGTCAACGTGGTCAGGCAGATCGACGAGTTCTTCATCAGCGTGGTGAAGCTGCCGCCGCGCTGAGCCGAGGCGGCTCGGCGGCGCCCTCGTGGCATGGCGCCGCCGTCGCCGGTGCCGGTCAGTCGCCGGCGACCACCTCGCTGAGCTGGTCGACCGCCCAGTGCACCTCGTCCGACGTGATCACCAGGGGCGGGGCCAGCCGGATGGTCGAGCCGTGCGTGTCCTTGGCCAGCACCCCGCGGGCCAGCAGCCGCTCGGTGGCCTGCCGGCCGGTCATCAGGGTGGGGTCGATGTCGACGCCGGCCCACAGGCCCCGCCCACGCACCGCGACGATCCCGTGCCCCACCAGTGAGCCGAGCCGCTCGTGCAGCACGGCACCGAGCCGCTTGGCCCGCTCCTGGTACTCCCCGGTGCGCAGCAGCCCGACCACGGCCCGGCCGACCGCGCAGGCCATCGGGTTGCCGCCGAACGTCGACCCGTGCTCGCCGGGGCGCAGCACGCCGAGCACGTCGCGCCGGCCGACCACCGCCGAGACCGGCACGATGCCGCCGCCCAGGGCCTTGCCCAGCACGTACAGGTCCGGCACCACGCCGGCGTGCTGGACCGCGAAGGTGTCCCCGGTGCGGCCCAACCCCGACTGGATCTCGTCCGCCACGAACAGCACGTTGTGCGTGGTGCACAGCGACCGGACCCCGACCAGGTACTCGTCCGGCGGGACGTACACCCCGGCCTCGCCCTGGATCGGCTCGATCAGCACCGCGACCGTGGTGTCGTCGATCGCTTCGGCCATCGCCTCCAGGTCGCCGTACGGGACGATCCGGAAGCCCGGCGTGTACGGGCCGAACCCGGCACGTGCCTCGGGATCGGTGGAGAAGCTCACGATCGTCGTGGTGCGGCCGTGGAAGTTGCCGGCCGCGACGACGATGGTGGCCTGCCCGTCCGGTACCCCCTTGATCCGGTAGCCCCAGGCCCGGGCAACCTTGATCGCGGTCTCGATCGCCTCGGCGCCCGTGTTCATCGGCAACACCATCTCGGCGGTGCCGCGCGCCTCGCCGGCGGCACCGGACTGCGATTCGGCGCACAGCTCCGCCAACTCCCGGCAGAACGGCCCGAACTGGTCGTGCAGGAACGCGCGGCTGGTGAGCGTCACCCGGTCGAGCTGCCCACGCGCGGCGGCGACCAGCAGCGGGTGCCGGTGGCCGAAGTTCAGCGCGGAGTAGGCGGCCAGGCAGTCCAGGTACCGCTTGCCGTCCACGTCGGTGACCCAGGCACCCTCGGCGTCGGCGATGACCACCGGCAGCGGGTGGTAGTTGTGGGCGGTCCACTGCTCGGCCTCGGCGATCGCCTCGGCGCCGCGGTGGTTGTCAACCGTCGCCGTCATACCCGTACCTCCAATGTGCAGCACTTCGGGCCGCCACCGGCCTTGCGCAGTTCGGACATGTCCACCCCGATCGGCCGGTACCCGCGGCGCTCCAGCTCACTCATGAGTCCAACGGCCTGGACCGGCAGGACGACGCGCTGCCCGTCGCTGACCGCGTTCAGGCCGAACACCCGCGCGTCCGGCTCGTCGACCGTGATCGCGTCCGGGAACAGCCGGGCCAGTACCCGGCGGCTGCCCGCCGAGAACGCCTCGGGCAGGTACGCCACCTCGGCGGGGCCGCCGAGCACGCACAGCGCGGTGTCCAGGTGGTAGAAGCTCGGATCGACCAGTTGCAGGCCGATCACCGGGCGGCCGAACAGTTCCTGCGCCTCGCCGTGCGCCCCCGGATCGGTGCGGAAGCCGGTGCCGGCCAGCAGGAACCGCTCGGTGAGCAGCAGGTCGCCCTCGCCCTCGTTGACGAACTTGGCCTGGTGGGTGGCGAAGCCGGCGCGGGCGAACCATTCCAGGTACGCCGGCCCCTCCGCGGCCCGCTCCGGGTACTTGAACTGGGCGCCGAGCACCGTGCCGTCGATGACCGTCGCGCCGTTGGCGGCGAAGACCATGTCGGGCAGCCCCGGCAGCGGTTCGATCAGTTCGACAGTGTGCCCCAGGTCGCGGTAGATGTCCGCCAGTTCGGTCCACTGCCGAATGGCGAGTTCCGCGTCGACCGGAGTGCTCGGGTCCATCCACGGGTTGATCGTGTAGTCCACGGCAAAGTACGTGGGTCGACACATCAGGTATCGCCGGCTCATGGTCCTCAACCTAGGCTCCGGATCACCGGGCAACCGTGAAACGAACTTGCGTTCCGGCGGTGATTCGTTGCGCCTTCGCGGCGGATGGCGGCATTCCGTTAACCGCGTCGGCAGCAGACATTGGCGTAGACCGATGGTTGCGACTCACCGGCGCCCCTGATATACATCCTTAACAATAAAGTTTGTTAACTAAGATTCGGGAGGACCTGTGCGACGATCCAGACTGGTCAGCACCGCCGCCATGGCGGCGGCCGTCGCGGGCGCGGCGATCCTGAGCGTGACCGTCGGCGGCACCGCCAACGCGGCCACCCTGAGCAACAACTGGTACGGCTCGGCCCCGTACGTGATGCCGCTGGACAACAATCCGCCGGACCTGCCCACGGTCATGGCGGCCACCGGCCAGAAGGCGTTCGAGCTCGCGTTCATCCTGGCGCCCAACGGCGGCGGGTGCACCCCGACCTGGGGTGGCACCGCGTCCGTCTCCTCCGACAACACGGTCGCGAACATCATCAGCGGAGTCCGGTCGCACGGCGGCGACGTGACGGTCTCCGCCGGCGGGTACGGCGGAACCAAGCTCGGCCAGACCTGCGGCACGGCGGCGGCCACCGCCGCCGCGTACCAGCAGGTCATCACGAAATACTCGCTGAAGGCCATCGACTTCGACCTCGAGGAGCCCGAGTACGAGAACACCGCCGCCATCAACAACGAGATCGGCGCGGCCCAGATCCTGCAGCGCAACAACTCCGGGCTGTACGTCTCCGTCACCACGGCGGGCACGGCCGCCGGCACCGGGTACTTCGGGCAGAACGTGCTCAACACCGCGAAGGGCCTCGGCTTCACGCCGAACAACTTCTCGATCATGCCGTTCGACGGCGGGTTCAACGGCGCCGCCTCGCAGACCAGCGCCCTGGAGGCGTTCCACACGCTACTGGTCAACACGTTCGGCTGGAGCAGCGCGACGGCGTACAACCACGAGGGCGTCTCGATGATGAACGGACGCACCGACGCCGGCGAGTACTTCTACCAGTCGGACTTCCAGACCGTGCTGAACTACGCGACCGGGCACGGGCTGTCCCGCTACACCTTCTGGGCGGTCAACCGGGACCGGGCCTGCAACCCGCCCAGCGGCACCACCTCGGGCGTATGCAGCAGCGTGACGCAGAACGACTGGGACTTCACGAAATACACCACCCAGTTCGCCGGCGCCACTCCCCCGCAGTCGCCGCCGCCCACCACCAGCACCCCGGCCCCGCCCGGTTCATGCGCGGCGCCGGCGTGGAGCGCGGGTACCGCGTACAACGGCGGGGCGCAGGTCTCCTACAACGGCCACACCTGGACCGCGAAGTGGTGGACCCAGGGCGACATCCCCGGCAACAACAGCCAGGGCGTCTGGACCGACAACGGGGCGTGCTCCGGCGGCGGCCCCACCACCGGGCCGACCGGCGGCGGCGGCTCGTGCACCGGGCTGTCGGCGTGGAGCGCCGGTACCGCCTACAACGGCGGCGCGCTGGTGGCCTACAACGGCCACAGGTGGACCGCGAAGTGGTGGACCCAGGGCGACATCCCGGGCAACAACAGCCAGGGCGTCTGGACCGACAACGGCGCCTGCTGACTCTGTGGGGCAAGGAATCCGGGCCGGGCGCGCGACGCGCCCGGCCCGGCACCCGGTCAGTGGAGCACGGGATTCAGCGCCGAGATGAGCGCGTGCGAGTCCGAGTCCTGGCTGAGTTCCCACGCCATCGCGCCGCGCAGGCCCAGTGCCTTGATCAGCAGCGTGCGCTCCCCGATCGACCGTGGGTCGGAGTAGACGATCGTGGTCGGCACGGTCACCGTCCCGGTCGCCAGGTTGTGCACCGCCGCCTTGTTCGTCAGGTACGGCTCGCCGGCCAGCAGGTCCCAGCTGCTGGTGTACCCGTTGTGGCCGACAAGGTTCGCCACGTCCACCAGGGAGTGGTAGGTCGGCTGCGGCATCTGGTCCGGCTGCAGGCTGTTGGGGTCCAGGCCGGTGTTGTCGAACGGCCGGTACAGCCCGTCGCTGCGGATGTACTGGTTGCCGTAGAACGGCACCCCCACCACGATCTTGTCGCGCGGCACGCCGTTGGCCAGGTACCAGGCGACGGTACCGGTGGTGTTCCAGGTCCAGTCGCTGCCGTTCGGGTCCCGCGGATCGCCGGTGAACAACGTGTCCGGGCCGGACACCGTGCCGCCCGGCACGTTGAAGTCGTAGGTCATGATGTTCGCCCAGTCCAACGACTGGACGAACTGGCGCAGCTCGTAGTAGTTGGTGGAGTTCTTTGCCGCCGGCATCGCGGCGGTCAGCAGGTAGTGAGCGTGGTTCTTGGCGCCGAGCTGGTCGAGCTGCCGGCGGAACTCGGCCGCCAGCAGGGTCGCGTTGTGCCGGTCCTCCGGCCCGACGTTGACGTTGCCCCCGCCGACCGAGGTCGGGTACTCCCAGTCCAGGTCGATCCCGTCGAACAGGCCGGCCGCGGCGCCGGGGCCACCGGCGCTGGGCGGCCAGCTGTCGCCGGGCAGGTTGCCCGCGATGAACGTGTTGAGACAGGCCGAGACGAACGCCTGGCGCAGGGCCGCGGTCTTGGAGATCGTGGAGAGGTAGGTGGAGTCCGTCCAGCCGCCCAACGAGATCTCGACCTTCAGGCCGGGGTGCGCCGCCTTGAGCTTGCGGAGCTGGTTGAAGCTGCCGTAGAGGTGCTGGTTCGGATCGGCGGAGTCGTCGGCCACCCCGTCGACCGAGATGTCCGAGGTGTAGGGCTGCTGGTAGTCCGCCCACGGGTCGAGGATCCCGCAGCCGGGCGTGCCGGTCGACGCGTCGTAGGTGGGCACGCCGAAGGCGTACTGGATGACATTGATCTTGTCGGCCGGGATGTCCTTGACGTAGTAACCGCGACCGTAGACGTCCCAGTCCGCGAAGTACGCGGAGACGACCTTCCGGGGTGCTCCGCCCGCGTCCGCGCCCTGGTTGGCGGAGGCCACGCCGGCCGGGGCGGCCGCGGCGAGGCCCGCGCCGAGCAGCAGCGCCGTGGCGAGCGCGAGCCGCCGCCGGTGCGGACGGCCCTGTGTGGGGTACATACACGCTCCTCTCTGGATCCGACGCGCTCACACTCGCGCCGCCCGGGTTTTCTGTCAATAGTCCTAACTATTTAGCCGGTCAAGGCCGCCCGGCCGATCAGGACCGACCCGTTCAACGAGCCGGCGCGCCACGCGTTCGGTCGGATCGCCGGCCCTCGGTCGGCGCGGCGCCGGGACGGCCGGTTCTCTTACCACGCGGTGCGTGAGCACGCGGACCGGTGAGGGTTTCGGCCTCACGGGGGAGGTCGCCAAGCGGGAGCGGGCCGATCGTGAGATCGTGACAAGGTGACGGATCTGGTATACGTCGGTTCCTACGGCGCGGGCATTTCGATCTACGGACGCCAGGACGAGCGGTTGACCCTGATCGACCGGGTGGACACTCCCGACCCATCGTTCCTGGTCGCGGACACAGTCCGGGGCGCGCTGTTCGCCTGCAACGAGTTGACCGCCAACGAGGTGAGTTCGTTCGCCATCGAGCCGGACGGCCGGCTGCGGCTGCTCAGCCACCAACCCACCGCCGGTACCCTGCCCTGCCACCTGCTGCTGCACCCCGCCGGGTACCTGATGGCGGCGAACTTCGGCAGCGGGAGCGTGTCGGTGCACCCGGTGATGCCGGACGGCACGCTGGGCGAGTTGGTGGACCTGATCCAGCACAACGGCCGGGGCGCCGACCCGGAGCGGCAGGCCGGACCGCACGCGCACGAGGTCAAGGTGGTCAGCGGCGAGGTGGTGGTGGTCGACCTCGGGCTGGACCGGCTGGTCGGGTACCAGATCGACGCCGCCACCGGGAAACTCACCCGGGCGGCCGACCCGTTCGCCCGCAGCCGCCCGGGCGCGGGGCCCCGCCACGCGGTCGCCCACCCGTCCGGCCGCTGGTACGTCGCCAACGAGCTGGACTCCACGATCTCGATCTTCGAACCAGACTTCGAACTGCGCGAACTGCACCTGACCGAGGCGGTCTCGGCGACCCTCTCCGAGCCGAAGGAGCGCAACTTCCCGGCCGGCATCGCGCTGTCCGCCGACGACCGGCACCTGTACGTGTCGAATCGGGGCGCGAACACGATCGTGACCTTCGGGATCGACGACGCCGGGTCGCTGCACGGCCTGGACGAGACCCCGTGCGACGGCGTCTGGCCCCGGCACTTCGCCATCGTGGACGACGTGCTGATGGTGGCCAACGAGCAGTCCAGCACGGTGACCGGCTTCCGGCTGGACCCGGCGACCGGGGTGCCGCAGCCCCTCGGGGTGCTGGCCGAGACCGGCACGCCGACCTGCATCCTGCCGGTCCGGCTCCGGCCGGAGGCGTCCGCCGAGTAGCCGACGGCCACCGGCCGAGCCAGCGGTCGGCGGCTACCGGACCGCGGCCAGCAGGCCGAGTTCGGCGGCGCGTTGGAAGACCGGGGCGAGCGCGACGTCGGGATCGCGGTGGAACACGCTGGAGCGCACCCGCACGAAGCTGGCGTTGCCCACCCGCTCCAGGATCGCCTGTCGGCGCAGGTCGGCGGCGAACGCGTCGGCGCCGTGGTAGCGGTCGCCGTCGCACTCGACGGCCAGCCGCCGGCCGTCCGGCGCGGTCAGTACGAAGTCGATCCGGTAGTCGCCGATCCGGAACTGCGGTACCGGTGACAGCCCGCGCCCGCGCAGCCGGCGCAGCACGGCGCGCTCGAAGTCGTTGGTGCAGGCGGACTCCGGATCCTGTGGCGGCCGCTCGCCGAGCCGGGGCTGCTGGCAGTAGGCCAGCAGCAGGGCGCGCGCGTCGTCGTCGGCCAACTCCTGCAGCCGTACCGAGTGGAACAGCCAGAGCTGGTCGCGGGCCCGGGACGCGGCCACGTTGATGCGTCGGTGGTAGTCCCGGCGGGTGAACGCGCCGATGGCCGCGCGGGACGGCACAGCGCCGACGCCGCCCGGCACCCCGGGCGCCACCACCATGGAGACGAGCACGATGTCCCGCTCGTCGCCCTGGAACGTGTACGGGTCGCCGACCCGCAGCGCCCGGCGCTCCAGTTCCTCGGCGCCGATCTGCTCACGCAGCCGGTGCTGCAGGTACGCGGCTTGGCCGCTGGTGGACAGCAGGCTGACCACGCCGATGGTCTTGGCGTCGTACCGCGGGTCGGCGACGATCAGCTCGACCCGGCTCACCAGCGCCTCCGCCTCGGCGACGTTGACCTCGCCGAACTCGTCGCGCGGCTCGCGCAGCCCGCCGGGCACGAACACCGCGTTGACCGGGTTGTCGATGCCGGCGGGGAGGTCGGCGCGCAGCGGTTGGATCTTGCGGTCGTAGTAGGTGTCGCTGGAGAACGCGATGATCGCCGGTACGCAGCGGAAGTGCTCGGTGAGCAGGATGCGCTCGGGTGAGCGGCGCACGGCATGGTCGTACAGGCTGCTCTCGGTGTCGAAGTGCGCCCGGGACGGTACCTCCCGCAGCTGATCGTTGATCAGTGCGCCTACCTTGTCCGCCGGTACCCCGACCAGCTGCGGCCCGATCTGCTGATCGTCGCCGACCACCACGGCGCGCCGGGCCAGGCTCAGCACCGGCAGGGCGAAGATGTCGGCCTGGGACGCCTCGTCCACGACCACGACATCGAAGCGCGGCTCCCCGCCCTGGAACTGCTCCAGCGCGCGATCGATGGACATCACCCAGACCGGTACGGCGGTCACCGCCTCGGCCATCGCCTGCGCGGCCATCGCCTGCCAGTGGGCGGCGGTCTTGCCGGTACCCTTGCCGATCTTGCGAAGCGCGGCGGTCCAGTCGGCGAGCGCGGCCTTCTTGCGGTCGTCCAGCCCCCTGGCCACGGCCAGCCAGGCGGAGGTGACCACGAGGTCTCCGGTGAGCGAGCGGATCTGCTCCCGGCAGCGCTCCACCCGCCGGCCCAGCGCGGCGGTGTCGACCTGCCCGACCACCTCGTCGAACCAGGTCTGCGCCTGACGCCAGCGCCACGCCAGGTAGCCCTGCTCCCCGGAGCCGGGCAGGGCGGCGCCGGCCTCGATCCGGCCGGCCCAGCCGGGTGCGACCTCGGCCAGCCGCGCCACGAGTTCGGCGAAGCGCAGCGCGTCCGGGCGTACCGCCCGCAGCCGGCGGACCTCGGCCAGCGCCGCGTCCCAGCCGGCCAGGTCGTCCGCGCGCCAGGCGGCGGCCAGCGCGGACATCGGCCCAGCCGGGCCACGCTCGCCGGCCCCGCTACTCCCGCCGGCCTGATCTTGGGTATCGGCTCGATCGGGCCCGTCGGGCTCGACGGCGGCCTCCCGCAGCTCGATCCAGCCGGCCACCGCGTCGTGCTCGGCCCGCAGCCGGTCGGCGAGCAGCACGTTGCCGCACGCCTCCACCATGCCGGCCAGCTCGGCCAGGGTACGGGCGTCCACCTGCCGCTGCTCGCGCGACAGGATCACGCTCAGCGTCTCGTACAGGTCCGGCCACTGGTGCCGCTCCCAGTCCAGCGCCCCGGTCGCCGAGGTGAGCAGGTGCCCGGCCCAGATCTCCGGCTCGGCACCGGGCGGCACCGGGAAGTCCAGCCGGGCCGACCATTCGGCCCACCGAGCGGACAGCTGCGACCGCAGCTGGGTGCGCTCCACGCTGGCGATGACCAACTCCACGTCCGCGACGGTGCGCAGCTCTTCCCCGTCGACCCGGCACGCCACCATGAGCCGGTGCAGGTCGGTCCGGGCGAACCGGCCGATCCTGCGGCCCTCGGCCAGCCGGTCACGGGTCTCGTTCAGCGACGCGAGCAGCTGCCGTGGCGCCGCCGCCTGCTCCTCCGGTACCTCGACGCGCCGACCGGCCAGAAGCGTGGTGCGCCGGCTCAGCTCGCCGAGAATCTCCCGGCATCCGGTGACGTGCCCGTCCCAGACCGCCTGCCAGGCGGGGTCGCGCAGCAGGTGACCGAGCCGGTCGGTCCAGGTGCCCTCCTGCCGGGTCAGCTCGCCGGCCGCGTCGCGCAGGGCCCGGGCCAGCTCGTCGAGGCGCGGCTGGCCGAGTTCGCGTACCCCTTCGGGTCGGATGCCGCGCTCAACCAGCGCGTCGACCGCCTTGCGGGCGTCCCGGAGCCCGGCCCGGCGCCCGGCCAGCTGTTCGCCGGTGGGCAGTTGGCCCTCCACCGGCAGCTGTCCGCACGCGGCGGCCCGGTCGGCGGCCGGAAGCCGGTGGGCCAGGTCGAAGAGGGTGGCGAACTCCGCCACGGTCAGCGGCGCGGGCACGCCCGGCGGTACCGGGTCGGGGATCAGCGCCAGGGCGGGTGCGTTGCCCCGCAGCCACTCGCCGACCTCGCTGGCGGTGCCCACGCCACCGGGCAGCTCGAACGTCGCGGCCTCCCGCTCGGCGGCCTCGCGCAGCCGCTCCTGGGCCTCGGCCAGCTCGCCCTCGGCCCGCTCGATCTCGGCCTCCAGCTTGTCGGCCCACCGCGCCTCCGCGTCCTTGTTCAGGGTGGCCGCCCGGTCGGACAGCTCCCGCGCCGCGAGCTGAAGCTGGACCAACTGGTCGGCCGAGCGGCCCAGCACGGCCAGGCACAGCGGCTGGATCTGCTCGGGCAGGCCGTCCCGCAGGACCCGCAGCGGGTCCTCCTTCTGCGCCAGCACGAGCACCCGCTTGCCGTGCGCGACCAGGTGGCAGATGAGGTTGCGGATGGTGTGGGTCTTGCCGGTACCGGGCGGGCCCTGGACGGCGACGCTGCGGTGCTCGGCGAGCCGGCGCGCGATGGACTCCTGCGCCTCGTTGCTGGGCATCGGCATCAGCAGCCGACGACCGACCCGAGTCCAGTCGGCCGGGTCGTCGCCGGGCAGGCGCAGCCGGCTGGGTTCGTGCGCGAGCACGCTGGCCAGCGCGCCGACCTGTCCGTCCTGACTGGACAGTCGGGTACGCATGTCCTCCAGGAACCGGCGGACCATCCGCAGTCGGGGCCTGGCGAACAGCACCCCGGTACCCTCGATGTCCTTTGTGGACAGAGCGAGCCGGCGGGCGGCCCGCTCGATGAAGGCGGCGAGGTCGGGCTCGTCCCACGGGTCGACGTCGACCTGGCCCACCGGCCCGGCCAGGTCGAGCAGGTCGGCCACCCGCCGCCCGTCCAGATCGGCCAGGGCGTCCACCTGGAGCCGGGGCGGCCCCTGCGGTACGACTGCCACCTCGGCGCGCTCCGGGTCGTACTCGATAGCGACCGGGGTGGCCAGCAGCGGGTACGCGATCCGGTGGCCGGCCGCCTCGGTGCGCAGGATCGCGTGACCCCAGACCAGCTCGGTGCCGGCGGCGGTCATGTCCAGCCGGTAGCGCAGGTCGTAGAGCCGATCGTGCAGGCGCCGGGTCGCCTCGGCCGAGGCCGCGGCGCGCGACCAGGGCCGCCAGGCCCGCTCCAGCCAGCCCAGCAGCTCGGCCTGGCGGGCCGGCCACTCCCCCGCGCCCGAGCTCGCCTCCTCGCTCGGCACCCCGTCCCGTCCGAGACCCGCGGGA
This sequence comes from Rugosimonospora acidiphila, assembly GCF_039543385.1. Classification (NCBI taxonomy): domain Bacteria; kingdom Bacillati; phylum Actinomycetota; class Actinomycetes; order Micromonosporales; family Micromonosporaceae; genus Rugosimonospora; species Rugosimonospora acidiphila. Next base: position 130,606 of record NZ_BAABJQ010000005.1, read on the forward strand.
TCTTCCGGCAAGGTCGGCCCGGTCGGCACTGTCGCCCCGCTCGATGGTGCCGGCGCGGTCGGCACGGCTCGCGCGGTTGGCGCGGCCGAGACGACCGGCGTGCCGGGCGCCGGTGGGGCCAGTCGGGGTTCGTCTACATAGGACAGGTCCCAGGACAGGTGGGCGACCAGACCGGCCGGGATCATCGGGTCCGGCGGCGGAGCCGGCCGCCCGACCGTGAGCCACGGCCCGCCGGGCTCGGCCGGACCCAGCCGGCAGGCCGGATCGGCGGGCAGCTCCGCATGCCAGACCGAGTCCGTGGAGGGCACGGTGCGGACCGGCTTGTCCAGCAGCGAGCGCACCGCGAGCAGGTACTCCACGAGGGAGACCGCGCGATCGCGCAGTGCCGCTGGGTCGTCCGACTCGGCCACCCCGTCCATCCGCATGACGGTAGCCCGAGGCGGCCACGGCTGGCCACACGGCATCCCGGTTCCCAGGACGGCCCCCGGAGCCGTGAGCCCCGGGCCGGGAGCCGGGCCGGGAGCCGACGGGTGGGGGGGTCGCGGGCGGCGGTTAACGGCGGGCGGTTCGCGGGTACTCCGCCAGTCGTGATCGTGGTGGGTACCTCGGGCTGGCAGTACCGGGACTGGCGGGGCCGGTTCTATCCCGAGGGCGTGCCGCAGCGCCAATGGCTTGAGTACTACGCCTCCGCGTTCGCCACCGTCGAGGTCAACAACGCGTTCTACCGGCTGCCGGAGCGCGAGACGTTCGCGCAGTGGCGGCGGCGCACCCCCGACGACTTCTGCGTCGCGGTGAAGATGAGCCGGTTTCTGACGCATATCAGGCGGCTGCGGGACCCGGACGAACCGGTCGCGCGGTTCCTGGCCCGGGCCGAGGCGCTGGGCGACCGGCTCGGACCGGTGCTGCTGCAGCTTCCGCCCACGCTGCCGGTGGACCCGGAGGCGCTGGACGCGGTGCTGGCCCGGTTCCCGGCCACGGTACGGGTGGCGGTGGAGCCCCGGCACGAGTCGTGGTGGACGCCCAGGGTGCGCTCCACGCTGGAGCGGCACGGGGCGGCGCTGGCCTGGGCGGACCGGCTCGGGCGCCCGGTCACGCCTATGTGGCGCACCGCCGACTGGGGTTACCTGCGGCTGCATGAGGGGCGTGGGACGCCCCGGCCCTCGTACGGGCGGGCGGCGCTGGTCTCCTGGCTGGACCGGGTGGCCGGGACCTTCGCGGTCGACCGCGAAGCGGTCCACGTGTATTTCAACAACGACCCGGGTGGCGCCGCGATCCGGAACGCCACGGCGCTCGCCGCCCTGGCGGCCCGCCGGGGGCTACCGGTCAGCCGGTACCCGGCCCCGGCGAGGTCGGCTCCTCGGACGGCCTAGGGTCGCGGCGGGTCACCCCGCCGATCATCGGTGCCGCCCTGGGTCAGCGGCGGTGCGCCGGGTTCGCGGTGTGCGGCAGCTTGCCGAGCTGGCGCCAGTTGCTCTCGACCATGTCGACGCCGAAGTGCTTGGCCGCCGCTTTGATGTTGGCGAACGCCTGGTCGCGCTCCGCCTCGCTCACACCCTGAACCTGGTCAAACCTGGCCAAAGCGTTCTGAACGTGCCGCGCGTCGGTCAGCGGCTCCTTGCGCTTGTCCGGGAAGGCGTAGACCGAGTCGGGCAGGTCGCGGCGCTCCTTGCTGGACAGCGTGCCGTGATCATCATGGGGCTTCCAGGTTACCTTCATGCCCGATCCGGTACCCGGCCTCCGGAGGGGGCAAACGACCGGCCGGGCCGGTCGACCGGCCCGGATGATCTCGGATCGGGCCGGTCAGCCGGCCGAGGTCGAGTCGGCCTGGGCCGAATCGGGCTGCGCCACACCGGGCGCGGCGGGGCCGGGCGCGGCGGGGCCGGGCGCGGCGGCGGCTTGGGCCGAGCGCGCCAGCAGCAGGGCCTCGGCGACGGCCTGCTGGTTGGCCTGCCAACGCCGGCTCATGCTCCGCTCGGCGAAGAACGCGCCGAACGGGATGGTGCCCGCCAGCAACACCAGCACCAGCTTCACCAGCGGTATCCGGAGCCGGACGGTCAGCTCGAACGCGCAGATCAGGTAGACCATGTACGCGAAGCCGTGGATCTGGCCCACGATCGCCACCAGCGTCTCGTTGTGCGCCCAGATCTGCATCGGAATCGCGACGAAGGTCAGGACCAGCAGAAAGACCGCGGTGAAGTAAGCCATGAACCGGTACCGGAACAACACGCCGCGGCGGACCGGTGCGCGTACCGGAACCACAGGCACGGCCTGGGAGGTCGACATTCCCCGAGAGTAGCCGCCGCCGGATCGGACGCACCGGGCGGTCCGGACACCCGTGACCTGCTCGACTCCACCGACACGGCGCCGCCGTGGGGCCCGGCGGGAGCCTCAGCGGGGCGGCGCGGGGACGCGTCGACGCCTGCGCGCGGTCGGGCGGGCGGGGCCGGCCGGGTGGGTGGGCCGTCAGCCGGGGGCCGGCCGCTGGACGTCGCGCTCCAGGATGTCGCCGTACCGGGCCAGCACCCGGGCGCGAAGCTCGGGATCGTTGCGCGGTACCGGCTCCAGAAAGACCTCGTCGAGATCGGTGAACTCCTGGCGCAGCGAGGCATCGATGCGCACACAGGCCCGCTCCAGCTCGGCCGCGCTCAGTGAATCCTGGAAGTCGAGCCGGGCGCACAGCAGGATGTTGTCGCTTCCCACGATCATCGTGAGGATGTCGACCACCTTCTCCACCTCCGGCTGTTCGGCCAGCCGGATCCGGATCGCGCGAACCAGCCTCACGTTGGCCTGCTGCCCGATCAGCAGCCCCTTGCTGGTCTGTGCCAGCTGGTACGCCACCACGACCAGCAGCGCGGCGATCGCCAGCGCGGCCGTGCCGTCGTACACGGCCGAGCCGGTGGCCTGGTGCAGCGCCAGCCCGGCGAAGGCCAGCACGATGCCGATGAGCGCGGCGGAGTCCTCCAGCACCACGCTCTTGACCGTCGGGTCCCGGGGATTGCGCAGATAGGCCCGCCACGTTTCGCCCATCCTCGCCGACTCCGCCCGCAGTTGCCGGACACCCTGGCTGAACGAGATGCCCTCCAGCACCGCCGACAGGCCGAGCACCGCGTATCCGACCCAGGCCCGGCCCTCCTCGCCGCCGTGGCCGCGCAGCGTGCGGTACCCCTCGTAGAACGAGAAGGCGGCGCCCGACGCCAGGATGCCGATCGCGGCGAGCAGCGACCAGAAGAACCGCTCCTTGCCGTACCCGAACGGGTGACGCCGGTCGGCCGGGCGGCGCGAGCGGCGCAGCGCGGTGAGCAGCAACAGCTCGGTGACCGTGTCGCCGACCGAGTGCGCCGCCTCGGACAGCAGCGCCGCCGAGCCGGTCAGCAGCCCGGCCAGCGCCTTGAGGATGGCGATGCCGAGGTTGGCGGCCAGGGCCAGCAGGACGGTGACGGTGCTGCCGTCCTGCGACTTGTTCTGGCTCGCCGTCGTCATGGGTCTCATCCTTCCGGCTGCCGGCGCTTCGCGCCTCCCCGGGACCTCGAAAAGGCTTCGCGTCGCCGGATCGACCGACCGTCGCCGAGATCCCCGCCGACCCGTGAAGCCTCCACAGTAGACAGTGGAGCCATCCACCGGCCGGGCGACCCCGGCTCCGCCGCCGCGCAACCCGGCTTCGCCGGCCGACCGGAGGCCGATTCACTCGGCGCGTGCCAGAATAGGGACACTGACCCCAGGACCGCCGTAATCCGACGATTTCCGATCAAGGCGTTTTCAAGATCAGGGCAACCCAAGATCAAGGCAACTCGGGATCAGGCAATTTCGGATCAGGGCAATTTCGGGATCAAGAGGTGAGGCGTCATGCCCGACTCTCCCCGCACGATCGCCGCCCACCGGGCGGCCCGCCGCCGGCGGGTCCGGCTGACCCTGCTGATCAGCGCCGGCGTCGTCGCATTCTTCGTGCTGTGCTGCGGCGGCATGTTCGCCGGGGTCCAGTCGCCGTTCTGACCCCGACAGCTCCCGCCGCACGGCCCGGCCGACCAGCGGGGCCAGGGGTCCGGTCGCTGGGTGGATTGGGGCATTTCGGGGTATCAGCCGGTGTTCGGGCTAGTGCCCCAGGCCGGCCACCAAGTTGATCGTGACGGCCACGATGACCGTGCCGAACATGTAGGACAGCATGGCGTGGCGCAGCGCGATCGACCGCGCCTCCTTGGTCTCCAGCTTGGTGTCGGAGACCTGGAAGGTCATGCCGATCGTGAACGCCATGTAGGCGAAGTCCGAGTAGGCCGGCGCCTCGGTCTGGTTGAAGCCCACTCCCCCGTCCGGCCCGGTGTAGTACATCCGGGCATAGCGCAGGGTGAACGTGGTGTGCACCAGGGTCCAGGACAGCACGATGCTGGCGATAGCGAGCACGACCAGGAGAAACTCGGCCATCCCCTTGGCGTGCCTGGCCTGTACCAGCACGAAGCCGACCGCCACCAGGCTCGCCACGGCGGCGAAGATCAGCAGCACGTCGGCGATGGGCCGGGTCGGGTCCTCGTGCCCGGCCCGCTGCGCGGTCCGTTCGGCGTTCATCGGCCAGATCACCGACCAGATCAGGCCCACCCAGGTCAGCGCCATCGCGTCCCAGCCGATGAGCGGAGCCAGCCTCCCGGGGCCGAAGACGCCGGCGAGGGCCCCGCCGATCAGGCCGGCGGCGGCGGCCAGGCCGACCCTGGCCACCGCCGAGTGGTGCTCCGGCGTCCTGAATGGCATGGCCCTGTCCTACCCACATCCCGCCCCGCCACCCGGCGCGCCGCAGCGTACGGGCGCCGCCCCCGCCACGAGGACACCCGGTGGCCCGCTCACGGCGCCCCGTGGGGGGCGCCCGGCCGCGTCACTCGGCGGTGGCGGGCGCCACCGGAGGGCCGGGTTTGGGCAAGCCTGGGCTAGGCTCGACCGGTGGCCGGACCCATTGTCGCGTCCGGCGGGCTGGGGCTCGGCTCGGAACTGGACTGATGATGATCGACCGCGAAAAGGTACGAGTACTTCTTCTCGAGAACATCCATCCGGATGCGATTTCCCGGATGGAGGCCGAGGGCTACCACGTGGAGACCCTCGGGCGGGCGCTGGACGAGGACGAGTTGATCGAGCGGATCGACGGCGTCTCGCTGCTGGGCATCCGATCAAAGACGCAGGTCACCGCGCGGGTCATTGAGGCCGCGTCCGATCTGGTCGCCATTGGTGCGTTCTGCATCGGTACCGACCAGATTGACCTGTCCGCCGCGGCCGCCGCCGGCGTCGCCGTCTTCAATGCGCCCTTCTCCAACACCCGCAGCGTGGTCGAGCTCGCGCTCGCGGAGATCATCGCTCTCACCCGGCGGCTGACCGAGAAGAACTCGGGAATGCACGCCGGACTCTGGGACAAGGCCGCCGACGGCAGCCACGAGGTGCGCGGGCGCAGCCTGGGCATCGTCGGGTACGGCAACATCGGTACCCAGCTCTCGGTGCTGGCCGAGAACCTGGGCATGCGCGTGTACTTCTACGACACCGCGGACAAGCTGACCCTGGGTAACGCGCAGCGCTGCGGCACCCTCGACGAGCTGCTCGAGCGCTCCGACGTGGTGACCCTGCACGTGGACGGCCGGCCGGGCAACAGCGGATTCTTCGGCGAGGAGCAGTTCGCCAGGATGCGCGAGCACAGCCTGTTCCTCAACCTCAGCCGCGGCTTCGTTATCGACCACGCGGCGCTGCGCCGGCACCTGGCCTCCGGGCACCTGGCCGGCGCGGCCGTGGACGTCTTCCCCGAGGAGCCCAAGGGCCGGGGTGACGAGTTCGTCTCCGAGCTGCGCGGCCTGCCCAACGTGATCCTCACCCCGCACATCGGCGGCTCCACCGAGGAGGCGCAGGCGGACATCGGCGGGTTCGTGGCCGGCAAGCTGGCCCAGTACGTCAACGAGGGCAACACCACGCTGTCGTCGAACCTGCCGGCCATCGCGCTGCCGCAGCAGCCCGGCACCTACCGTTTGGTGCACATCCACCGCAACATGCCCGGCGTACTGGCCCAGGTCAACAGCATCCTGGCGGAGCACGGCGTGAACGTGGAAGGGCAGTTGCTGTCCACCCGGGGCGAGCTGGGCTACCTGCTCACCGACATCGGCTCCGACTACTCGGAGAACGTGCTGACCCGGCTGCGGGACATGACCGAGACCGTGCGCCTTCGCGTGGTCAGGTGACCCACCGGCCGGCCCGAGGCGAACGCCCGGGCCGGCCGCATGTCCGGCCACCGTTACCTGTCGGGTAATCGCGAATGCTCCGGGGCCGGGCGAGAATGGGGACATGATCAGCACTTCGCTCCAATCCCCCCGGCCGCCGGTCGGCGAACTGCTGCGCCAGTGGCGCGAGCGCCGCCGGCTCAGCCAGCTGGAGCTGTCCATCCAGGCCGACATCTCCACCCGCCACCTCAGTTTCGTGGAGACCGGGCGGTCCAAGCCGAGCAGCGAAATGATCGTGCGGCTGACCGAACAGCTGAATGTGCCGCTGCGCGAACGCAACCAGGTCCTGCTGGCCGGCGGGTACGCGCCGGCGTACCCGGAGACCGCGCTGTCCGCGCCGGAGATGGCGGCGGTACGCGAGGCGGTCCGCCGGGTGCTGGCCGGGCACGAGCCGTACCCGGCCCTGATGGTCGACCGGCACTGGAACCTGTTGGACGCGAACGCCGGCATCGCCCTGTTCACCGAGGGCTGCGCGCCCGAGCTGCTGGCACCGCCGGTCAACGTGCTGCGGCTGGGGCTGCACCCGGGCGGGATGGCCCGGCACATCACGAATCTCGCGGAGTGGCGCGGGCACCTGCTCGACCGGCTGCAGCGGCAGGCCGCGGCGACCGCCGACCCGGTGCTGTCCGAGCTGCACGAGGAGGTGTCGGCGTACCAGTCGCCGGAGCACCCGGCCGGGTCGCCGGCGATCGGTCCGTCCATTGTGGTGCCGCTGCACTACCGGTACGGCGACCGGAACCTTTCGTTCTTCAGCACCACGGCCGTGTTCGGCACCCCGCTGGACATCACCCTGTCCGAGCTGGCGATCGAGTCCTTCTTCCCGGCCGATCCGCAGACGGCCGCGTTCCTGACCGCCCGGTAGCTCCCGCCACCGTCCACACTGGACTTTGTGTCAGGCGTGCCGGCCGGCCCGGTCGGCGCGCCGTTGGCGCGCGTTCTCGGCCCGCCCGGCGAACACGTCGACCAGTGCCGCGCACAGCGCGACGACGTCGAACGCGACACTGAGTAGCACCGCCCGCTGGAAGGCGGACGAGTAGTCGTTGTGGGTGGAGGCGACGGTCGCGAAGAACACCGACCCGACCGTGGCGATGCCGATCGCCGAGCCGATGCGCTGGAAGGTCTGCAGCACTCCGCCCGCGCTGCCGGCCTCGCGCACCGGCACCTCGGACAGGGTCAGGGTCAGGTTGGGTGAGATCACCGCTCCGCTGCCCACCCCGGCCAGCAGCAGTGGCGCCGCGGTGGCGAAGCCGACGCCGCGCCCGGGCACCAGATGCACCGCCACGACCGCACCGCCGACGCCGAGCGCCACCATCGCCAGGCCGGCCGCGACCAGCGGCCGGCCCAGCTTGGTGATCACGCGACCGGCCAGCGCCGCGGAGACCGCGGAGCCGGCCGCGAACGGGGTGACCGCGACGCCCGCCTCCAGCGCGCTGTAGTGCTTCCCCTGCTGCAGGAAGAGGGTGAACACGAAGAAGGTGGCGGTGAAGCCGGCGAGGTAGATCAGACCTATCAGCAGGCCGAGCGCGTACGAGCGCCTGCGGAACAGCTCCAGGTTGATCAGGGAGTCGCGGCTGCGCCCGTACCGCCGCTCCCAGAAGATGAACGCGACGAATACCCCCACCGCGGCGACCACCAACAGCCACTTGGCCTGGCCGCGCCACTCCTGCTCCTCGGCCAGCGGCAGCAGGAGCAGGACCACCCCGAGGCCGAGCAGGATCACGCCGACCGGGTCGAGGTGCTGCCGGCGGCGCTGCTCCGGGCGCCTGGCCGGGATCAGCCGGTACGCGAGGAGGATGGCCAGGGCGCCGATCGGCACGTTGACGTAGAACACGTACCGCCAGCCCTCCCGCTCGCCGAAGATCGCGATGAGCACCCCGCCGAGCAGCGGTCCGACCGCCGTGGAGATGCCGATCGTGGCGCCCAGCAGGCCGAAGGCCCGGCCCCGCTCGGCGCCCCGGAACAGCTGCTGGATCAGCCCGCTCACCTGCGGAATGAGCAGGCCGGCCGCCAGTCCCTGGATCAACCGGGTGATGATGAGCAGCATCGCGTTGGGCGAGATGCCGCACCCGGCGCTGGCCAGCGCGAACACCGCCACGCCGAGGATGAACACGTTGCGCCGGCCGCGGGCGTCGCCGAACCGCCCGGAGGGGACCAGCACCAGCCCGAAGGTCAACGCGTACCCGGAGACCACCCATTGCAGGTCGCTCTGCGTACCGTGCAGCCCCACCTTGATCGAGGGCAGCGCGACGTTGACGATGCTGACGTCCAGCAGCGACATGAACCCGGCCACCAGGCAGACCGCGAGGGCCTTCCAGCGGCGCGGGTCGGGCGTGTATTCGGCCGACTCCTCGGCGGCCCCGCCTGCCTGCACGACCGGCTCAGCTCAGCCGCGGAAGCAGCTCGTTCGCGGGCAGTTCGGTGCCGTACACCGGGGAGCCGGGTTGCTGTTTGCGTCCTCCCTGGGCCAGGCCGCCCGAGTCCACCGGCTGGAAGCCCATCTCCTCGATGAGGTCGAACACGCAGCGCTTGGCGCCGTCGTCGTCGCCGGCGACCGGGACCCCGTACAGCAGCGCCTCGCCGCCGGTGCGCGGGGTGTCCTGCAGGGTGTCCCAGGGGATCGTGTTGAACGCCTTGACCACCCGGGAATCGCGCAGGTGCCGCTGGACCAGTTCGCTGGACGTGGTGCTGTCGGAGTCCAGGTCGGGGTAGCGGCCGTCGCGTTCCGGGTAGTAGTTCGTCGCATCCACCACCGGCTTGCCGGCCAGTTCCTCGGCCGGGGCCTCGCGGTAGCGGCCGAACGGCACCGAGAGCACCGCCAACTCGCCGAATCGGGCGGCCCGGGCCGGGGTCTCGGCGCGCGCCTTGGTGCCGAGGCTGGACTCCAGCTCGCGCAGCGTCTCCGGTCCCCGCGAATTGGCGATGGCCACGTCGTGCCCGGCGGAGACGAAGTACCTGGCGAGGGTGCTGCCGATGTGCCCGGCTCCGATGATCCCGATCCGCATGACGACTAGCTACCCGGCCCCCGTCGGGCTAACCCTCAGGCCACCCGAAGCCGGACGTCTCGGCACTGAAACCCCGAGTTCGGCATTCATCGGTACTGACCCTGGAAAATGCGACGACGCGGGGCTGCGGGCAAACTGGGTGGGGCCAGCCGATACGCCGGTTCGGTGATGATGGCCAACAATGCCCCGTTTTGTTTGTCAGCAAGGTGACATCCGCCCGATGGCCACGATGATGACACTGGCGAAAATCGGGTTCGCACCGCAGGCTTTTTCCGGGGAGGATTCCCGTCCGGCGGTCCGACCATTTCCCACCCACCAGTTTCGCCGTTTGCACGACCGAAAGCATCTGACGATTAACCGGGGACATTACGGAGGGGAACGGTGACGACGATCAACTTCGTCTCGACTGCCAATGCTGCCGTAGACCATGAAACGACGATCACGGTCCCCTTGGCCCCGCTGGATCTGCCCAACGAGGCGGGGTTTGCCCGTACCGGCTGGGAAGCCCGGTACGTGCGTCTTCTGGTGCTGCTTGATCTTTTGGTCGGGATGGTCGCTGCCGGGGTAGCACTGATCTCCCGTTTTGGCTCGTCGGTCGATGAAACGTACAACCGGGACTATTTGTGGTTCACTCTCGCGTTGCCGTTCGCCTGGCTGCTCACGTTGACAATTTACCGAGCGTTCGAACCAAGGTACCTGTTCGTAGGAAACGATGAGTACGAACGGGTATTTCGAGCCGGCGTTGGGATGACTGCCGCACTAGCCATTCTTTCATTCACGTTTGATTTGCGCCTGGCCCGGGGCTACATCGTCATCGCAATGCCGTTGGCCATTGTCGCCGGGCTGTCCGTGCGATGGTTCATGCGCCGGCGACTGCACGCCGCCTGGGCCAGCGGCGAACGCCTGCGCCGGGTCATACTGGTCGGCCACGAGCAGGCCGCCCAGGAGACCACCCGGCAGTTGCGCCGCGAGCGCTACCACGGCATGGGCGTGGTGGGCGTGTGCCTGCCCCGGGCGTTCGTCGAGGCCGGCACGCTCGCGCGGGGCGTCCCGGGCGGCGCGTTCACGCCGAACGGCGCGGGAGTCCCGGCCGGCAACGGCGGAGCACCGGCGCCGGGCCAGCCGGTGCTGCGCCGGCTGCCCGGGCTGCCGCCGGTCTACGGCAGCTTCGACGAGGTCGCCCAGGCAGTCCAGCGGGCGCACGCGGACACCGTGATCGTGCTGTCCTGCCCGGAGTTGGACGGCACCGCGCTGCGCCGGCTCGCCTGGAAGCTGGAGCGCGACGACATCGACCTGATCGTGGCCAGCACCCTGGTCGACGTGGCCGGCGACCGGACCACCATCCGCCCGGTCGACGGCCTGCCGCTGCTGCACGTGGAGCACCCGCGGCTCAAGGGTGGCCGGCGGGTGTTCAAGGGAATCTTCGACCGGGTCGCGTCGCTGGTCGGGCTGCTGGTGCTGGCACCGGTCCTGCTGACGATCGCCGTGCTCATCAAGACGACGCCGGGCCGGCCTGGCCCGGTGATTTTCCAGCAGACCCGCGTGGGCCGCAACGGCCAGCAGTTCGTGATGTACAAGTTCCGCACCATGTACCAGGACGCCGAGTCCCGGCTGGCCGAGCTGAGCCACCTCAACGAGACCGGCGGCACCCTGTTCAAGATGCGCAACGATCCGCGGGTTACCCCGGTCGGCCGCTGGCTGCGCAAGTTCTCCCTCGACGAGGTCCCGCAGCTGATCAACGTGGCCAAGGGCGACATGTCCCTGGTGGGTCCCCGGCCGCCGCTGCCCCGCGAGGTGGCCGAGTACCCGTTCGACATGCGCCGCCGGCTCGTGGTCAAGCCGGGACTGACCGGACTCTGGCAGGTGTCCGGCCGCTCCGACCTGTCCTGGGAGGAGTCGATCCGACTCGACCTGCAGTACGTGGAGAACTGGTCGTTCGCGATGGACGTGATGATCCTTGCCCGGACGGTGTTCGCGGTATGCCGAAGCGCCGGAGCCTACTGAGCCTCGCTCAGCACCCCGCCGGTCTCCACGTACTCGGCGCCAGTGCTGGGGCACGTGAAGACATTGCCGTCCTTGGCCACGAGCGGTATCCCGGCCCGCCCCACCCAACCGATCCGGCGGGCCGGCACACCCACCACGAGTGCGAAGTCGGGTACGTCCCTGACCACCACCGCGCCGGCGGCGACCAGCGCCCAGCGGCCGACGCGTACCGGTGCCACGCACACCGCGCGCGCCGAGATCGACGCGCCCTCGCCCACCGTCACGCCGACCGCGTGCCAGTCGTCGCCGGTCTTGAGCCGGCCGTCCGGCGTGACCGCCCGCGGGTACTCGTCGTTGGTGAGCACCGCGCCCGGCCCGATGAACACACCGTCGCCCAGCACCGCCGGCTCGTACACGAGCGCGTAGTTCTGCAGCTTCACGTTGTCGCCCAGGCGCACGCCCGGGCCCACATACGCGCCGCGGCCAATGTTGCAGCCCTTACCCACCACGGCACCCTCGCGGATCTGGGCGAGGTGCCAGATGGAGGTGCCCGCGCCGATGCTCGCGCGATCGTCCACGTCGGCGGTTGGGGCGATGCGGGTGCTCATGTCGCTGTCCTCTCGACGCACCGGATGCGGCCACGGCGCCGCACGCGGCAAACGGTAGCCGAAATTCCGGGCGGACAAACAGTTTCGTCGGTGTACCTGTCCGGGACCGGGTGGGGGTTCCGTGCAGCCGATCAGTTTGGAGCACGCGTGTACCTCTCGATCCGGGACCGCCCCGCCAAGACACCCGGCCCGGGAACCCCCCCGATCCTGCGCCGGGTGGCGACGACCGTCTTCCTGCTGGGTGTGGTCAGCATGCTGACCGACATCTCGTCGGAGATGGTCAACGCCGTCCTGCCGCTGTACCTGACCGCCGAGGTGGGCATGGGGCTGGTCGCGTACGGCTTCGTCGACGGCCTGTACCAGGGCGTGAGCGCGCTGCTGCGGGTCGTGGGCGGGTACGCCGGGGACCGGCACGACCGGCCCAAGTGGGTGGCCGTCGCCGGGTACGGGATCTCCGCGGCCAGCCGACTGGCGATGATCCCGGCGCACGGGCTCGCCTCGATCACCGGTGTCATCACGGCGGACCGGCTGGGCAAGGGGCTGCGCACCGCGCCGCGCGACGCGCTCATCGCCGACGTCACCGAGCCCGGCATGCTGGGCCGGGCGTTCGGGGTGCACCGCACCCTGGACACCCTGGGCGCGGCGATCGGCCCGCTGGTGGCCTTCGCCGTCCTGCTGGCCGTGCCCGACGGGTACAGCTCGATCTGGGTGGTCTCGTTCGCCGTAGCGGTGATCGGGGTGGCCATGATCGTGCTGGCCGTACCCGACCGGCGCACCGGTGCCGGTACCGTGCGGCCGGCCGCCCGGGCGCTGGTGCGGGTGATGGTCTCCGCCCGGCTGCGCGGCCCGCTGATCGCCTGCACGCTGCTCGGGCTGTTCACCGTCGGGGACGGCTTCCTGTACCTGTCCCTGCAGCGGCGCGACGGCTTCGCGGCGCTGTGGTTCCCGCTGCTGTACGTGGGCACCAACATCTCCTACCTGTGCCTGGCCGTACCGCTGGGCCGGCTGGCCGACCGGATCGGGCGCGCCCCGGTCTTCATCGGCGGGCACGTGGTGCTCGTCATCGGGTACCTGGTCGGGGCGCTGCCCTCGGCCGGCACCGCGTGGACCATCGTCACCCTCCTGCTGCTGGGCGTGTTCTACGCGGCCACCGACGGGGTGCTCTCCGCCCTGGTGAGCCGGCTGATTCCGGCCGGTACCCGGGGCAGCGGGCTGGCCGCGGCGCAGACCGTACAGGTACTCGCCCGGTTCGCCTCGTCGGTCGCGTTCGGCGTGCTGTGGACGCTGGTCGGTCCGCGCGACGCGCTGCTGCTGGCGGCGGTCCTGCTCGGGGCGGCCGTCCCGGTGGCCTGGTGGCTGCTGCGCGGCCCCGGCGCCGGCGACACCACGCCGCTCGGCGACGCCGGCACCGCCCCCGCCGGAGCCGGCACCTCGACGAGGGGCGGCGCCCCCACGATGGACGCCGCCCCGACTGGCGGCGCCCCCACGACGGACGGCGCTCCCACGATGGACGGCGCCTCCGAGGGGGCGGCCCGATGACCTCGCCGGCCGATCCGACCGCCGGCGAGCCCGGGTCGGGCGGCAACCAGCGGCTGCGCCTGGCCATCCTGGCCGCGATCACCGCCGTCGCGGTCGCGGTCGCGGTCGGATATGTGGTGTACGCACACGGCCAGCGGGCCGAGGCATCGGCCAAGGGCCCGAAGACCGCCACCACCTCGCTGGCCGCGGTGTCCAGCGGGCCGCACGTGGTGTTCCGCAGCACCGCGCTGGGATCGGGCTACGGCCACATCGCCGTGGCTTCACTGTCCAATCCGGACGGTCCGCGGGCCATCACCCCGACCAGTTGCGACCGGGTGTACGCCGGCAGGGCGTCCGCGCTGTGCCTGGTGGCCGATCGCGGGATGGTCACCACCTACCGGGCGCTGACCCTGGGGCCGGACTGGCAGACCGTGGGCCAGGCACCGCTACCCGGACTGCCCAGCCGGGCCAGGATGTCGCCGGACGGCAGCCTGAACGTCACCACCACCTTCGTGTACGGCGACTCCTACACCAACCCTGGGCAGTTCTCCACCCGCACGCTCATCGCCCACACCGACGGTCAGCAGATCGCCGACCTCGAACAGTTCACCCTCGTCATCGATGGCCGGCGGGTCACCGCGGCCGACCGCAACTTCTGGGGCGTGACGTTCGCCGACGACGACACGTTCTACGCCACCGCGGCGACCGGTGGTCACACCTGGCTGGTGCGCGGCAGCATCGCGCAGCGCCGCATGGTGTCGATCCGCGAGGACGTCGAGTGCCCCTCGCTGTCGCCGGACAAGACCCGGATCGCCTTCAAGAAGCACGGCGACCTGCCGGCCGGACATTGGCGTCTGGCCGTTTACGACCTGACGACCGGCAAAGAGACCCTGCTCGCCGAGCCGCGCAGCGTCGATGACCAGGTGGAGTGGTTGGACAACGACCACGTCCTCTATGGACTGCCGCGCATCGGCGCGGCGGCGGCCACCCAGGACGTCTGGGTGGTTCCCGCGGACGGCACCGGCTCCGCCCGCGTCTTCGTCCACAACGCGTGGTCGCCCAGCGTGGTGCGGTGACCGTGAACGCGTCCTCCAGCCAATACCCACGCGGACGCCCTCGGCCCGGAATCGGAAGGAGTGGGTGCGTGACGGCCGTCAGCAGACCCGCAGACGCATCAAGGATCGTGCTGGGAGGTGTGCTCGTCGACCTCCGGCGACGCGACGAGGTGGTTTCGGTGGTGGGCGACCGACTCGCCGGACCCAGGGTGCCGGAACCACGGTCACCGCTGGCGATCGGGTCGGCCAACCTCGACCACGTGCACCACTTCGGGTCGGGCGGGCGCAGCGCGCCGGACATCGACGTGAGCGGGAATTCCCCGGAGTGGCTGATCCTGCTCGACGGCGCGCCGATGGTCCGCCACGCGACGCGGTTGACCGGGCGGGAGTGGCCGCTGCTGGCGGGCTCCGACCTGTTGCCGGAGCTGCTGGACACCGCGCAGGCGGCCCGGTCCCGGGTGGGCTTTCTGGGCGGCAGCGCCCAGATGCATGACCTCGTGCGGCCGGTGCTGGCCGACCGGTACCCCGAGCTGAGCGTGGCGGGATTCTGGGCACCGCAGCGCGCCGAACTCACCGACCCGGCCGCGGCGGCCGGGCTCGCCGAATCGGTGCGGCTGGCCAACGTGGATCTGCTCGTCGTGGGGCTGGGCAAGCCGCGGCAGGAGCGCTGGATCCAGCGGCACGCGGCGGCCAGCGGGGCACGGGTGCTGCTCGCGTTCGGGGCGGCGACCGACTTCCTGGCCGGTACCGCCTCGCGGGCACCCGGCTGGGTACGTCACGCAGGGGTGGAGTGGCTCTACCGGTTGTCCCGGGAGCCACGCCGGCTCACCCGCCGGTACTGCGTCCAGGGCCCGCCGGCCATGTGGCGGCTGTGGACGGACTCGCGCCGAGAGGCGAGCGGGGCCCGATGAGTGAGCGGAGCGAACGAGTCATGCGGATGAGTCGCGAGGGATTGGAGCCGGACCCGTCGGCCTTCGTTGACTGCACCGCCATCGTGGTCACCTACAACAGCGCGGCGGACCTGCCGGGACTGCTCGACACGCTGCCCCGGGCCGCACCGGGCATGCGGGTGCGGGCGCTGGTGGTCGACAACGACTCGGCCGACGACATCGAGTCCGCCATCGCCGGGCGGCCCGGCGTCACCCTCCTGCGCACGGGAGCCAACCTCGGCTACGCGGGCGGCATCAATGCCGGGCGCAAGCACCTGCGGGGCAGCCTCGGCCCCACCCGTACCGTCGCCATCCTCAACCCCGACCTGCGCCTCGCCCCGGCCAGCCTGGCGTGGCTGATCGCCGCGGCCTGCCGGCCGGCGGCCGGCGCGGCGGTGCCCCGGTTCGTCGAGGCCGGCGACGAGGCGGCCACGTTCCCGTCGCTGCGCCGGGAGCCGTCCACCACCCGGGTGCTCGGCGACGCGCTGCTCGGCCGGCGCTGGGCCGGCCGGCCCGGCTGGCTGTCGGAGATGGTCTGGGACCCGCGACGGTACGACGCCGAGGGGCCGGCCGACTGGGCCACCGGTGCGGTGCTGGTCGTCACGGCCGAGGCGGACGCCGCCGTCGGCGACTGGGACGAGAGCTTCTTCCTCTACTCGGAGGAGACGGACTACTCCCGCCGCCTGCGCGAGGCCGGCCGGACCATCCAGTACGTCCCGGACGCGCGGGTCTTCCACGAGGGTGCCGGCTCGGGTACGGGACCGGCCCTGACCGCACTGAACGAGGTGAACCGGGTGCGCTATTTCCGCAAGTACCACGGTCCGGCCGCGACCGCCGCGTTCCGGGTGGCCGTGACGCTGGGCCAGCTGCTGCGGATACGCCGGCCGGGCAACCGGATGGCGCTGGCCGCGCTGTGGTCCGGGCGGCGGCGCGCGGAGCTGCCGGGCCGGCCCGGGTCGCTTACGCAGGCCGCCACCGCCGACCCGGAGTACGCGCGATGACGGGTCTTTCGCAGGCGGGCGGCTCTTCCCGGGCGGCCGGCTCTCCACGGGCGGCCGACGCGGCGGCCGACGGCGGCGGGGCGCTGGGCTCCGTGGTCATTCCGGCGCACAACGAGGAGACCGTCATCGCGGACTGCCTCGCGCCGCTGGCCGCGCTCGCCGCGAGCGGGGCGCTGGAGGTCGTTGTCGTGTGCAACGGCTGCACCGACGCGACCGCCAAGGTGGCCGGGTCGTTCGCCGGCGTACGGGTGATCGAGCTCGAGGTCGGTTCCAAGCCGGCCGCGCTGCGCGTGGGCGACCGGGCGGCCAGCGCCCTGCCCAGGATGTACCTCGACGCCGACGTGGTGCTGCCCGCGGACTCCGCCCGGCGGGTGCTCACCCGGTTGGGTCGGATGGTCGCGGGCGGACCGCTGGCCGGGCGCCCACCGGTGCGGTACGACGCCTCGGGGTCGACCTGGCCGGTGCGCCGCTACTACCGGGCCCGGGCTCGGATCCCGGCCGTGCTCGGGTCGCTGTGGGGCGCGGGTACCTATGCGCTGTCCGCCGAGGGGCGGGCCCGGTTCGACGAGTTCCCCGATCTGGTCGCCGACGACCTGTGGGTGGACCAGCTCTTCGCCCCCGGCGAGGTGGAGGTGGCCAGCTGCGAGCCGGTCACGGTCACCGCGCCGGCCCGCACCGGCGATCTGCTCAAGGTGCTGCGCCGCACGTACCGGGGCAAGGCGGAGCACCAGGCCAGCAACCCGGACACCGCGCACGAGACCTCCGGGCGCACCGCCCGGGACGTCCGACTGCTGGCGCGCAGCGGATTCTCCGGCCTGGTCGACGCGACGGTCTACACGGGATTCGTGGTGACGGCCCGGGTCCTGCGGCGGTTGGCGCGCAACGATTCCTGGGAACGGGACGACAGCTCCCGGGCCCGCTGACCCGCCTCACCGCGCCGACCCGCACCGTCAGCTCGCTCCGCCCCGCCGACCCACCCCGACCGCTTCGGTGCGGGGTGAGCCGGCGGGTGGGTGTGCGGTCAGTAGGCGCCGCAGCTCGAACCGCCGTCCACCCGGTAGATGTGCACGGCGTTGCCGTCTGCGAACCGGTCGCTGAACTTACCGCCCGCGATCGTGATCGTCCGGCTCTCGTTCAGCACGCTCACCCGCGCGTTGCTGCCGACGCAGGGCAGCGTGAACGTCGCGGTCTGGGCGGCCGTCGTGTTGGCGCCGGCCAGCACGTAGAAGTGCCCCGCGGACCACTTCGTGGACACGTCAACGCCCGAACTGCCCTTCACCACGCCGTCGGCGAACGGTGCGTTGAGCACCGGCGCCAGCGACGCGACCCGGGCGTCCACCGAGGTGACCGCCGCCCGCACGGCCGAGTAGCACGGCTCGCGCAGCGCGTGCTGCGTCTGGCACGGGCCGCTGAAGCTGTGGTTGAAGTAGATGATGCCCCGGGCGCCGTGGATGATGCTGCTCCACACCGCGGCCACCACCTGGGCTGGGGTGATCGCCGGCGTGACCGGGTCGGTGAACGGCTCGCCCACCTCGACGAAGCCCCACACGGGACGGCTGCCGGTCGGTGAGACCAGCGAACGCAGCCGGTCGATCGTGCGCCCGTAGTTCGACGCGCGGCGGCACAACGAGGCGGGCAGCGCCGTGTCGGTGAACAGCGATCCGCCCTCATGCGCGCCGCAGATGTTCGGATCGGTGAACCAGTAATTGTCGGCCGACACGATGTTCTGGTACTGGTTGACGAAGCGGGCCGCCTGGGTGTTGGTCTCCCAGAACGTGACGCCCTTGCCGTAGTTGGAGTAACGCATCCGGCTGTCGGCCGGCAGCCTCGAGCTGAGCGTCTGCTGGATCGTGTAGCCGCACTGCGAGCTGGCCGGGGAGCAGACGTCACCGTTGCCGGGGTAGTGGCCGGTCCACGCCGACGAGCCGGGGCCGCCCCACATGTCGACCTCGTCGGAGATCATCCACCCGGCCTGCTCGGACCCCGAGCCGGGCAGCCTGTCGTCGAGAATCGTGTACATCCCCGCAGCCCGTACGAGGCTCGGGTTGCTCGTGTCGGTCAGCTGGACGTACGTGTTGATGCCGGCCGCCTTGTCCTTGGTCGCGTCGGTCGGCTCGACGACGCTTTCCAGCCAGACGCCGATCGGGAAGAACGACGTCGCCGTGGGCAGGTGCGACTGGAACTTTCCGTAATATCCCGCTCCCCCGTCCACCGGGCGCAGGTGCGCACCCGATCCGCCGTGCGACGCCGACCCCGTCGGCGCGGGCGTGGCCAGGGGCCGGACGGCGGCCGATGCCGACGACGGCGAGAGCGACGGCGAATGCGAGCCCGCCCCGGCCTGCGGCACGACGCGCCGTGACACCCCTGAGTCCGCGGCGGCGACCGCCGCCCGATTGTTCCCCCCGTTGACGTACCCGTCGACGACCATCACGGCCCCACCCGTGAGGGCGGCCAGCGCCACCGCCAGCCCGCCTGCGAACATGGCATGGGTCTTCGTGACTCGCCTACCCGCTATGAACATTTTCCCCACCCCTCGACCGACCGCACGGGTCATGCGGTCAGCGATCTTGCCCCGTTCTTTCTTGTTCCTGAGGTGTACAGCCCGTGGCCGTACACCTCGTCCTCGATGGTCGCGACGACCATCCGAGTCGCCGCACTCCAGCCGGACGACGCCGGCACGCTGGCGGACACCGTAGCCGGGGGCGGATCGGACGAGGAGACGATGGCTTCCAACTCCTCGGCGATCCGTGCGGGTGTCGGCTCCGCCCAGCGCAGATGTGGATTGTCCAGATCGGACGACTGCTGAGCGTGCCCGCTAAGCACCGGTACGACGCCGCACGCCAGCATCTCGACCGGTACCAGAGAGATATTCGTGAATGACAAGGCGATGCCGGCCCGACACCGGTTGTAGAGCGCGGCGAGGCCCGCCGGCGTCAGGCGGCCGTGGTTGACGGCCGGGAAGGGTGCCCGCACCCCGGGATCGCCGAACAGGTGGATCGGCCGTCCCGGCTGGCGCCGGTGAAATTCGATCAGGGCCAGCATGCCCAGTTCGAAGCCCCGGCGGGCCACTTCCCGGCGGGCGTAGAAGACCACGCCGTCGCGCGGGCCCGACTCGTCGAGTCGGTACACGTCCGTGTCGCAGCCGAACTCAGCGACCTCCGCGATCGCTCCGTAGCGCTCGCACAGCAGCCGGGCGAGCATGTGGCCGACGGTGACGCAGCGGAACCCGAACCGGTAAGTGTCTTCGGCGAGCGCGTACTCCGAGCCCTGCGGGTAGAAGTACGGCTCGAAATCCTGCACGAAATAGAGCCGGCGGGTCGGCACCTCGGCCCGGGCGGCCAGCACGTGCGCGGTCTGCCAGGAGGAGGCCACATACGCGTCCAGCGGCGCCAGGCCGTCCTCGACCGACCGCACCTCGGCACGGACTCCGGGCCAGTGCCGGCGGATCACCTGCTCGTGCCGGGCGAGGTCGCCCCGGAACCGGTCGTAGAGGTACAGCACGCAGCGGTGGCCTGCGGCCTCGACCGCCTCCACCATCCGGAGCATGGTGGTGTGCCCGCCGGAGCCAGGGCCCGGTGGCACGCAGACCCAGCCGACCGTCAGCGGGGTACCGGGTGCCGGCCGGGTCGCGGGCGTGGCCAGCGAGAGCTCGCGGGAGTCCGCGACGTCGTCGAAGTCGAGCGGGAAGTCCAGGCTCGCAGCCCCGAGCCGGTTGTACGCCACCCGGGAAACCCGTTGCGCCAACCGCCTTGGACCGTCGTCGCGCAGCAACCGCCAGGCCTCTCGGGCCCGACCCGCAGCAACCGCCGGCATATCCGCGCCTCCCTAGGTCTCGCCGCGATCTCGCGGCCTGCATCGCCGGCCACCGCCCGGCACCGCGTTCACGGCGCCTCACCCCGGCCCGCCATGGTCAGGTCGACCATCGGCTCCGGCTGCGGCCATTCATCGGTGGGTTCTTCCGTCTGCGTGCTATCCGTCGCGTCCGGGCGGGAGCCCCCGCGTCCGTACAGCTCGGTGAGTTCACGTTTGATCGCCAACAGCCAGCGCCCGAGCGCGGCGAGGTACACCACGACAAAAGCGAGGCATCCCCATATCAGCTTTGTCCAGGGTCCAACGAACAGACCGCCGAGCAGGATACTGGCCGCCCCGGCGAGGCCGGCGGCCAGCAGCGGGTACAGCACGGGTGCGCGCAGCCGCGCCAGCGGGAACCGGACGGCACGGGCGAGCACTATCAGGTGCACCGGTACCACCACGGCCACCGCGATCACCACGTGCGCGACGCCGGCACCGCGCCCGCCGGCCTCGTGCACCCCCAGCAGCATCGCGGGCAGCAGTACGCCGAGCCAGATCAGCTGCAGGTGGAACAGCCACCGGGTGTGGTCCAGCGCGACCAGCACGTCGTAGAACAGCGCCAGCATGACCCGCACCGCGCCGAACACCGCCAGGATGACCAGGATCGCCGCGGCCGGCGACCAGCGCGCGCCGTACACGATGGTGACCAGCGGATGGGCGAGCACCATGCACAGCCCGGAGACCAGGAAGGCCGCGGCGCACAGCGCCGCCAGCGCGACGGACACGTGCCTGCCCAGCTCCGCGATGCCGCCCTTGACCCGGGCCAGCGCCGGCAGCGTGACGCTGGTGAGGATGGCGGTGAAGATGCTGGTCGGCCAGCTCGCCACGGTGAACGCGAGGTTGTAGTAGCCCAGCTCCAGCGGGCCGGCCAACCGCCCCACGACCATGAAGTCCAGGTTGCTCAGGATGAACACGGCCAGGCTGGAGCCGGCCAGCGGCGCGCCGAAGCGCAGCAGCCGGCCGGCCTCCCGCCGGTCGAAGCCGGGCCGGTACCGCTCGGGAGCCAGCACGAACAGCAGCACGGCGGAGACCACCTGGCCGGCGACCCGGGACCATGCCAGCGCCATGACGCCCGAGCCGGTCAGCGCGAGGGCCAGCAGCGTCGCGTTGGCCACGGCGAAGTTGGTGAGGTCGGCGGCCATCTTGCGACCCTGCCGGAAGTCCCTGGTCAGCAGCGCGGCCGGCACGGCGGTGGGCCCGGCCAGCAGTACGGGAATGGCGAGCACCCGCACCGCCGCGGTGGCGCCCGGCGCCCCGAAGGTGGCGGACAGCCAGGGGGCGGCGAGGAACAGGATGGCGGCCAGCAGGGCGCTGTTCGCCGTGGCGATGGTGGACACGGTCGGCGCGATCCGCTTGGCGTTGTCCACCTCGCGGACCAGCGCCGTGCTCACGCCGATCTCGCTGATGTTGATGACGATCAGGTAGACGGTCGACGCGACGACGAAGACGCCGAAGTCGTGCGGGGAGATCAGGCGGGCGACGACGATGCTCAGCACGAACTGACCGAGCCGGAGCACGGCGGTGCTCAGCGAACTCCACAGCGCGCCGCGCGCCAGCATCCGGCCCAGTCCGGCGGTCGAGCCACCGGACCCACCGGGCTCTTCGCTACCGGAGTCGACGGGGCCGGGCGCGGCGCCGGCGGGCAGGTCGGTGGCGCCGGGTGTGCCGGCGGGTAGGTCGGTGGCGCCCGGTATGCCGGCGGCCGGGTCGACGGGGCCGGGCGTGGCGGCGGCTGGCTTGGCGGCGCCTGGGTTGACGGCGGCGGCTGGGCTGGCGGCGGCGAATACTGCGCCCGGGTCCACCGGGGAGCCGCCCGCGGCGGGTTCGGGGGCGCGGTGACGTCCGCCGACGGCATCCCGCCGGTCGGCCGGCGCCGGCTCAGACCCCCGCACGCCGCCACCGCCGCCAACGAACCCGGTCGGTGAGGTCACGGGTCGACTGGCGGACCCGGAACGACGGGCTACGCCGCAACGCGCCGCCCGACCTGCCCCGGATCCGCCGGAGTACCCGCCACTCCGGCAGCCGGGTGGCGTCCGGGTCGGCCGACATCGCGACGTCGACCAGGTTCTCGACGAGCGCCTCGGTGCCGTCGTCGGGCGTCGCGCTGTCCCGGTGGCTCTCGACACCCCGCCGGCCGGCATCGTCGGGGGTCGCGGCCCGGCCGGCCGCGCTGACCCACGCGTCGATCGCGTGTCCCAGCGCCTGCCGGGCCAGCGCCCGGTGCGCCGCCGCGAGCAGCGCGGCCGTCTCGGCGGACCGCGATGCCTCGCCGAGCGTCACGTCGAAGGTGCGCAGCCGTTGCTGGAGGTCGATCACCCAGCCCGCGTTCACCGACTTGCTCATGCTCTGCGCGTGCACCCGGTAATACGCCTGGTCCGCTCCGCCCACGTACCCGACGTCCGACACCATCGCCGCGCCGAGCCACATCGCGAGGTCGGCCGCGTGCGGGAGATCGGCGCGGTAGCCGCCCAGCTTCTGGTACACCGACGTGCGCATCACCGCCTCCGGCGAGAGCAACGGGTTGCGGCCCCGGCGGCAGCGGTTCGCCAGCCAGTCCTGGCCGGCCCAGACCGTCCAGGTGGTCGCCTCGGTGCGGGCCGGCGGTGGGGTGTCCGTGAAGTCCACGGTGGCCCCGTAGGCCAGACCCACCGACGGGTGCGCCTCCATCAACGCGGTCGCGCGACCGAGCGCGCCCGGCACGAGCAGGTCGTCGGCCGAGAGCAGGACGAGATACTCGCCGCGCACCGTGGCCAGCCCGTCGTTGTAGGTGGTGATGTGGCCCTGGTTGGTCTCGTGGTAGATCGCTCGCATCCGGGGATCGCCGGCCACCAGACGCCGGACCGTTTCCGCGCTGCCGTCGGGCGACGCGTCATCCACGATGACGACCTCGATGTCCACGTCCGGCTGGCCCAGCACGCTGGCGACACAACCGGGCAGGTACCGGCCGTAGTTGTAGCAGGGGATGACGACGGAGACCAGCGGCCTGGATCGCATCGGTCGGGGCCGGACCACCCGGGCGCCCGTTTCGCCGATGAGCGCCAGCCGTTGCGCAGCGGTACTCAGCAATTCCGATGCTCCCTTGATCGCGGATCGGCGGATCACCGACGTACCAACGGTTCATGCATCAACGGTCTCATGCACCAACGGTGCGCCTGAACAATGATTCGTCCGCCCGCTATCGCCCCGAAGAGTCCATCGGGGCGGCGCCGCGAAACGGTGCCGCCCCGGGTGGACGTTCATCGACAACTGAACTCAGACTGCCGCACTCACGGTGCTCGGACAACCGCCCTGCGCGGTCGTATTGATGACACCCTCGCCAACCGGTTCTAGCTGTTCGGCTGGAAAACGACGTCGACCCAGTAGTTGTGTGCGGCCGAACTGTCCGGGAAGCCCGTACCGTAGTGGTACACGCCGCCGGACGCCGGGACGTGCAGGTGCCCGCGATCGAGACCACCGGCGAACCCGTTGACCGTGGCCGCGTAGTAGCCGACGGTCGTGCTGTATGACGCCTCGTACGTGACGCCCGCGGCGATCGTCACCGGTTGCGAGAAGAACACGGTCTGCCAACCCGTGCCGGTCTCGCCCTGGAACGTCGCGGTGGCCAGCAACTGCCCCGTCGAACTCCACAGCGACCCGATGTGGGTGCCGGTATTCAGGCCGCCCTTGTAGAACCGCACACCCAGCACCTGCCCGGCGACGTCGGAGCTGAACTTCACGCCGACCTCGATGGGCAGGGCGTCCGGCCAGGTGCTGGAGTCCGGGCTGTCCGAGCCGTTGAAGATGGTCACCGCGCCGCTCGGGATCGGGATCGGCGTGGGGCTCACGCTCGGCGTGGGGCTCACGCTCGGGCTCGGGGACGGGCTCGGGCTCGGGCTGGGGCTGGGACTCGGCCCGGTGCCGTCGGAGACGAACAGCGGATCGACCCAGTAGTTGCCCGACTGGTACGTGTGGCTCGGGAAGGTGTCGCCCGCACCGTAGGCGTAGACGCCGTTGTCTTCCGACGACGCGGCGAGCGGCCCCCTGCTGTACGGGGTCGCGAAGAACCCGCTATCGACCGCGTAGTCGCCGTGCGGCGCGTAGTACGAGGCGACATAGGTGGTGCCCGCCCGCACCGTCACCGGCGTGTCAAAGCGCACGCTCTGCCACCCCGAGCCCGTCTCTCCGGTGAATGTGGCCTTCGCCAGCAGCGTTCCGGTCGACGTCCACAGGCTTCCGGTGTGCGTACCGGTGTTGCCTGTGCCCTGATAGAACCGCACACCCACGATCCAGCCGTTCATCGATGGGGTGAACTTCACACCCAGCTCGACCGAGCCGGGGTCGTCGACCGAGGTGATCTGAGGCACCACGGTGTTCGCGAACAGGGTGTCTATCGACGCGTACTTGTCGCTGGTGAACGACCAGGCGCTCGCACCGGTCAGGGACAGCCCCTGCAGGTCGCGGGCGTGCACGGTGGCCGTGTAGCCCGTGTTGAGCGCCAGGTTCGCCGACGGCGTGAACGTCACGGTCTTGGACACCGGGTCGTAGCTGGTCGAGCCGGGCACGGTCACGCCCACGCTGGTGGCGAGGGTGAACTGCACGGTGCTCGGATCGACGGCCTTGGAGAAGGTCGCCGACGGGTGGGCGTCGAGGGCCACGGTGGGCGCACCGGCGGCCGGCGAGGTGGACACGATCGACGGCGGGCCGGCCTCGCTGTCGGTGTAGAGCACGTCGACGTAGTAATTCGTGTCGTGGTAGGTGTTCAGCGGGAAGTCCTCGCCGTAGCCGAACAACCCGTTGCCCTTTCCGCTGTTGGTGTCGCTACCGGTCAGCGACCGTGGCGCGGACAGCGGCGGCGAGGCGAAGTCCCGGTAGCTGAACGCCCACTCGTCAGAGGCGTAGTGGCCGTTGGGCGCGAAGTACGAGGCGACGTAGGTGGTGCCGCCGGTGACCGCCACCGGTTTGGCGAAGGTCAGCGTCTGCCAACCCGTGGCCGTCTCGTTCGTGAACGTACCGGTGGCCAGGATCTGACCGCTGGCGGTCCACAGCGTGCCGGTGTGCGTACCGGTGTTGCCGGTCCCCTTGTAGAACCGGATCCCGCTGATGAACCCGTCGTCCTGTGGCACCACTTTGACGCCCAGTTGCAGCGCCGAGCTGTCGTTGAACGCCGCTGTGGCCGGCACCCGGTTGCCGAACAGGGAGTCCGGGCCGTTGATGTTGAGGGTGACCGCCGTCGGGTTGGACTGGATGTTGGCGCTGTCGTCCATCGCGCGTACCCGCACCGTCTGCGTGTTCACCCCTGAGGCGTAGAAGGTGTACGACCACGGGCTGGTACCGGTGGCCGCGTGCCAACTGGTGCCGCCGTCGGTGGACACCTCGACACCGGCCACCACGCCCCCGCCCGCGTCCGTGGCGGTGCCCTGCAGCGTCACCTGCGCCCCGTTCGCCACCGTGGTGTTGGAGGCCGGTGAGGTGATGGTGGCGGTGGGCGCCTGGAGGTCGGTCGATGCCGGAGTCGGGGTGCCGTCCACCGGCGTGGCCGGCTGCACGCCCATGTCGGCGAACAGGTTCATGGTCGCCTGCTGCATCACCGGGCTGGTCTGCGTTTCGGTGCCGTCGTGGTCGCTGTCCAGCCCCCAGGCCCACTGGATGCTGCCGGTCGAGAACACCAGCGCCCCGCTGGGCGCCTTGTAGAGCGTGAGATGGTTGGTGGTGGTGCCGGGCACCACGAGGTTGCCGAAGTCCTGCAATTCCTGCGGGGTCGACCCGGTCGTGGTGGACAGCCAGATCAGGCCGTCGGGGCGGAACCCGTTGTCCACGTCCTCGTCGGACTCGTACCCCACGGTGTGCTGGGCGAGCGTCAGGGTGGTACCGGGACCGAGGTTGCTCGCCGCGGTGCCGCGCCAGAACCGGTCCTTGCCCTCCGCCGCCGGCACCTGCACGGGTAGGTCGTCGGTATTGGACATGTACTCGGTCCCGGTGAGACTGTTCTCCGGGTCGCCGCCACCGATGGACGGCGGACTGAATCTGGGATCCCGCCAGGTGCCGGTCCACTGCGTGGTGGGGTCGGACTGGTCGGTGTTGTCCCAGGTTTCCTTGTAGCAGACGATGGTGCGGTCGTCGGTGCCGCTGCCGTCCTCGCTGGGCTCCCAGCGGGTCCTCCAGTACACCTCGTTGCCGCTGAAGAAGGCGAGGTTGACGCCCGCGTCGCGGGCCGCCTCGACGTTGGCGCGCTCGCCAGCGGACCAGTACTCATCGTGTCCGGTGGACGTGAGGACCTTGTGATTTTCGATCAGGCCGCCGTGCCGGTCGACGTCCAGATCGGTGGTGTAGCTGACGTCGTACCCGTTGCGCTCCAGGTACCGGATCATCGGGTACTCGTTGCTGAACAGGAAGTCCCGGCCGTCGTTGTCGCCACGAGTCGCGAACGGACGGTTGAGGCTCAGCTTGTAGGAGCGGCCGTTCGGATCGCCCTGGTAGAAGTCGGAGCCGCCGAAGGTGTTGTACGCCTGCCAGGTGTTGTCCGAGGTCTTGAAGTAGATGGCCGAGTGGCTCGAGTCGTCCCGCACGATGAACGTGATCTGGCTCGCGCCGTGGGTGTCGGTCCGGGTGAGCTTCGCGATGTACACACCCGAGACGACGGTCGTGGGCACCGTCCAACTCGCCGAGACCGCCCAGTTGCCGCAGTCGTAGATCTGGGTGGAAGGGTCGGTGACGCAGTTGTCGGGCTGGCGCTGCGGCAGATGCGCGGGCGGCGCCACGCTGGTGATGTAACGGGCGCCGCTGTTGTTGTACCAACCCAGCCGGTAGATATCGATGGTGTACTGTGTTGCGGTGGTTTTAATCTTGAAGTTAATGGTCTGCCCAATGTTCACGCTGATGTCGGTGGCATAACCCTGGATCGAGTCGTCTCCGTTGCCCTGGATGTCCCACACATCCTCGGACGTGCCGGTCTTGGCGTTCTCGCAGACGATCGGGTTGGGCGCGCAGGTGTCCGCGTTGGCCGACGAGATCGGCACTATCGCCGCCACGCCGGCCACAAATAACCCGAGCACGACTACCCATGCGCTACGCTTCGCTCTGCGCCTTAGATCGAACCGTGTCACTAATGAACCATCGATTGACATGACCGCCCCGTTTCCCTTGAGGATCTGTCGCGCCCGCACCCCCTATGGCGATGATCCGGATTATGACTACGTGACAGCGATTCACGAACGGGTGACGGCGTCGATCTGACAGGCCTCTCAGCCAAGGTTATTGGCCATTCAGCGACGGGCGAGGTCTGGATACCGACATCGTGACGCGATCGGACCGATCGATTCGGACAACCGAACGCGACCGGTAAACGTACGGGCGACGGCCGAATCGCCGCCGCCCGTAAGGGTTCCGCCGGTCAGTCAGTCCCGGCCCGGCTTGCCGCGGCTCGACTCGCCGAGGCCCTCGTGTGTCAACCGGGGCAGCACCACGGTCAGATCGGACTCACCGTTCTTGCGATCCACGGTCCGCGCGTCCACGCGTGCGTCGTTGCGCAGTTCGATGGTGCGTGCGTCGGCGCCACGCGGCTCGATCACGCGAGGGTCGGTGTTGGGCGGCTCCCCGCCCGGCAGGTGCCGCGACGGCACCGACCTGGCCCGCCGCTTGCGCCGCGGCCCGATCGCCTCGGCGAGCGAGATGGCGGCGAACATCAGCACTATCCCGGCGGCGCCGACCGCGATCAGGGACCGCATGGTCCCGGTCACCTTGCGCACGGGCGGTGTCGGCGGGCTGACCGGAAGCGCCTGGAACAGGTACCGGTCGCTGGCCCCGTCGACGGTCTGCATGTCGTGCAGTTCGGTCTTCATCCGGGCGACCACCAGGTCGAGGGTCTTGGTGGATCCGGCCGGCGAGTGCCCCGTGCCGATGATCTCGATGACCAGACCGGAGCCGAGTTCCGGGGTCGCGGCCATCGTGTAGTCGCGGTCCGCACCCTGCTTGATGAGGTCGTCGCGCACCCCGTCCGCCGACACCCGTTGCGACAGCACATCGACCACAATGGACGGATTGGGCAGCCGCGTGTACGGGTTGTTGGGGTTCAGCTTCCCCAGGGCGGGATCGTCCTTGATCTGGTCCGGCGTGGCCGCGGGCGGCGGCTCGATGAGCACGTACTGCACCTGCGACTGGTACTGGGGCGGGATCCCGAACACCACGTAGGCGCAGCCGACAACGATGAGCGCGAGGATCACCGACACGATGACCATGTGACGGCGCAGCGTCGAGAACAGGTTCAGCAGGTCCATCAGAACCTCGATTCGGGCAGGAGGGGAGACCGACCGACCGGTTCGGTACGCGACGGGCGAGTCGAGGTCGGTTCGCCGGGTGGTGCGCTGTCGCCGGTTGATGCGGTGTGACGAGATGGTGCCGGGTTGCGGGGTGGTTCCTCGTCGCGCGATGCCACCCGCTTCAGCAGCGGCGCGCGCCGTCGTATCTCGGTGGCCGGGGGCAGGCCGTGCGGCCATCTGCTGGCACCCAGGAAGCAGGCGCCGCAGAGCCCGACCACCATGGCGTCCACCGAGGCGAACTGGGGGAACGAGAAGGAGTCAAAGGTATACGACCCGACCCCGGCGGCGAGGCACGCGCCGGCCAACGCACCGCAAAGGCTCCGGAAATTCGGCTCGGCCGATCTGTGCCGCGCGACCAGCGCGGTCACCGCCGGCACCAGGAAGTAGACGACGAGGGCGAACACCCCGAACAAGCCCAATTCGATGGCGGATTTGAGGTACTGGTTGTCGAGGATCTTCGTGGCGTCGGGCGCCAGGTAGGTGCCGCCTCCCCGCCCCAGCCACGGCGCCTGGCTCACGAACGCGACCACCCGCGGGTAGTTGTCCAGCCGGTTGGTGATCGAAGAGTCCGACTTGCCGGCGAAGATCGAGCTGACGATCGTGGTCATGTACCCCGGGGTGGTGGCGAAGACCGCGACGATGCCGAACGGCGCGACGGCCAGCACCCACGCGCGCTGCACCACCGGCAGGCAGATCACGAATATCCCCAGCGAGACCACCACGGCCAGGATCGCCGAGCGGGACACGGACATTGGAATGCACAGTCCGATGAGGACGACCGGGCCCCAGCGCCGGGCGGCCGGGCGGTCACGTTCGTAGAAGGCGAGCCAGATGGCGATCGGCAGCAGCATTGTCGCGATCAGCCCGAATTCGATCGGGTGGTTGGCGGTGCCCGAGACCCGCACGAGCGCGGCCCGGTCCTGGAATCCGGTGTAGTCGTCGCTGGCGGAGAAGCCGACCAGCAGCAGGCGCAGGAACGGGCGCAGGTCCCAGTGCAGCCAGAACTGAATCACCGCGACGACCGCCGAGAACGAGCCGCCCCACACCAGGGTGCGCACCACCCGAACCAGGTCGGCCGGCGTGCGCAGGTGTTCGGCGGCGACAAGGATGACCCCCGACATGCCGACGAGCAGCATCATCCAGCGCTCGGCGCTCAGTCGCTGCGTCTCGTCCGGCAGGTAGAACGGCATCGCGGCGTACGACAGCAGCGACGAGATCCAGAGCAGGCCGAGCGCGGCCCGGGTCGGATGGCGCGTGTGCACCGGATCGTGGAACCCGAAGATCGCCGTCACCGCCCAGGCGGCGAACAGCAGCATGGACACCAGGCTCGCGACGTAGCCCTGCGCCCCGATGACCCTGATGACGGTGTCCGTCGGCAGCACGAACGCGCTGAAGACGAAGACTCGCAGCACCATCGACGCCTGCTGAGAGCCGGACGGATAGACCGCCCTCACCATCGCATCGCCCCGCCTCATCGTCGGCAGCGATCCTCCGTTCACCGGCCACCTGGCGGTACGGGTTTCGTCCGGTGCACGCCGCATCAGCTGAGATCCTCTACTGAGTGCAACGGAATCCTACCGCCCCGTAAGGGAACGGCAAAGCACCCCGGGCGGTGGCCGCCCGGGGTCCCCGGCCTCACAGGGCCTAGGCGAGCGCACCGGCGAGGGTTCGTACCACCACCTCCTGGGCATCCTCCCCGAGCTGCGGATAGAGGGGCAGCGACAGGATCCGGTCGGCGGCCGCCTCGGCGTGCGGGAAGGCACCCCGGCCGTACCCGAGATGAGCGAAGGCCGGGGTCAGGTGCACCGGTGTCGGATAGTGGATACCCGCACCGATGCCGGCCGCGTTGAGCGTCTGGAGTACCCGGTCACGGTCCGCGACCCGCACCACGTACAGGTGCCAGACGTGCTCGTTCCCCTCCGCCGTCACCGGCCGCACCACGTCCAGACCGTCGAGCAGTTCGTCGTAGCGCCGGGCCGCCGCCCGCCGGGCCGCGTTGCCGGCCGCCAGCTTGGCCAGCTTCGCCCGCAGCACCACCGCCTGCAGGGCGTCCAGGCGGCTGTTGCATCCGACCAGCTCGTGCGCGTACTTGCTGAGGCCGCCATGGTTGGCCAGCGTGCGCACCGTGGTCGCCAGCGCCTCCTGCGTGGTCACCACGGCGCCGGCGTCGCCGTACGCGCCCAGGTTCTTGCCGGGGTAGAAGCTGGTCGCCGCGATCCCCCAGGATCCGGCCGGGCGGCCGCACCGGGTGGCACCCTGGCACTGCGCGGCGTCCTCGACGATCCGTACCCCGGTGCCGGCCAGCCCCTCCGCCAGCCGCTCCACCGGGGCCAGCTGGCCGTACAGGTGCACCGGCAGCACCGCCCGGGTGGCCGTGGTGACCGCCGCCAGCGCGGCGTCGGTGTCCATGAGGTAGGTGTCCGGGTCCATGTCGACCAGCACCGGCCGGGCGCCCGCCCGGGCCACCGCCTCGGCCGTCGCGATGAACGTGTTCGCCGGCAGGATCACCTCGGCACCCGGGCCCACACCGACCGCGCGCAAGGCAAGCTCCAGCGCGTCAGTGCCGTTGGCCACGCCGACGCAGTACGGGACGCCGGTGAACGCCGCGTACTCGCGCTCGAACCCGGCCACCTCCTCGCCGCCGATGAACCCGGTCGTCGAGATGACCCGCTTGAAGCCGAGCTCGACCTCCTCGGCCACCTCGGCGTGGGCCGCCTGCAAGTCAACGAGCGGAATCTTGCCCATTGTCAGCCACTCCCCATGTTCGCGAAGACTTCCGTTCCGGCCTGGCGGGCGCGCAGCCGCCTTGCCGGGTTGCCGGCCCACACCTCCTGCGCGGGTACGTCGCGCAGTACTACCGAGCCCATGCCGATCAGTGCGCCCGCGCCGATCCGTACCCCCTCGCGGATCAGTGCGCCCGCGCCCACGTACGCGCCCGGGTCCAGCCGCACCCCACCGCCCAGGCGCACGCCGGAGGCGATGGTGACGAAGTCCCCCACCAGGTCGTCGTGGGTCAGCACCGCGTGCGGCATCACCGACACGTGCGCGCCCACCGAGACGTCGGCGGTCAGCACGGTGTGGGCCAGCAGCACCGTGCCGGGGCCCAGGGCGCAGCCGGCGCCCACCGACGCGGACGGGTGCACGACCGACGCGTACCGGCGGGTGGGCAGCGCCAGCCGGTCCACCACCCTGGCACGGGCCGAGTAGTCGCGCGGATTGCCGACGCAGACCACCACCACAGCGTCCGTAAAGTCGTCCACCATGGACAGTCCACCGAGAATGGTCAGTCCGGCGCGCTGGGTGCCATGCAGCGCCGGGTTGTCGTCGAGGAACCCGAGCAGCCGGAACGCGGCCCCCGGCTCGACGGGGTCGCCTTCCGCTCCGGCAGGGCCGGGTCCGCCGGTCCCGCCGACCGTTCCGGGCGCCGCCTCGTTGACCGCCCGTACGGCCGCCGCCGTCTCCCGGGCGAATCCGCCGGCGCCCACGATCAGCAGCTCGGGGGGGCGTACGGCCACCGTCATCGCCCGACCGACTTTCGCAGGGAGTTCACGACGTGCTCCTGCTCCTGCTCGGCCAGCGTGTGGTAGAGCGGCAGGATCAGCGAGTCGCGGGTGAGCCGCTCGGTCACCGGCAGCCGCAACGACCGCGACTGCGCGTACGCCGGCTCCAGGTGGGCCGCCATGATGCCGCGCCGCGCGGACACCCCCGCCGCGGCCAACTCAGCCAGTACCTCGTCCCGGCCGCGCCCGAACCGCTGGTCGAGCAGCACCCAGAACGACTGGAAGTTGCTCTGCCCGTACGGCGGGTCCATCAGCGTCGTCACACCGTCCACATCGGACAGCAGTGCGTGGTACCGCGTCGCCAGCTCCCGTCGCCGGGCCACCATCGCGTTCAGCTTTCCCAGCTGCACCAACCCGACCGCGGCCTGGATGTCGGTCATCCGGTAGTTGTAGCCCGTCTCCAGGTACGCCTCGAATACTGGTTGGTTGCTCGCGTGCCGGGCCGCGGCGGAGACGTTCATGCCGTGCTCGCGCAGCCGGCGCAGCCGCTGCGCCCAGTCCTCGCGGTCGAGGGTGAGCGCACCGCCCTCCCCGGTGGTGATGACCTTTCGCGGATGGAAGGACCACGCCGCCAGCAGCGCGCCCTCCCCGACCGGCCGGCCGTACGCGGTCGACCCGGCCGCACAGGCCGCGTCCTCGACCAGCGCCACGTCCCACTGCCCGCACGCACGGCGCAACGCGTCCGTGTCGAACGGCACACCACCCTGATGGACCGCGATCACCGCACGGGTGCGCAGGGTGCGCACCGCGTCCACGGTGTCCACGGTGACATTGCCGGTGAACTCTTCCACGTCGGCGAAGACCGGCGTGGCGCCGACGTAACGGGCCGCGTTCGCGGTCGCGATGAACGACAGGGACGGCACGATGACCTCGTCGCCGGGGCCGATCCCGAGCGCCACCAGGGCGAGGTGCAGTGCGGTGGTGCACGAACTGAGCGCCACGCCGTGGGCGGCACCGACGTGTCGCGCGAATTCCTCTTCGAACCGCGCGACCCTCGGCCCCTGCGCGACCCAGCCGGAACGCACCGCCTCCGCGGCGGCCTGCGCCTCCTCCTCACCGAGGAACGGCTTCATCACGGGAATCATGCGCTACCCTCCGAACCCCCGGCGCAACCCACCACGCCGAACCGCGAACTCCTGGCCGAAATCACGACGCCGAACCGCAAGCTCCCGGCGGAGCTAACGGCGCCGAACCGCAAGCTCCCGGCGGGAATCACGACGCCGACCGTTCGGCGCGCCACCAGCGGACCAGGTCCGCCAGGCCGTCGCGCAGGTTGAGGTTCGCCACGAAGCCCAACTTGTCGGCCGCCGCGGAGGTGTCGGCCAGCCGCCGGGTCACCCCGTTGACCGCACGCGCCGGGCCGAACACCAGGTCCGGCTTGGCTTCCATCGCCTCGGCGAGCATGCGGGCCAACTCCAGCAGGCTGGTTTCCTCTCCGCACGCGATGTTGAACACGTCGTCCGTCACCGGCGCCTCGGCCGCCAGCAGGTTGGCCCGGGCGATGTCGATGACGTTGACGAAGTCCATGGTCTGCAGGCCGTCGCCAAGGATCAGCGGTGGCTCGCCGGCCTCGATCCGCTCCATCCAACGGATCAGCACCTCCGTGTACAGCCCGTGGATGTCCATCCGGGGGCCGTACACGTTGAAGTAGCGCAGGGCCACGTAGTCCAGGTCGTACATGGCGTGGAAGCTGCGCAGCATGGCCTCGTTGAACGCCTTTGCCGCGCCGTAGAAGGTGTCGTTGTTGTACGGGTGGTGCCGCTCCGTGGTCGGGAACTGCTCGGCCAGCCCGTACACGGAGGCGGAGGAGGACGCGACGACCTTGCCCACACCCGCGGCGGCGGCCGCCTCCAGCACGTTGAACGTGCCGTCGACCAGCACCTCGTTGGCCAGCCTCGGCTCCTGGGCGCACTGCGTGATCCGGATCGCGGCGAGGTGGAACACCAGGTCCTTGTTCGTGGTCAACTCGCGAACCAGTGCGGCGTCGCGGATGTCGCCCTCGACCAGCCGCACCCGAGCGTCGTCCAGCGCCCGGGCGAGGTTGGCCTTCCGCCCGCGCACCAGGTTGTCCAGCACCACGACCTCGGCCGCCCCGGCGTCCAGCAACTGGTCCACCACGTGCGAGCCGATGGTGCCGGCACCGCCGGTGACCAACGCCCGCGCCTCCCGGATCGGTACCGCCGCGGTCATGCCGTCACCTCGGTCAGCGCGGTGCCGGTCAGCGGGCCCGCCGCCAGCGGACTTCGCGCCAATGGACTGCCGGGCGATGGGCTGTCGGTCAACGCGCTTTCGGCCAACGCACTCTCCAGAGCGATCAGGGCGCCGCCCTCCGCGAGACTGCGTGAGGCGGCTTCTAGGATTTCCAGCACCCGCAGGCCGGCCCGGCCATCGGTGAGCGGTGGGCGGCCGGTGCGGATGGCCGTCGCGTACTCCTCGACCATCGAGCGCAACGCCTCCCGCTCCGGCATGGCGGGCGCCACCATGTCGCCGGAGCGGTACGAGATGAGCATTTCCCGGCGCTGCTCGGCGCCCAGCTCGTCCGGGCCGGCGACGTCGACGCCGCGGTCGTACACCGAGACCCGCTGCGTCGGGTTGACGTCGTCCCACACCACCGTGCGCTTCGACCCGCCGATCAGCGTGGTGCGCACCTTGATCGGCGACAGCCAGTTCACGTGTACGTGCGCGATCGCTCCTCCGGTCAGCCGGAGCGTGAGGTACGCGACGCAGGAACGGCCGGCACCGATCGGGTCCGCCCCGGCCGCCGCCACCGCGACGGGCCGCACGTTCTCCGGAAGCACGAAGTCCATAATGGACAGATCGTGCGGTGCGAGGTCCCAGATCACGTCGATGTCCCGCTGGACCAGCCCCAGGTTGATCCGCACCGAGTCCAGGTAGTGCAGCTCACCCAGTGCGCCACCGCGCAGCAGCTCGCGGATGCGCAGCACCGCCGGGGTGTAGCAGTAGGTGTGGTCGCACATCAGGACCAGGCCCCGCCGGTCGGCCTCCTCGACCAGCAGCTGCCCATCGGAGTACCGCGCGGCCAGCGGCTTTTCGACGAGAACGTGCTTGCCGGCGCGCAGCGCGGAGCGCGCCACGTCGAGGTGGGTACCGGCCGGCGTGGCGATGGCCACCGCCTGCACGTGCGGATCGTCGAGTACCCGGTCGAGCTCGCCGGTCACCTCCACAGTGGAGTAGCCGCCCAGCACGCGCTGCGCCCTCGCGACGTCGAGATCGCAGAGCCAGCGCAGGCGAAACGATGGTGAGGCCTGGAAGTTACGGACCAGGTTGGGACCCCAGTAGCCGGCTCCGACGACGGCGACGCCGATCGGCTGCTCGGTAGGCGAAACGCTCACGGCTCCTCTTTCGGTCGGTGGGCGCGGCCGGTGCCGTGCCGCACATGACGCGTGGCGGCCGACGGCGTCGTCGGTCGCGAAAGGGGTGTGCAGGCCAAGGTTCGCCACGCAACGTACCGGCGGCGAGAGGCGTCCAGATAGGCCGCTGACGGATACCCGGCAGAGCCGCAGCGGGATGCGGTCCCTTTGGCCGATCGCACAATCGACCGAAGGCGGGTAGCACTCCCGTTGACGGTGGACGATGTCGTCTCTGTCGTCCCGGCGGCTCGACGATCAGGGTTCCGAGACTGCCGTCTTGGCGGCGTACGTGAACGGCTCGGCGACTTGCGCCGCCGCGGGAAGGCACCGCGGGCGGCTGGACCCCACTGGGAACGGTCGGCACTCGGGCGCGCTATGACGCCGTTTCGGCGATCCGGGACGTGAGAAACTCACGTTCGGCCTCGTTGTCGCACAGGTCGAGCGCGGCCCGGTAGGCGGCGTTCGCCTCCCGCGCGCGGCCCAGCCGGCACAGCAGGTCGGCGCGGGTCGCGGGAAGATACCGGTACCCGGACAGCCTCGGGTCCCCGCTCAGCGCCTCCACGTCGGCCAGCGCCACGGCCGGCCCGGCGACCATGCTCAGCGCCACCGCGCGGTTGAGCGCCACCACCGGGGACGGCCACACCCGCAGCAGTTCGTCGTAGAGCCCCAGGATCTGCGGCCAGTCGGTCTCCTCGAAGCTGGCCGCCTCGGCGTGCAGCGCGGCGATCGCGGCCTGCAGCGCGAACCGGCCCGGCCGCCCACCGCGCAGCGCGGTTACCACCAGCGCGGCGCCCTCGGCGATGGCGTCCCGGTCCCAGGCCGCGCGGTCCTGATCCGCCAGCAGCAGCATCCGGCCGTCCGGGCCGATACGGGTGCGCCGGCGCGCCTCGGTCAGCAGCATCAACGCGAGCAGGCCGGCCGCCTCCCGCTCGTCGGGCATGAGCCCGCGCAGCATCCGGACCAGTTGAAAGGCGCGCTCGATCAGGTCCGGGCGCACCAGCCCCTCGCCGGCCGGAGCGGTGTGCCCCGTGGTG
The DNA here is from genome assembly GCF_039543385.1 of Rugosimonospora acidiphila. Lineage (NCBI taxonomy): Bacteria > Bacillati > Actinomycetota > Actinomycetes > Micromonosporales > Micromonosporaceae > Rugosimonospora > Rugosimonospora acidiphila. Next base: position 167,049 of record NZ_BAABJQ010000005.1, read on the forward strand.
TACAGCAGATGAAGCACGGTGAGTACGGCATCGAGCCGGTCCGGCAACTCGGCGGCGGGCGGCACCCGGTACGCGATCCGGGCCGCCATGATCTTCTTCTTGGCACGGGTCACCCGGGCCGCCATCGTCGACTCGGTGACCAGGAACGCCCCGGCGATCTCGCGGGTGCTCAGGCCGCACAGCAGCCGCAGGGTCAGCGCCACCTGTGCCTCGCGGGCCAGCGCCGGATGGCAGCAGGTGAAGACGAGGCGCAGCCGGTCGTCCGGGATCACCCGCTCGTCGCCCTCCCCGTCGTCGCCGGGCAGGCCGGAGACCGCCGCGCCGGCCGGCTCGACGAGCAACGGCAGCTTGGCGCGCAGGGTGCGCTCGCGCCGGAGCAGGTCCAGGGCCCGGTGCCGGGCCGCGGTGGTCAGCCACGCTCCGGGGCGCGCCGGGATCCCCCGGCGCAGCCACGCGTCGAGCGCGGCGACATAGGCGTCCTGGACACACTCCTCGGCGACGTCCAGATCGCCGGTGACGCGCACCGTCGCGGCGAGCACGAAGGCCCACTCGCGACGGTGCGCGCCCGCGATCGCCTGCCGCACCTCGGTCTCGTCGACCACACCGCCGCAGGCCGCCACGACCGCACGGCCGCAGTCCTCCAGCACCGCACGGCCGCCGGCCTCGGCGACCGCGGCGCCGCAGGACTCCGCGACCGCACGGCGGCCGGCCTCGGGGCCGCGTCGCGCCGAGGCACCGGTTTCGTCCACGGGACCGCCCCCGTCCACGGAACTTCCGGGCTCACGCCCCGCCGGACGTGTCCATGACCGGGCGCACCTCGACGCCCCCGTGCGGCGCCGGGCACAGCTTGGCGATATCCAGCGCGTGGTCGAGGTCGTTCGCCTCGACGAGGTAATACCCGCCGAGGGCCTCCTTCGTCTCGACGAACGGCCCGTCGGTCACGATGTCGCTGCGGATGGAGGTGGCCGTGGTGGTCGGCTCCAGCGCGTTGGTGCCGAGGATCTGGCCACCCTTCTCCGTCACCTGCTCGGCGAACCGGCCGTGCGCCTGCATGACGGTCTGCCACAGGTCCGGCGACGGCTCGAGATATGCCGCCTCGTTCTCGTAGATCAGGATCAAGTACTGCGCCATGGTCTTGCTCCAGTCTCTTGATTGGATCCAACATTGCCTCGACGGGCGCACCCGGGCCGAATCGACAGGCCGTCCGGGATTTTTGTCGAGCCCGCGGATTACTCCGCGGCGTGACAGACCGCCTCCACATTGTTGCCATCCGGATCACGGATGAAAGCCCCAAAATAGGACGGATGATATTCGGGCCACAGGCGGGGAGCGTTCAACACCTCGGCCCCGGCCCCCACCGCGGCCTCGTGGAACGCGACCACGGTGGCCCGGTCGACCGCGCCGAACGCCAGGTGCGTCTCCCGCGCCGGGCCGCCGCCGGCCGTCTGATCCTGGACCCGCTGATCCTGGACCCGGCCCAGCCAGAACCACGGCCGGTCGTCGCCGTAGCCGATCACGTCGCCGAACTCGACCATCCGTCGCACGCCCAGCGGCGCCAACACGGCATCGTAGAACGCGGCGCCGGCAGCAAGATCACTGACCTGGATGGATATGTGGTCAATCATGTGGCCAGCATCCCAGAGAGGACCGACGGAATTCCGCGCTAGGGTCAAGCCGGTCAGATAGTCACGCTGGTGAGGGGAATCGGGTTGGTCACTGGACCGGATGTCGCGGCCGAGCAGGTTCATCGGGACGGCCCCGCCGAAGGCGACCTCGGCCACGCCCGACCAGCCGAGGCCAACCTCGGCCACGCCCGACCAGCCGAGGCCAACCTCGGTTACGCGCGGCTGGACCTCGACCGGGCCGCCCGCACCGGCGACCCCGAGGTGGTCTACGGCGCCGGCAAGACGCCGGAGCAGGTGGTCGGCGCGCTGCGCGCACTCGCCGGCGCGCACCCCCACCGGGCGGTACTGGCCACCAGGGTCACGCCCGAGGCGATGGCGCGCTGCCGCGCCGAGTTGCCCGGGGCCCACCTCGACGAGACCGGCCGCACCGTCACCCTCGGACCGCTGCCGACCCCGGTGGGTCGGGTGGCCGTGGTCTGCGCCGGCACCTCCGACCTCCCGGTCGCCCGGGAATGCACGACCGTGATCGAGGTGTTCGGCGCCGAGCCCGACCTGGTGGTGGACGTCGGCGTGGCCGGCCTGCACCGGCTGCTCGCGCAGCGTGACCGGATCGCCGCCGCGGACGTGGTGATCGCCGTCGCCGGGATGGAGGCGGCGCTGCCGTCGGTACTGGCCGGGCTGGTGGGCGCGCCGCTCATCGCGCTGCCGACCAGCGTCGGGTACGGCTGGCACCTGGAGGGGTTGACCGCGTTCCTGGCCAGCTTGAACAGTTGCGCACCGGGCGTGGTGTGCGTCAACGTCGACAACGGGTTCGGTGCCGGGGTGGCCGCCGCCCGGATCGCCCGACGGACCGGGGCACCCCGGCCCTAGCCGGCCACCCCGGTCAGGAGCACGGGGCGTGGGCGTCGAGCAGCCGCCCCACCCGCATCAAAGTCTCCCGGGTGTTCGGCTTCCGGGTGAGGGCCACCGCCTCCGCGACCGGCAGCCAGCGCAGCCGGGCCTTCGGGTTCTCCGGCCGGGCCAGGTCGGGCACGTCCGTGGCCAGCGCGTACCGGATGTCGGCGTGCTCATGCGCCGGCTCCTTCGGCGACGGCTCCACCGGCACGACCGCCACGTGCACGATCCCGGCATCCGGCCACGGCCGAAGGTCGTCGAGCCCGGTTTCCTCGACACCCTCCCGCATGGCCACCGCGAGTGGGTCCACCTCGCCCGGGTCGGCATGCCCGCCCACCTGCAGCCAGTCCTGCTGGCGCTCGTGCCAGCGCAGCAGCACCCGGCCGGTGGGCGGGTGCACGACAACGGCCGAGCCGGTGATGTGCAGGGCCGACGATCGGGTCCAGAGATCTTCGGTGGTCAGCAGTTCGCGGAGCCGCTGGACGTGGGCCGCCTCGGTCGCGTCGCCGGCCCGGTACCCGGCCAGTTCCTCGGACAGCGACACTCGCGGGCCGGCCGCGTCGACCGCGACGCTGGTGATCGCGGGGTCGGCGGGCGCGGTGTGGTCGGACAATGCTTCTCCCCAGGGTCGGTCCTGCGCTGGTGCGTGCTCTACCGTAACGGCCCTGGCGGCCCCAGCCTGCTCGGGCAGGTCGGGCCGGCAGTATCGGAGGGGCGAACACAGGGACGAGGGGACGCCCCGAGTCGCCATCGGCGAGGGCTACGTGGCGTATCGGGGCCCGATGACGCGGAGCAGCCGTCACCGGCATACCGCCGCAGATCGACCTCGTCGGGCCGCGGCACGACATACATCGCGGCCAGCGTCCGCCACAGGCGCTCGCGGGTCAGCGCGACCACGTGATCGTGGAACCGGGTGGGGGCCAGCCGGCCGAGGGCGGGAGTTCGGGCGATCGCGCCCGAGCGTCAGCGCTTGAGGCTCGCCGCCTCCTCGCGCAGCCGGACGCCGCCGCCCGGGCGGTCCGCCTGCGGTCGCATCGCACCCGCGACCGGGTCCACCAATCCCTCGAACAGCAACCGGTCCACCCGTACGTGATCCGCGAACCACTCCACGTGGCGGAGGTTCGGTACCGCGGCGCAGACCGGGGCGTGCAGCTGCGGTGCGCAGTGCGCGGACACCGGCAACCCGAACGAGTCGGCCACCGCCGCCGACGCGAGGAACCCCGTGTACCCGCCGCAGCGGGTGGCGTCGATCTGCAGGCAGTCCACCGCGCCCGCCGCGCACATCCGGCGGAAGTAGTTCGGGTCGGTGCCGTACTCGCCGGCGGCGATGTCGGGCTCGACCATGCCGCGGATCAGCGCGAGGGAGGCGAGATCGTCCGAGGAGACCGGCTCCTCGAGCCAGCCGATCCCCAGGTCGCCGGCCGCGCGGGCGACCCGGACGGCCTGCTTCGCGCCGTACCCCCCGTTGGCATCGACCATCAGCGTGACGTTTGGTCCCACCGTCTCCCGGGCCAGTGCCATCCGGCGCAGGTCGCGGGCCTCATCCGCGCCCCACCGCTCGGCAATCTTGATCTTCACGGCGGTCATCCCGTCGTCCGACACCCAGCCCGACAGCTGCCTGCGCAGCTGCGCGTCGGTCAGGGTCGTGAAGCCGCCGCTGCCGTAGAGCGGGACCTCCTGCCGGCAGCGCCCGAACAGCTCGACGAGCGGCACCCCGAGCAGTTGGGCCTTCAGATCCCACAGCGCGATGTCCACTGCCGAGACGGCGATGCCGACGAGCCCCGGCAGCAGCGCGTTGCGCGCGGCCATCGCCATCGCCGCGTGGCAGCCGGGGATGTCGACCGGATCGGTGCCGACGACGGCGCTGGCGAGCAGCCCGTTGACCACCTCGCTGGAGGCCGCGAGGCCGTAGCTCCAGCCCAGTCCGGTGCAGTCGCCGGCGGTGACGCTGACGACTATCGCCGTCGTCTCCTGCCAGCACAGCGTGCCGTCCGCCTCCGGCGCCTCGGTCGGCACCGTGTAGGCCGACGCGTGCACGGAGCTGATCGGCTCGTGCTTCACCGGTTCGCTCGGCGCCATCAGCGCCCTCCGATCGTCCGTTCCGGATACTGTCCCAACCGCTGCCCGCGCACCGCCGCCGCGACGAGTTCGGCCAGGTGTACCCCGGCCCGCCCGGTACCGGCGCCGTCGATCTGGGTACGGCAGGAGAAGCCGTCGGCCAGGATCACCGCGTCCGGATCGGCGTCGCGCACCGCGGGCAGCAGAACCCGTTCGGCGCATGCCATCGAGACCTCCCGGTGCGCCGCGGTCATCCCGAAGTCACCGGCCAGGCCGCAGCAGCCCGACTTGAGGATCTGCGGCTCCAGGCCGATCCGCTCCATCAGATCCTTGTCCTGCTCGAAGCCCAGGACCGCGTGCTGGTGGCAGTGCTTCTGCACGACGCCCACCGGCCGGCGTCCGTCCTGTGTGGACAGTCGGGGGGTGAAGTCTCCCGCCCGCTCGTTGAGCAGTTCGGCGAGGGTCACCGTCTGCGCCCGCAAGCGCACCGCGTCGACGTCGCCGTCGAGCAGGTCGACCATGTCCGAGCGCATCACCGAGGTGCAGCTCGGCTCCAGACCCACCACCTGCAAACCCTCGCGCAGGTACGGGATCAGCACGTCGAGGCTGTGGCGCGCCACCTTTTCCGCGACGCTCAGCTGTCCCGTGGAGATCCAGGTCAGTCCACAGCAGACCGTCGAACGCGGGACGATCACCTCGAACCCGGCCGCCTCGAGCACGACGGTCGCGCTCGCGGCGATGTGCGGCTGCATCGAGTTGGTGAAGGTGTCCGGCCACAGCACCACCCGGCCGCGCTCCCCCGAGCCCCGATTGCCCCGGCGGTGGAACGAGTCGACGAACCGGCGCGACGCGAACTTCGGCACCGCCCGCCGCTGGTCGATGCCGGCCACCGCCTTGGCCACGTACCGGAGCCCGGGCGTCCGGGTCACCGTGTTGGCCAGGAACGGTACGGGGGCGGCCAGCCGCGCCCACAGCGGCAGCCAGCCCAGCGAGTAGTGGTACAACGGCCGGATCCGCCCCGCGTAGTGATGCGAGAGGAACTCCGACTTGTAGGTGGCCACGTCCACACCGATCGGGCAGTCCCGCTTGCAGCCCTTGCACGCCAGGCACAGGTCCAGCGAGTCGCGCACCTCGGTGCTGCGCCAGCCATCGGTGATGAAGTCGCCGCGCATCATCTCGTACAGCAGCCGCATCCGGCCCCGGGTCGAGTGCTCCTCCTCCTTCGTCACCACGTAGCTGGGGCACATCACCTCCGTGCCGCTGTCGTGCCGCCGGCACTCGCCCACCCCGAAGCAGCGCGTCGGCACCCCGACGAACCCACCGTCGTCCGGGAAGTCGAAGTGGGTCTGCGGGGTCGGTGGCCGCCAATCGACGCCGAGGCGCAGCTGCGCGTCCAACGGGTTGGCGTGGACAACCTTGCCCGGGTTCATCTTGCCGTCCGGGTCGAAGATGGCCTTGAACCTCTCGAACGCGCGCACCAACCGCTCGCCGAACATGACGGGAAGCAGCTCACCGCGTGCCTGTCCGTCGCCGTGCTCGCCGGACAGCGAGCCCCCGTAGTCGGCGACCAGGTGCGCCGACTTGGTGAGGAACGTGCGGAACTTCCCGATGCCGTTGGCGGTGACCAGGTCGAAGGGGATGCTGGTGTGCACGCAGCCCTGGCCGAAGTGCCCGTAGAGGGGCGCCTCGTCGTACCCGTAGTCGTCCAGCAGGTTGCGCAGGTCGCGCAGGTAGTCGCCGAGCCGCTCCGGCGGTACGGCGGAGTCCTCCCAGCCGGGCCAGGTGTCCAGCCGACCCGGTACCCGCGACGTGGCCCCCAACGCCACGTCCCGAACCTTGTCTATCTCCTCCTGGTCCTCCGGGTCCTGGTAGATCCGCCAGGTGATCAGGCCGCCGGCCTCCTGGAGCTTGCGCAGCAGCCCCTCGGCCCGTTCGTGGGCCTGCTCCGGGGTGTCCCCGATGGTCTTCACCATCATCCACGCGCCCACCTCCGGCAGCTTGTGCAGCGCGCGCATGTTCAGCCGCCGCCCCCGCTCGTACTCCAGGAGCCGGTGGTCGAGGCCCTCCACCATGTACGGGTTGAAGTCGCCGGCCAGCGTGACCCGGTCGCCCACGGCGGCGACGTCCTGGTATCCCGCCAGCAGCAGGCACAGGTGCGGCGGCTCGGGCAGCATGTCCAACTCGGCCCGCAGGATCGTCACGCAGGTCGACTCGGAGCCGACCAGCGCCCGGGCGACGTTGAAGCCGTTCTCCGGCAACAGGTCCGGCAGGTTGTAGCCGGAGATGCGGCGCGGGATGTTCGGAAACCGGGAGCGGATCTCGTCGCCGTACCGGTCGACCAGTTCACGCAGTGAACGGTAGATCTCCGCCCGCCGGCCGCCGGCCCGCTGGATCGCCTCGTATTCTTCGTCGTCCGTCGGGCCGACCCACATCCGGAGCCCGTCGTAGGTCAGCACCTCCAGCCGGCGCACGTTCTCGGCCGTGGTGCCGCTCCACTGCGCGGTCGAGCCGCACGAGTTGTTGCCGAGCATGCCTCCGATGGTGCAGTGGGTGTGGGTGGCCGGCCGCGGGCCGAACATGATGCCGGCCTGCCCCCGGGACGCCCGGTTCAGTTCGTCCAGCACCATCCCGGGCTGCACCACGGAGACGCGCGTCTCGCCGTCGATGGATTCGACCTTGTTGTAGTACTTGGCCATGTCCAGCAGGACCGCGGTGTTCGTGCACTGGCCGCCGAGGCTGGTGCCGCCGCCCCGGGAGAACACCGGCGCGCCGAAGCGGTGGCAGGCCTCCACGGCCGCCACCACGTCATCCGTGCTCTTCGGGATGACCACCCCGATCGGGATCTGCCGGTAGTTGGACGCGTCGGTGTCGTACGCTCCCCGGCTGCCCTTGTCGAACCGCACCTCACCCCGCACCGTCTCGCGCAGCGCGGCGGAGAGCCCCTCGATGTCCAGCCCCTGCGTCAGCCACGGCCGCACCGCGATCACGGCCGGCGCCACGGCGGACCTCGCCACGGCCGTCGCCGGGCCGGACGGCGACGCCCCCGACGGCGACGCCCCGGAGAACGGCGTCCCGGCCGGCGGCTCACCGGCGTCCGACGACGCCCCGGACGGCGACGGTTCGAACCGCGGCGGCTCCAGCGGCGACACCCCGGCCGGCACGGCTCCCGGCAATCCGCCTCCGGACGGCTCCGTCCCCGCCTGCCCCGCGCCGGACCGCACCTGCCCCGACCTGGCGGCCCCGGACGGCCGGCCGCCGCGGGGCGGCGGTTCGGCGGCCGCCGGCGGCATCAGTGGGTCCTCAACTGCTGGATGCGGTCCTTGAACAGGGTGGTCGCGATGGCCGCCTTGTGCGGCTGGCCGCGCAGGAACGCGGAGGCGAACTTCTTCGCCTGGTCATAGCTGACCTTCCCGGGCATGGGCGGCTCGTTCGGATCCACCATCACGTCCAGCAGCGCCGGGCCGTCCACCGACAGCGCGCTGCGCAGCGCGTCGGGCAGGTCCTCCGCCTTGTCCACCTGGATGCCGTGGCCGCCGGCGGCCCGGGCCCAGGCCGCGTAGTCCGGCACCGGCTGGCCGAAACGCACCCCGTGCTCCGGATAGCCCAGCACCATCTGTTCCCAGAGGATCTGGCCGAGCGAGTTGTTGTTGTTCACGATCACCTTGATCGGCAGGCCGTGCCAGACCGCGGTGCTGAACTCGGCCATCAGCATGGCGAAGGCGCCGTCGCCGACGTACGCGATGACCTGGCGGCTCGGGAAGGCGTGCTGGATGGCGATCGCGTACGGCAGGCCCGGCGCCATGGTGGCCAGGTTGCCGGACAGGTAGAACTCCCGCCCGCCGTGGATCTGCCAGTGCCGGGCGGCCCAGGTTGCGACCGTGCCCGAGTCGCAGGTCAGTACCGCGTCATCGGCGGCCAGCTCGTTGATCATGTGGGCGACGTACTGCGGCGCGATCGGGTTGCGGTCGGGCTTCTCCAGCGCGGACATCTTCGACCGCCAGTCCGACATCTGGCTCTGGTACTTCTCCAGGTGCCCGCGGTCCTTCCTGCGGTGCAGCAGCGGCAGCAGCGCCTCCAGCGTGGCGCCGACGTCGCCGATGAGCGGCACCTCGGTGGGTAGCCGGTTGCCGACCCGGGTCGGATCGATCTCGACCTGTACCACCCTGACCTTGCCCGGGCTCGGCAGGAACTTGGTGTACGGGAAGTTGGTGCCCAGCATGAGCAGGGTGTCGATGTCATCGACAAGGTCGGCGCTGGGCGCGGTGCCGAGCAGCCCGATCCCGCCAGTGGTGTAGGGCGAGTCGTCCGCCACCACCATCTTCCCGGGCAGCGTCTTGATGATCGGTGCGGCCAGCGCCTCGGCGGCGCGCTCGACCAGCCGCCCCGCGCCCCGCGCGCCGATGCCGGCGAGGATGGCCACCCGGCCACCGTTGTTGAGCACGTCCGCCGCCTTGTTCAGGTCGTTGTCGGACGGGCGTACCGGCGGGCTGAGGTACACCGGCGCGGTCTTCGGCGGGTTCGCCGGGGCCACGATCTCGAACGGGTTCTCCCCCGCGTCGGCGATCTGAATGTCATTCGGAAAGGTCAGGTGTGCCACGCCCCGCCGCCCGTACGCGGCGCGCACCGCGATGTCGACCAGGCCGGGCACCTGCGCCGGGTTCGTGATCATCTGGTTGTACTCGGCGACGTCCTCGAACAGCCGCTCGAGGTGGACCTCCTGCTGGTACGCGGTGCCCAGCACCGAGGTCTCCTGCATACCGGTGATCGCCAGCACGGGCGCGTGATCGAGCTTGGCGTCGTAGAGCCCGTTGAGCAGATGGATCCCGCCCGGCCCGGAGGTGGCCAGGCACACGCCGAGCCGCCCCGTCGCCTTCGCGTACGCGGTGGCCATGAACGCGGCCGCCTCTTCGTGGTGCACCAGGACGAAGCGCATCGTGTCCCGGCGCCGTCGCAGCCCCTCCATGATCCCATTTATGCCATCCCCGGGCAGCCCGAAGATGGTGTCCACACCCCAGCGCTCAAGAGCCCTGATCAGCACTTCAGAAACAATCTCCGCCATGTCGGTTCGGTACCCGGACGTCGGGTATCTATGCGCCCTGAGGCCCATGAGGGCAGAGAGTCGGTTTCAACCCCGCCGTCCGGGGTACCGAAGCGATCATGAATAGTGCCGGGACGGTGCTGCGCCAGATGCTGCTCGGTGCCGTGGCCGGCGCCGCCGGCACCACCGCGCTGAACGCCGTGACATACCTGGACATGGTCTGGCGGGCCAGGCCGGCCAGCAGCACCCCCGAACGCACGATCGACCAGCTCGCGAGCCGGGTCGGCACGCACATCCCGGGCGACGACGAGCAGCGCGGGAACCGGCGCAGCGCGCTGGGCGCGCTCAACGGCATCGTCACGGGGATGGCGGTGGGCGCGGGGTACGGGCTGGCCCGCGCCCTTGGGTTCCAGCCGCCGCTGTGGGCCGGCGCCCTCATCGCCGGGGGTGCCGCGATGCTCACGGCGGATGGCTCGATCACGGCGCTGGGCGTGAGTAACCCGCGCACCTGGAGCCGGACCGACTGGCTCAGCGACGCGATACCGCACCTCGCGTACGGCGCGGTCACGGCCGCCACCTACACGGCCACCGACCACCGCTGACCGCGCGGCCGGACGCGGCTCACCGGGCCGCGGCCGGCCCGCCGCGGTCCCGGATCGCGGCCGGCCCGACACGGCTCAACGGGTCGGCCGGTCACCGGGTCAGCGGGTCGTGGCCCCAGTTCATCAGGGAGTACCGCCACCGGGTCTCCCGCACGTCGCCGGACGGGCGCTGGGCCATGTGCCGTGCCACGTAACCGACCACCTTGCGCATGTGCGACAGGTCGGCGTCGGTCAGTTCCGCCTTGCGCTTGCGCAGCAGCGCGACGATGCGCCGCCCGGACTGATGGCCGGTCGACTCGGCCCGCGTCGACTTCTTCTGCCCGACGGACTTCGACTCGTCGCTGCCCAGCCAGCGCTCAAGCTGCCTGACGTTCATGTTGACCGCGTCGCGGAACCGGCGGTACGCGGTCTCCCGCTCATCAGCGTTCACGGCGCAACGCCTCCGGCTTGTGTACGGCGACCCCGCCGCTCTTGTCGCTACGCACCTGGTACTGGGGCGCCTGCTTGGACGCGACAACGACCCGGCCACCGGCCCTGGTGCGGCTGGTGATCTCCGCCTCGACCTGGCCGTGCACGGTTTCGCCGTGGCTGCGCCAGCTGACCCGGTCGCCGGGTCGCAACTTGTCGACTCCCATACCCTGGTGGCTACCCGTCGGCCGCCTCCGGAAACGAGCCGCGCCCCGGCCCGCGGCGCCCGGCTCCAGCGGGCGGGGACCCGCGGAGGTCTGCGGAGGCCAGGAAACCCCTGTGACACCGGCGCACTCGGAGCACCAATCCGCCCTGATGACCGCGGCAGAGGCCATCTCGGGCACGGGCGCGCGACCCGGGCGGAGGCGCCCTATCCCGGGCGGCGGAGGCAACATTTCGCGTTGCCGGCGAGCGGGCACGACACCGGCCAGTCGGGGCGGGAGGCCCGACCGTTCGCGAGTCAGCCGAATTACCCTCCGCCGGCCTTACCGGCATCGTGGCCGGGAGCTTTTACCCATCGCAGCGGAGGCACCATTTCCGGGCGGAATGTTTCGGACAAGACGGAAAAATTATCTCTAATGCCGCCTAAGCCGCAATTGCCGCCGGGGCCAACCGCTGACCCACAAAAGGATGAGGCCCCAACCCGGGAAAACCCAGGTCAGGGCCTTGATCACGAGTGCGCCGCCAGGGACTCGAACCCCGAACCCGCGGATTAAGAGTCCGCTGCTCTGCCAGTTGAGCTAGCGGCGCGTTCGCAACGGACAGAACCATAGCATGCGCCCGGCCACGCTCCCCAATCAGCCGCCCCCCGCCCCGACTTGCCTCGGTTCCGCAAAAACCCAACACGCGAAAGCCACAAATGGGGCATGCTGAAATTACCGATTAGCAAGCGAGGTCTCATCATGCGTCTGACGAAAGTCGGCTGGGCCGCCGCTGTAGCGGCGATGTTCACCGCACCCTTGGCATTGTCCGCATGCACGCACGGGCCATCGGTAGCGGCCGTCTGGCACAACGGGAAGGGATCGGACGGCAAGCCGTTCACGGTCAAGGTCTCCCCGGCGTCCGGAGCGGTGAACCAGCCGGTCACCACCGAGATCGGCACCTCGACAAACGGGGGCAAAATCACCAACGTGTCGATGACCGACCCGTCCGGAAAAACCGTACCGGGCAGCGAGCGGCCGGACGGTAGCTCCTGGGTGCCGGGCATCCAACTCACCTACGGCGCCGCCTATCACGCCACGGTGACCGCGACCGCGCCGGACGGCAAGAAGCAGACCAGCACGACGAGCTTCACCACGATGGCGGACCCCGGTGACGCCATCACCAGCACGCTGTACTTCCAGGACGGTCAGACCTACGGCGTCGGCATGCCCGTCGCCCTCCAGTTCGACCAGCCGATCCCGGACAGTTCCAAGGCGGCGGTGGAGAAGCGGTTGTTCGTGCAGTCGGACCCGCCCCAGGTCGGGGTGTGGCACTGGTTCGGCGACGACCAGGTGATGTACCGACCGGAGAAGTACTGGCAGACCGGCACCAAGGTGACGGTACGGGCCGCGCTGGGCGGGCTGCCGATCAGCGGCGGCAAGTACCTGGACACCGACCGCACCGGCGTCAGCACCATTGGCAGCAAGACCGTGTTCCAGGTCGACAACGCCAAGAAGCAGATGGAAGTCTTCCAGGGCGACAAGCTGGTCAAGACCTTCCCGGTGAGTCTGGGCGAGCCCAACACGCCCACGTCCTCCGGCAACATGGTGCTGATGAGTCACGAGTACACGTCCCTGTTCAGCGTGCCGGGCGAGTACACGGTGGACGTCATGTACGCCGAACGGTTCACCTGGGACGGCCAGTACCTGCACGCCGCTCCGTGGTCGGTGGGCAACCAGGGCGTCGACAACGTCAGCCACGGCTGCGTCAACCTCTCCGACAACAATGCGGAGTGGGTCTACAACAACAGCCACATCGGCGACCCGGTGTCGGTCAGCGGCACCGAGGTACACGTGACGCCGGGCGACGGCTGGACCGTGTGGGACATGAGCTGGCCGGACTACATCAAGGGCAGCGCGCTACCGCAGCAGGACCTGCTGAACCAGGCCAAGGCGGAGGCCGCGCCGGATCACGGCGGCAAGACCGCGCCGCACGTCAACTGACCCGGTAATCCGTTAAGAACCCGGCGCGCCGGGGTGCCCACCGAGGCACCCCGGCGCGTGGTTTTTCGCCCGGACGGCTGCCCTGGTGTCGATCTCGCGCCTCGCCTCCCCCGGCTGATGCACGATGAGGAACATGCAACCGCATCACGGCATGAACCGGTCTAATTGGCTCCGTTTAGCGTTGGCCGCACTCTGCGCCCTGGCGCTGACCTCCTGCGGTGCGCCACGCACCACCTCCTGGTTCGCCAACGGCAAACCCGGCGCCAACGATCCGAGCGCCGGCACCGGGTCGACCATCACCGCTCCGGCCGACAAGGCGACGAACGTCCCCGCCTCGACCGAGATCAGCTTCGCCGCCCACGGCGCGACGCTGACGAAGGTGGTGCTCACCGACGCGGAGGACGGCCAGACCGTGGACGGCGTGATGCGGGCGGGCGGGTCGTCCTGGGTACCGGAGCAGGCGCTCAGGTACGACACCAAGTTCACCGTGGCACTGACCTCGACCGAGGCGGACGGGACGTCGCACACGCACAGCTCGACGTTCACCACCATGTCCCCGCCCGACGACACCGTCCACCTGGAGAGCCAGATGGGCGACGGTCAGCAGTACGGCGTGGGCGCCCCGATCGTGCTCAACTTCTCCAAGCCGATACCCGCCAAGCAGCGCGCGGCCGTGCAGCGGCGACTGTTCGTGCAGACCACCCCGGCCCAGCAGGGAAGCTGGAACTGGTTCTCCAGTACCGAGGTGCACTACCGGCCCAAGGATTACTGGCAGCCTGGTACCAAGATCTCGCTCCGTGCCCTGTTCGGCGGCCTTCCGCTCGGCAACGGGCTGTACGGCGACGAGGACATCACCGTCGACGCGTCCATCGTTCCCCATGACCTGCGCATCTCCATCGACGACAAGACCAAGCGGCTGACGGTCACCCAAGACGGGCAGGTCGTCAAGACGATGCCGGTCAGCATGGGCAAGACGGAGACGCCGTCGTCCAGCGGCCAGATGGTGGTCATGACCAGGAACGCCAAGGAACTCTTCGACTCGACCAACGACGGGATCGGACCGGGTCAGCCGGGCTACTACCGGGAGGTCATCGACGACGCGCTCCGGCTCACCTGGGGCGGCCAGTACATCCACTCCGCGCCCTGGTCGGTCTCGCAGCAGGGGGTCGACGACATCTCGCACGGCTGCACGAACCTGAACCCGGAGGACGCACAGTGGCTGTTCGACCGGGTGCACGTCGGCGACCCGGTGACCGTTCAGAACACCGGGGCGCCCCTGAACTGGGGGGACGGCTGGACTGACTGGAACCGTCCGTGGAGCGAGTACGTCAAGGACAGCGCGATCCCGCAGTCATCGGGCTCGGGCGTCAACGGACTGGTCGGCGCCTTCCCGACCACCCCCGACGACCAGGCCACCAGCGGCGACCAGTCCGACAATGCCGACCAGGCTGACAAGGGCGACCAGTCCGACGACGCGAGCGGTGACGACGCGGACGGCGACGCCGCGAGCGCCGGCAACCCGAGCGATGACGGCGCCGGTGGGGACGGCGCCAGCGGTGACGGCTCGGCCGCCACCGGTGACGATTCGGCGGGCGTCCAGGGTTAGGGCGCGCATCGGGTCGTGATCAATGAGCGGGTTTCCCTTGGCGCTGATCTTCGATCCGGCAGATCGTCTTGGGAGGTCGTGGCGGTTTCGGACGGGCGGGCAGTCGCGGGAAAAGCGCGCCCTTCACGAGTCAGGCCCGGTCCGAGGACCGGGCCTGACCTGTGTCTCGTCGGAACGAGAGGTGGGGTGACTGATGGGACTTGAACCCACGACACCCGGGACCACAACCCGGTGCTCTACCAGCTGAGCTACAGCCACCACGTGCCGATCGCGCCTGAGCGCGACGAACAACCAGGCAATGATAGCCACAATCGGGGGGGTCACGTCGACCGGGTTCCCCCCGACCCGGGGGCGGGCTCCGGGTCGGCTTGAGGCCCAGCTCAGCCGGCAGGGTCAGAGGATCGGGCGGTCCGCCGTGACCTGGGCGGCCACCGCCTTGGCCGTGTCCACGTCCAGACCCGGGCCCGGTACGAAGATCGTCCGCCGGTAGTACTCCAACTCCCGGATGCTCTCCTGGATGTCCGCCAGCGCCCGGTGCGCCAGCCCCTTCGGCGGCTGTCCGTAGTAGCTGCGCGGAAACCAGCGCCGGCACAGCTCCTTGATCGACGACACGTCGATCATCCGGTAGTGCAGGTGAGCGTCGAGGCGCGGCATGTCGCGGGCGAGGAAGCCCCGGTCCGTCGCGATCGAGTTCCCGCACAGCGGGGCGGACTTCGGGTCCGGCACGTACTCGGCGATGTACGACAGGATCTGGTCCTCGGCCTCCTCCATGGTCACGGTCGAGGCCCGCACCTGTTCGGTCAGTCCGGAACGATCATGCATCTCCCGGACGACTTCGACCATCGAGGACAACAAGGCGTCTTCCGCGTGTATCACGACATCGACGCCATCGCCTAGTACGTTGAGTTCGGGATCAGTGACCAGCGCGGCCACCTCGATCAGCGCATCACGCCCGAGGTCGAGCCCGGTCATTTCACAATCGATCCAAACAAGGAGATCGCCCACGAGCCACAGCTTAAGACCCTCCCAGGGACGACCTGTCGCCGCCGATAGGCTGGCTGCTCGAAAGTCGCGCCACAACCTGGGGAGAACCAGCATGAGCAACCCGACCGGAACCCTCCGGTCAGGGTCGTCGCTGACGCGCAAACGGATACTGGTCGCTATCTCGGTGGTACTGGCCGTCACCGCCGCCCAGTACCTGTACGGCAACCGCCACGACTTCTTCGACTTGAAGATCTATTACAGCGCCATCCACTGGTGGGCGCACGGACATCGGCTCTACACGTACACCCAGCCGGATCGGGTGCAGGCCTCGCTCGGCTTCACCTACCCGCCCTTCGCGGCCGTGCTGATGTACCCGATGATCTGGCTGCCGCTCAAGCTGGTGATCGTGCTGGTCTGGCTCGGGTCGGGCGTGTGCGTGGTGGTGACCAGTGCCTGGCTGCTCGGGCCGATCGCGGCCCGGCACGGCTGGCCGGGCTGGTACCTGTTCTTCATCGTGGTGCCGTTGATCACAACTCTGGAGCCGATCCGGGAGAACACCGCGTTCGGCCAGATCAACATGTTCCTGGCCATCCTGATCCTGTGGGACCTGCTGTTCGCGCTGCCGCGCGGCGCGCCCTTCTCCGGGGTCGGGGTCGGGCTGGCCACCGCGATCAAGCTCACCCCCGGCATCTTCATCCTGTACCTGCTGGTGACCCGGAGGTTCAGGGCGGCCGGCGTGGCCACGGGCACGGCTCTGGGCACCACGCTCCTCGCCGCGATCCTCGCGCCCCGCGACTCCTGGCAGTACTGGGAGCAGACCCTGTGGAAGACCCAGCGGATCGGGCACCTGTACCTGAACCAGAATCAATCGATCATGGGGATGATCTCCCGCATCGCCCGGCCGGACCAGCCCGGCTCGCTGCTCTGGCTGTTGGTGGTGCTGGTCATCGGCGGGTACGGGCTGTGGCGCGCGGGTCGGGCCGCCTCGGCCGGTGACCAGCTGACCGCCCTGACCCTGACCGGCCTGGCCGGCTCGCTGGTCAGCCCGGTCTCCTGGCAGCACCACCTCTACTGGTTCGTGCCCGCCTTGATCGTCCTGCTGGACGTCGCGGCCACCCCGGGCGTGGCCCGGCGGCGCTGGTACGCCTGGGCCGGCGGGGTGATCTGGTTCACGGTGACGTTCAGCGTCATCGAGCTGTTCGACTGGCACGTGATCCCGATGCGCTTCCTGGATACCCCGGAGGGCTTCGTGCTCAGCAACTGGTACGTGCTGCTGATGGTGGGGCTGCTCGTGGCCCTACCGATCCGACTGCTGCGACCGGGCGAGCCCTCGGCGACCCGCCTGGCCACCACCTTCCGGACCAACCTCTAGAGCCCAACCGTCTGGCCCGTCTGGGCGGGCCTACGTGCCGGCCACCTTGACGGTGGTGGTGACCGTGGCCTCGTCGATGTCGGTGGTGCGCAGGGTGAAGCTGAAGGTCCAGTCGCCCGCCACGGGCAGCGTGACCTGGCCGATCTCGTGCGAGTCGGTGACCGGGGTGAGCACGGCCGCGATCGGCTCGATGCCCTGCGCCGGCAGCCCCGCGCTCACCTTCCACTCGACCACCTTCAGCGGGGCGCCCTGCGGGGTGTACGCGTACAGGTGCAGCTCGTTCGGGCCGGTCTGCGCGGGCTCGACGTCGAGCTGCAGCTGGTAGAGGGACGAGGTCAGGGTGGTGGAGTAGACGCCGTTCTGGCCGGTGGAGCCCGACACCGCCAGCTGGGTGCGGGCGGGCGTCGTCTGGACCAGTACCGAGGCGACGCCGATGATCACGACGGCGCCGACCACCTCGGTCAGCACCGTACGGCGCAGCCGCCGGCCCACGGTCGGGTCCGGTGCCCCGTCGGCATCCCGCGGTCCGCGGCGCACCAGCTGCCTGGAGAACACGGCGACCACCAGCACCGCCACCAGCAGCCCGGCCTTGACCAGGACCAACTTGCCGTACGTGGTGTGCAGCAGCGCGTCGAGCGAGCCGATCTGCACCAGCGCCTGGGCGGTACCGGCGAGCACCAGCGCGGCCACCGAGGCCGCCGCCCAGTCCGACCACACCGGCAGCACCACGCTCAGCTCGTCGGTGTCGGCCTGGCGCAGCACGAACGCGGTCAGCACGACCAGTCCACCGATCCAGATGGACACGCCGCCCAGGTGCACGGCGTCGGCGATCACCGTCAGCGCGGGGGCGACGGAGGTGCCCGGGTGGCCGGACACCCCGAACGTGGTCACCCCGGCGGCGCCGAGTACGGCCAGGCTCCAGCGCTGCCACGTGGCTCCGCCGCCGGCCAGCACCGGCCGCAGCAGCACGGCGGCGACCGCGATGACGGCGAGCCGGACCAGGTGAGCCACCCCGTACCGGTCGACCAGCTCGGTGCCCAGGTCGCTACCCGAGATGCCGAAGATGCCGGAGCCGACCGAGTACGGCACCTCCAGGTACAGCTCCAGGAGGGTGCCCAGGGCCAGGACGCCGAGGCCGGCGTACGCGAGCCGGGTGGTCCGGCGCCGCTCGAGCCGGCGCGGCCACAGCATCATCAGCATGACCGCCGGCCCGATGGCCAGGATGAGGCCGGCGTACCCGAGGAAGTCCGCGACCGACACGCCAGCGGTCACCACGGCGTTGGTCTGGCCGCCGCTGCTCACGTCGGCGGTGGCGGTGTTCTTCGACGGGGCGCCCAGCGAGTAGGTGAACGCGGCGCCGACGGGGTGCCCGTCGGCGGAGATCACCCGGTACCCCACCACGTACGTGCCCCGCTGGGTGTCACCGCGCAGCGGGACGTGCATGTCGTCCCCGCTGATCGTCGGGTTGCCCCGGTCGACCCGCTTGCCGTCCGGCCCGATCACCTTGATCTTTTCCCGGACCGGGGTCACCGCCTCGGAGAACGTGATCACGATCTCCCTGGGCGGCTGCTGGACCACCGAGCCCTGCGTCGGCGAGGTGCGGACCAGCGCGGCGTGCGCGCTGGCCGGGCCGGCCGGCAGCGCGAAGAACCCGGCCACCCCGAGCAGCGCGCCGGCGAGCGCGACCAGCATTCGGCGAGAGATCCGGCGGGAGATCCGGCGGTCCACCCGGCCCTGGATGCGGTCGGAGACTCGGTGGGTCGACTGGCCGGGTCGGCGGCGCGGTCGGCTACGGAATCGGCGGGGGGTCATGCCGGATATGGTGCCGGTTGGTTGACGCGACCGGTAGGGCCCGCCCCTGGCATGCCGGCACGCCACGCGAGGGCGCCGCCCGTCGAACAGCTCACTCCTGGGTAGTCGTTTGGGGCGATCGGAAAGTTCCCGCCCATTTGCCAGTACGCTGAGTTAGCGCCATCGCCACTCGGTGTGAGCACGCGACCGACTCCTCCACCCCCGCACCGACGCCTTCCCGTGCAGTGGAGGAACCAGAGTTGAGTTCACGGACCAACGACAATTCCGAGTTGAACACCTCGCCAGCCGACCTGGTCAGCGAGGAGGAGCTGCCGGGGCAGCGCGAACGCGAGCGCCGTCGCGCCCGGCGGGCCGTGGCCATCCTCGCGGCGGTCGCCCTGGTGCTCGCCGGGGTGGCCGGTTGGCGAGCGTACGAGCACAACAAGTCCCAGCCGTTTCCGGTACCGGTGCGCGCGACCGGGGACGGCAACGGCATCGTGATCTCCTCCGGGAAGATCAAGGTCGACGTGTACGTCGACTTCAACTGCCGGCACTGCAAGGACTTCGAGTCCTCGACCAGCGGCGCGATCGACCAGCTGCTCGCGTCCAGGACCATCGCCCTGACGTACCACCCGATCGCCATCCTGGACCAGTCCTCGAACCCGCCCGGGTACTCGACCCAGGCCGCGGCCGCCTCCGCCTGCGCGGCGGACGGCGGCAAGTTCCTCGACTTCGTCAAGGCGCTGTTCGCGCTCCAGCCGGCGGAGAACGCCCCGGGCCTGACGGACGACCAGTTGGTCCAGATCGGCGCCTGGGTCGGGCTGATCGATCCGGAGTTCGCCCACTGCGTCCGGCACGGCGATTACCGGCGATGGGTCGGACACAGCACGGATGTGGCAACGGACAAGGGCGTGAGCGGCACGCCGACCCTGCTGGTGGCCGGCCGGACCGTGCCCAACGCGGGGGCGGACACGCTGCTGGAGGCCGTGGACGCGGCGAAGAGATAGGCGGTACGCGGCGAGGGGTCGCCGACCGCCGCACGGGCTAGTCTGGGCCTCATGACCGAGCCCGTACGACTCCAGCCCGGCGACGCCGCCCCGGAATTCAGCCTGCTGACCGATTCCGGAGAGAAGCTCACGCTCTCCTCGCTGCGTGGCCGCAAGGTGGTGCTGTACGCGTACCCGGCCGCGATGACCCCGGGCTGCACCAAGCAGGCGTGCGACTTCCGGGACAACATCGCCTCCCTGCGGTCGGCCGGCTACGAGGTCATCGGCATCTCCCCGGACTCGCCGACCAGGCTCGCCAAGTTCCGGGAGCGCGACCAGCTGACCTTCCCCCTGGTGTCGGACGAGGACCGCGGCGTACTCACCTCGTACGGCGCCTACGGCGAGAAGCAGCTCTACGGCAAGACGGTCACCGGCGTGATCCGGTCCACCTTCGTGATCGATGAGCAGGGCCGGATCGAGCGGGCCATGTACAACGTGAAGGCCACCGGGCACGTCGCCAAGCTGCGCCGCGAGCTGGGACTGGACTGACGGCTCGGCCCCGGCCCCGGCCCCGGCTGTCCGACTCGGACAGTCCACCTCGCATGACCCGATCCCGCCGCCGATCGGGATGCGCCGCCCGGGCGCCGCGTGGCGACACGCCGGCCGGCCCGTCGCAGGTGGCGGCGGGTGGCCGGGATTATTCGGGCAAAGCACCCCGGAAGATGGCGATCACGCCCCGCCGGGCCGTGTTTCCGAGGTAACCGTAGAGGTCACGAGGCTCGGTTAGCAGGTACTATCCGGAGACTCGGGGCCGTAGCCCAATGGCAGAGGCACGCGGTTTAGGTCCGCGCCAGTGTGAGTTCGACTCTCACCGGCCCCACCGCCCAGCCCCGGCGCTCGCCGGCTCGGTCGGGCTCGCCGGCCCGGTCGGGGACGCCGGCCGGCATCCCTAACCGGCCCGTGGATCAGTTCGTGCTCCCGGTCCAGGCGAAGTAGGCCCCGTCGGTCGCCTTGCTCCTCGTGGCGTAGACGGCGCTGGCATCGTGTGGGTCGGTCCTCAGATGGGTTCCGAGGTCCGAACGGAGATCGTGGGAGTAGGAGTAGTACTCGCCGTCGGAGAACAGGCCACACGAGGAGGTCCAGACGGTGTTGGTGGCGGACTTGTTGTCGGTGTCCAGGCAGAGGCCGGTCGCCTTGCTCCTCAGCTCCTCATCGCCCTTCACGCCGTTGACCCAGTCCCATTCCTGGCTGGCCCCGTAGGTGCAGGTGGCGACGTAGGCCTTTCCGGTCCTGCCGTTGCTGACGCCCGCCGTCAGGCACTTGCCGGTGAAGGTGTTCCGGAACGACCAATAGATGGGCGCCGCGCTCGCGGGGGCCGCGGGCAGGGACAGTGCTCCCATGGCCACGACGGCGAGGGCCGCGGTCATGCTGAGCCGGTTGCGCAGAAGGGTGCGAAGTCTCATAAGGGGATCTTAAGCGGCAAGATCAAACCCGACCGGAGCGAAGATGAAACGCGGGGCGAATTAGTCCAGGACCGCGACCTCGTCGCCGACGGCAATCTCCCCGCGGCCGTCCGGGATCAGGTTCACGCCGAACAGCAGGCCCTGGTTGACGTTGCGGTGCCGGGCCAGCGTCCGCAGCGGCTCCCGGCCCCGGGCTCCGGTCTCCTGATCCGTGGTCGTGATGACGCACCGGTCGCACGGCTTCGGTACCCGGAAGGTGACCGCGCCGATCCGCACCCGGCGGCCGAGCCACTCGTCCTCCGCCCACGGTGCCGCGCCGTCCACCACCGCGTTGGGCCGGAACCGGGTCATCGGCAGCGGACCCTCGTTCGGGCTCTCCTCCGCCAGCCAGTCGTTGAGCGCCGCCAGCGACGCCGAGTTCGCCAGCAGCAGCGGGTACCCGTCGGCCAGGCTGACCCGGTCGTCCGGGGTGGAGTAGTCCGGGTTGATCGGCCGCCGGGTGGGGTCGTCGAGGTAGTAGAGGCGCACCTTGCGCTCCAGCACCGCGGACAGCCAGACGTCCGCCTCCTCGCCCACCCGGCTGAGCGGCACCGTGGTACGCCAGATCGTGATCGGCTCCAAATCGGCGGGCTGCGCCGGTACCCGCAGCTCACCGGCGCCCTCGGCGCGCAGCACCAGCGCCCCGCCCACGATCTCGGGCCGGATCTGGGTCATCCGCGGCTCTTCACGCTGGGTCAGCATGCGCCCCGTACCGTCGGTGACCATCCAGCGGCGGTCGCCGTCCAGCCCCCACCGGTGCACGGTGGCCCGCCCGTGCTCCAGCCGCCGACAGCTCTTGACGGGATAGGTGGCGATCGCTCCGAGCCTCATGCACAGAGGGTACCGGCCGGGAGGGTACCGGTTGACTGCTGAATGAAAGTCTGCATACATTCCCCCGGTGAATGACGGCTTGCTGCGGCTGGTGGACGGGGTACGGCTGACCCCTACCCAGCGGCGCATCGCGCAGTGCCTGCTGGAGCGGCCGGATGCCGCCTTCCTGTCCAGCAGCGAGGTCGCGGAGCTGGCCCGGGTCAGCCAGCCGTCGGTCACCCGGTTCGCGATGGCCCTCGGGTTCGACGGGTATCCGGCCCTGCGCCGGTCGCTGCGCGACCCCGTCCCGAACGGCCACGCCTATCCGACCGGTGGCGCGCACTGGCCCGGTACCGCCCCCGGGCCCGGCGGCGCGCACGAGGTCGGCGGCACGCACCGGGCCGGCGACACCCCCCGGCCCGGTGCGGCCAACCCGACCGGCACGGCCAACCCGACCGGCACAGCCCTCGGGACCGGCGGCGCCGGTACGACCGGCGGGACCGGTGACGCGGACAACGTGCGGGGGGCCGGGAGCGTGCGCGGGGCCGGGAGCGCGGACGAGGCCCGCGACGCCGGTGACGCGGACAAGGCCGGCGTGCTCGTTGGGACCGGCGCGGCCGGCACGATCCTCGGCGCGGGCCAGGCGGCCGTGGCCGATCCGGCCGGGCGGGGCTGGCCGCCCCGCAACGAGCTGCAGCACGCCATCGACGGCGAGCTGGACAACCTCGGCCGGCTCGCCGAGCGCCTGGCCGAGGGCACGACCGACCGGGCGGCGATCGCGGCGGCGAGCGCGGCACTGATCCGCAGCCCGGCGCTGCCCGTGCTCGGGCTGCGCGCCGCCGCGCCGATGGCCAACTACTTCGGGTACTTCGCCGCCAAGATCCACCCGGACGTGCGGACCTTCGATCAGGGCGGCAGCCTGCTGCACGACCGGATCGACCAGGCCGTCGCGGCCGGGGCGACGGCCATGCTCGCCATCGTCCTGCCCCGGTACCCGCGCGAGGCGCTCGGCGCGCTGGACGCCGCCCGGGCGGCGGGGCTGTCGCTGGTGGTGCTGACCGATTCCCCGATCAGCCCCGCCGCCGCGCTGGCGGATGTCACGCTGAGCGCGGCGGTCGGCGCCCGGCTGGTCTTCGACCTGCACGTCGCCCCGATGGCGCTGGCCATGGTGCTGCTGCAGGCGATGTGCGACGCCGCGCCGGCGGACACCCAGGCGCGGTTGGAGCAGTTTGAATCGTCCGCCGCCCGGCGCAACGTCTTCGTCCGTTAGGAAGTCCGCCGGTGGACAGGGTTTCGTGAGACAGGAGTTCGATGTGGACACGATTCGGGCCCCGAGGGGTACCGCGCTGACCGCCCGTGCGTGGCCGCAGGAGGCGGCGCTGCGGATGCTGCAGAACAACCTGGATCCCGACGTCGCGGAACGGCCGCAGGACCTCGTGGTCTACGGCGGCACCGGCCGGGCCGCCCGGGACTGGCCGTCCTACCACGCGCTGATCCGCACACTGTCCACCCTGGAAAATGACGAGACCATGCTGGTGCAGTCCGGCCGGCCGGTCGGCGTGTTCCGCACGCACGAGTGGGCCCCCCGGGTGCTGATCGCGAATTCGAACCTGGTCGGCGACTGGGCCACCTGGCCGGAGTTCCGGCGGCTGGAACGGCTGGGCCTGACCATGTACGGCCAGATGACCGCCGGGTCGTGGATCTACATCGGTACGCAGGGGATCCTGCAGGGCACCTACGAGACGTTCGCGGCCGTCGCGGAGAAGCGGTTCAACGGAACCCTGGCCGGCACCCTCACGCTCACCGCCGGCTGCGGCGGGATGGGCGGCGCTCAGCCGCTGGCGGTCACCATGAACGGCGGCGCCTGCCTGATCATCGACGTCGACCCGACCCGGCTGGCGCGCCGGGTGGCCACCCGGTACCTGGACACGGTCGCGTCCACACTGGACGAGGCGGTGGCGCTCGCGCTCGCGGCGAAGCGGGAACGCAGGGCGCTGTCGGTCGGTGTGGTGGGCAACGCGGCCGTCGTCGTGCCGGAGCTGCTGGCCCGCGGCGTACCGGTGGACATCGTGACCGACCAGACCTCGGCGCACGACCCGCTGTCGTACGTGCCGGAGGGCATCGAGCCGGACGACGCGCCGGACTACGCCGCCAAGAAGCCCGAGGAGTTCACCGACCGGGCCCGCGCCTCGATGGCCCGGCACGTGGCGGCGATGGTCGGCTTCCAGAACGCCGGGGCCGAGGTCTTCGACTACGGCAACTCCATCAGGGGCGAGGCGCTGGCCGGCGGTTTCGCGGACGCGTTCGCGTTCCCGGGCTTCGTGCCGGCCTACATCCGGCCGCTGTTCTGTCAGGGCAAGGGGCCGTTCCGGTGGGCCGCGCTGTCCGGCGACCCGGCCGACATCGCGGCTACCGACCGGGCGATCCTGGAGCTGTTCCCGGAGAACGAATCGCTGGCCCGATGGATCCGGCTGGCCGGCGAGCGGGTCGCCTTCCAGGGCCTGCCGGCCCGGATCTGCTGGCTCGGGTACGGCGAGCGGGACCGCGCCGGGCTGCGCTTCAACGAACTGGTCGCCGACGGAACCCTCAAGGCGCCGATCGTCATCGGCCGCGACCACCTGGACACCGGCTCGGTCGCCTCGCCGTACCGGGAGACCGAGTCGATGGCCGACGGCTCCGACGCAATCGCCGACTGGCCGCTGCTCAACGCGTTGCTGAACACGGCGTCCGGCGCCTCGTGGGTGTCCATCCACCACGGCGGCGGGGTCGGCATCGGCCGCTCCATCCACGCCGGTCAGGTCACCGTGGCCGACGGCACCGAACTGGCCGCGCAGAAGATCGAACGGGTGCTGACCAACGACCCGGGCACCGGCGTGATGCGGCACGTGGACGCCGGCTACGAGCTGGCGGCGCAGGTCGCCGAGGAGCACGGGGTGCGCATCCCGATGCGGGAGTCGGCGTGAGCGCTGGCGCCATGACGCCCCAACGGTTCGCCGACCTGTGGCGCACCCTCGCACCGATCGGGCACGGCGAGTCCGGGTACCACCGGTACGCCTGGTCGCCGCCGGAGCTGGCCTGCCGGGACTGGTTCGCCGAGCAGGCCGGCGCGCGCGGGATGCCGGTCGAGACCGACCGCAACGGCAACCTGTGGGCCTGGCTGGGCGATCCGGCCGCCGGCGACGCGGTGGTGACCGGGTCGCACTTCGACTCGGTACCGGGCGGGGGCGGGTACGACGGCCCGCTGGGGGTCGTCTCTGCCTTCCTCGCCCTGGACCTGCTCGCTGAGCGTGGCCTGGCACCGGCCCGGCCGGTCGGCGTCGCCGCGTTCGCCGAGGAGGAGGGGTCCCGGTTCGGCATCGCCTGCCTGGGCTCCCGGCTGATGTGCGGCACGCTGGCCCCGGACCGGGCGGCGGCGCTGCGTGACCCGGACGGCGTCTGGCTGGCCGAGGCGAGCGGCCTGGACCCGGCCGGGCTCGGTCCGGATCCGGACCGGCTGGCCGGCATCGGCGCGTTCGTGGAGCTGCACGTGGAGCAGGGCCGGGCGCTGGACCGCCCGGTCGGCGTGGCCAGCGCGATCTGGCCGCACGGGCGGTGGCGGCTGGAGTTCACCGGCCAGGGCAACCACGCCGGTACGACCCGGATGGCCGACCGTCGCGACCCGATGCTCACCTTCGCCTACACCGTGCTGGCCGCCAACAAGGAGGCCCGGCTGCGTGGTGCGCACGCCACGATCGGCCGGATCTCGGCCGCGCCCAACGCCACCAACGCGATCGCCGAGCGGGTGACCGGGTGGCTCGACGCCCGGGCCGCCGATCAGTCCACATTGGACGGTCTGGTCGAGGCGGTCTCGGTACGGGCGGCGGAGCGGGCCGGCCGGGACGGCACCACGGTCACGGTGACCCCGGAGTCGGTCTCGCCCGCGACCGGCTTCGACGCCGGCCTGCGCGACCGGCTCGCGACCCTGCTGGGCGCGCCCGTCCTGCCGACGGGGGCCGGGCACGACGCCGGGGTGCTGGCCGCCCGGGTGCCCACGGCGATGCTGTTCGTCCGCAACCCGACCGGGGTCTCGCACGCGCCCGGCGAGTACGCCACCGACGACGACTGCGCGGCCGGAGTCACCGCGCTGGCCGACGTCCTCGCCGAGCTGGCCTGCCGGTGAACGCGCCCTCGGCTCCCGCCCGGTACCACGCCGAGCACGCCTGGCTGGGCGGCGAGACGCCGGTACGCGACGTGCTCATCGAGGTCGCCGGCGGCGTGATCGTCGAGGTGCGACCGGGCGCGCCGGCCGGGAACGCCACCCGGCTGCCCGGACTGACCATCCCGGGCCTGGCCAACGCGCACTCCCACGCGTTCCACCGCGCCCTGCGCGGCCGGGTGCAGGGAGACGTTGTGGGTGCTCGGCTGCGCCACAAAGCGGACCCCGCCGGAGTTGGCACGTTCTGGACCTGGCGGGAGGGCATGTACGCGCTCGCCGATCGGCTGGATCCGGACTCCTACTTCCGCCTGGCCCGGGCCGTGTACGGCGAGATGGTGCTGGCCGGCATCACCGCGGTGGGCGAGTTCCACTACCTGCACCACGCGCCGGGCGGCGCCCGGTACGCCGACCCGAACGCGATGGGCCACGCCCTGATCGCCGCCGCGGCCGAGGCGGGTATCCGGATCACGCTGTTGGACACCCTGTACCTGACCTCCACCGTGGACGGTCAGCCGCTGCGCGGCGCGCAGCTGCGCTTCGGCGATGGCGACGCGGACGGCTGGGCCGCGAGGGCGTCCGGGCTGCGCCGCGCGCCGCACGCCCGCCGGGGGGCGGCACTGCATTCGGTGCGAGCGGTGCCTGCCGAGCAGATCGGTGTTCTCGTGGCGGCGGCGGAGGGGCTGCCGCTGCACCTGCACCTGTCCGAACAGCGGGCCGAGAACGAGGACTGCCGGGCCCGGTACGGCCGCTCCCCCGCCGCCGTGCTGCACGCGCACGACGCCCTGGGTCCCGGTACGACGGCGGTGCACGCCACCCACCTGTCCGAGGTGGATCTGGCGCTGCTCGGCGACACCGGCACCGGCGCCTGCCTCTGCCCGACTACCGAGCGGGATCTCGCCGACGGCATCGGCCCGGCCCGGGCGCTGGCCGACGCCGGCAGCCCACTGTGTCTGGGCAGCGACTCGCACGCCGTCGTCGACCTGTTCGAGGAGGCCCGGGCGGTGGAGCTGGACGAGCGCCTGCGCACCGAGCGGCGCGGGCACTTCTCCCCGGGCGAACTGCTGGCCGCGGCCACGTCCGCGGGTCACCGTTCGATCGGCTGGCCGGACGCTGGCGCGCTGGCCCCGGGCCACCGGGCCGATCTGGTCAGCGTCGCCCTGGACTCGGTCCGTACCGCGGGCACCGAGCCGCTGGCCGGGGCGGTACTGGCGGCCACGGCGGCGGACGTTACTCACGTGGTGGTGGATGGCCGGGTGGTGGTGCGGGAGGGGCGGCACGTGACCCTCGACGTGGCGCGCGAGCTGCGCGAGTCGATCGGGGCGGTGACCGGATGAGCGTCACCGGCGGCGGCCCGAGCGGCGGCGCTGCGAACCTCGGCGGCGGCCCGAGTCTCGTGGTGGACAACATCGGCGAGCTGACCACGCACGGTCCACAGGGGACCCTGTCGGACGCGGCCCTGGTCGTCTCGGGCGGGCGGGTGGCCTGGATCGGCCCGTCCTCCCGGGTTCCGGCGGCGGACCGGCGCATCGACGCGGCCGGCCGGGCCGTCATCCCCGGCTTCGTGGACAGCCACGCGCACCTCGTGTTCGCCGGCGACCGGGCCGCCGAGTTCGCCGCCCGGATGGCCGGACAGCCGTACACCGGCGGTGGGATCCGCACCACCGTGGCCGCCACCCGGGCCGCGGACGACGAGTTGCTGCGGGCCAACCTCGCCCGGCTGGTGGCCGAGGCACGCCGGCAGGGCACCACCACCATCGAGATCAAGAGCGGATACGGGCTGACCGTCGAGGACGAGGCCCGGTCCGTGCGGCTGGCCGCCGAGTTCACCGCCGAGACCACCTACCTCGGCGCCCATGTAGTGCCCGAGGGCCACGACCCCGCCGACTACGTGCGGCTGGTCGGCGGCCCGATGCTGGAGGCGGTCCGACCGTACGCGCGGTGGATCGACGTGTTCTGCGAGCGCGGCGCGTTCGACCCCGACCAGGCCCGGGAGGTCCTGCGCGCCGGCATCGCGGCCGGGCTCGGTGCCCGCATCCACGCCAACCAGCTCACCGCCGGTGAGGGGGTGCGGATAGCCGTCGAGCTGGGCGCCGCCAGCGCCGACCACTGCACCCATCTGTCCACATCGGATGTTGACGCGCTGGCCGGCTCGGACACCGTCGCGACCCTGCTGCCCGGCGCCGAGTTCTCCACCCGGTCGCCGTACCCGGACGCCCGCGCGCTGCTCGACGCCGGCGCCACCGTCGCCCTGGCCACCGACTGCAACCCGGGCTCGTCGTACACCTCGTCGATGCCGTTCTGCCTGGCGCTCGCGGTACGGGAGATGCGGATGACCCCGGCCGAGGCGCTCTGGGCCGCCACCACCGGGAGCGCGCGAGCCCTGCGCCGCGACGACATCGGGCACCTGGACGTCGGTGCCCGTGCCGATCTGTCCATCCTGGACGCACCCAGCCATCTGCACCTGGCCTACCGGCCGGGAGTACCACTGATCCACCGAGTAATTCAGCGCGGAGAGCCGACATGACCAGCACCACCATCGCCATCTCGCCGACCGGAGTCTCCCCGGACGACGTCGTCGCCACCGCCCGCCGGGGGGCCCGGCTGGAGCTGTCCCCGGCCGCGCTCGACGCGATGACCGCCAGCCGGCACCTCGTGGAGGCCATCGAGCGGGACGGCCGCCCGGTCTACGGTGTCTCCACCGGTTTCGGGGCACTGGCCGACACCCCGATCTCGCCCGAGCGCCGCTCCGAACTCCAGCACGCGCTGATCCGCTCCCACTCCGCCGGCATCGGCGCACCCATGCCGCGCGAGGTGGTTCGCGCGATGATGCTGCTGCGCGTGCGGTCGCTGGCCATGGGCCGGTCCGGGGTCCGGCCACTGGTCGCCCAGGCGCTGGTGGACCTGCTCAACCACGACATCACCCCGTGGGTGCCGGAGCACGGCTCGCTGGGCGCCTCCGGCGACCTGGCGCCGCTGGCGCACTGCGCGCTCGTCCTGCTCGGCGAGGGCTGGGTGCTCGGCGACGACGGCTCCCGGGTGGCCGGCGGCGAGGCGCTGAGCCGGGCCGGGTTGCGCCCGATCCGGTTGGCAGCCAAGGAGGGGCTGGCGCTCATCAACGGCACCGACGGCATGCTCGGCATGCTGCTGCTGGCCGCCGACGACGCCGCGCACCTGTTCACCATGGCGGACCTGACCGCCGCGCTGTCCATCGAGGCGATGCTCGGCAGCGACCGGCCGTTCCAGCCCGAGCTGCACGCCATCCGGCCGCATCCGGGCCAGTCCGTCTCGGCCGCCAACATCCACCGGCTGCTGCAGAATTCGTCCATCATGGACAGCCACCGCAACGACATGGCGCACGCGGTGCAGGACGCGTACTCGATGCGGTGCGCCCCGCAGGTCGCCGGGGCGGCCCGGGACACCCTGGGCCACGTGAACGAGGTGGCCGCCCGCGAGTTGGTGTCCATTGTGGACAATCCGGTGGTGCTGCCGGACGGCCGGGTGGAGTCGACCGGCAACTTCCACGGGGCGCCGCTGGGCTTCGCGGCGGACTTCCTGGCCATCGCCGCGGCGGAGGTCGGCGCGATCGCCGAGCGCCGGGTGGACCGGCTGCTGGACGTGTGCCGGTCCCGGGACCTGCCGCCGTTCCTCAGCCCGGACGCCGGGGTCAACTCCGGGCTGATGATCGCCCAGTACACCGCGGCCGGCATCGTCGCCGAGAACCGGCGGCTGGCCAACCCGGCCAGCGTGGACTCGCTGCCCACCAGCGGCATGCAGGAGGACCACGTGAGCATGGGGTGGGCGGCCACCCGCAAGCTGCGCACCGTGCTGGACAACCTCACCAGCCTGCTGGCGGTCGAGTTGCTGGCCGGGGTGCGCGGGCTCCAACTGCGCGCACCGCTGACCGCGTCGCCCGCGGGCCGGGTCGCGATCGAGGCGGTGGCCCGGTTCGCCGGCGAGCCGGGGCCGGACGTCTTCCTCGCTCCCGTGCTGGAGTCCGCCCGCGAATCGGTACGCGGGGCCGACCTGAGGGCCGCCGTCGAGAAGGCCGTCGGCCCGCTGCTCTAGCGACTGGTCTGGGTCGTCGCGCGGCGCCAGACGCGCCGAGCCAGACTGGTCGTGCCCGGGGCCTACCAGTACCCGCGCATCAGCTCGCGCGACCAGGCCGGCTGCCGCACCCGGCCGCGCGGGCCGAACTCCTCCAGGTAGGGCTTCACGTCCAGCACCGGCGTGCCGTCGATCGCGTCCAGCCCGCGCACCAGCAGCCGCAGTCCCTCGACGCCGGTCAGCTCGCAGCGGGACACGCCGACCCGGTTGGGCCGGTTCTTGGCCCGCTGCGCGAGGATGCCGACCCGCGGCCACGCCTGGTTGCCGCGGGGGTGCCGGGCCCCGGTCTCGACCCCGGCCTCGGCGACCCGGTCGAACACGAAGACAACCTCAAGGTGGGAGAACTCGGACAGCCCGTCGACCGCGTCCACGCCGACCACGGCCGGGTCGAGCACGATCGTGCCGGAGATCGCACCCCAGTCGTCATCGATGGGTTCGGCCCTCGACGACTCGACCCGGCCGATCGGACGCATGGCGAACTCGTCTGCCATCGGCAGCGACCTGCTTTCTCGAGGCGCGAAGGGCTCCCGGCGGCCGGACCGGACCCGCTCAGGTGTCCGCTGCGGACGGATCGGTGAGTTCCGCAGTGATGATCTCGGCGAGCGCGCGGAAGGCCTTGCCCCGGTGGCTGATCGCGTCCTTCTCATCGGGCGTCAGCTCGGCGTTGGTGCGCGTCTGGCCCTCCGCCACGAAGATGGGGTCGTACCCGAACCCATTCTCACCGCGCGACGCGCGGATGAGCCGGCCCGGCATCCCCCGGGTGACCGTCCACTCCCGCCCGTCGGGCAGCGCCAGGGCGGCCGAGCACACGAAGGCGGCACCCCGGGCCGAGTCCGGCACGTCGCCGATCTGCGCCAGTACCAGCGCGAGATTCCCCGCGTCGTCGCCGTGGACGCCGGACCAGCGCGCGGAGAAGACGCCCGGCATCCCGTTCAGCACGTCGACCGCCAGTCCGGAGTCGTCCGCGACCGTGGGCAGCCCGGTGCGTGCCACGCCCTCGCGCGCCTTGATGAGCGCGTTCTCCTCGAATGTCAGCCCGCTCTCCGGCACCTCTTCGTAGGCCGGCACGTCGGCCAGCCCGACCAGCGCGACATCGATCAGGATGCGCTGGAGCTCGACCAGCTTCTTCTTGTTCCGGGTGGCCAGCAGGATCTTCATGAGGCCAGGGCCTTGCGCTGCAGCTCGGTCAGCGCCGCGCAACCGGCCGCGCCCAGATCCACCAGCGCGTCCAGCTCGGCACGCTTGAACACCGACTGCTCGCCGGTGCCCTGCACCTCGACGAAGTCGCCGGTGCCCGTGCACACGATGTTCATGTCCACGTCGGCGATGACGTCCTCTTCGTAGCACAGGTCCAGCCGGGGCTCGCCGCCGATGATGCCCACACTCACCGCGGCCACCGACCGGTGCAGCGCGGCCTCGGGCTTGCCGGACAGCGCGCGCTTGCGGCCGAGCCACGCCACGGCGTCGGCCACCGCGACGTAGCCGCCGGTGATGGCCGCGGTCCGGGTGCCGCCGTCGGCCTGCAGCACGTCGCAGTCCACCATGATGGAGTTCTCGCCGAGCGCCGCGAGGTCCAGGCAGGCCCGCAGGCTGCGGCCGATCAGGCGGGAGATTTCGTGCGTACGCCCGCCGATGCGCCCCTTCACGCTCTCCCGGTCGGAGCGGGTGGTGGTCGCCCGGGGCAGCATCGCGTACTCCGCCGTCACCCAGCCGAGCCCCGACCCCTTACGCCACCGGGGCACGCCCTCGGTGACGCTCGCGGTGCACAGCACTCGGGTCGCGCCGAACTCCACGAGCACGGAGCCTTCCGGATGCATGCTCCAATTCCGGGTCAGCGTTACCTGTCGCAGTTGGTCAGGGGTACGTCCATCGGGTCGGGCCATGCCGCCAGCCTAGTCCGCACCAACGGGGCGCACAGCGCGGCGGTGACCTCACGGGCCATCGAGTCGTCGAGCCGGTGCGCGAGCCCACGCAGCCCGTACCACCACTCCGCGATCATCATCCCGGCCAGGTACGGCACCAGATCCGTCGAGCGGTCGACCATCCAGCGCACCCCCTTCGTCGCCATCCAGCGCAGCTCGGAGGAGAGCGTGGGTGGCGGGTTGGCCGGCTCCTCATCCGGCCAGCGGGCCGGCGAAAGGCCCAGCCGGCCGGCGAACGAGCGGGCCAGCAGCCGGTGCCCGCGCTCGCTGGGGTGCAACCGGTCGACGCTCCACATGCGACGCTCATAGGTGGCCGGGTGCCCGGCGATATCGACGTGTACCGTCCCGAACCGCTCGGCCGCCGCGTCGGTGACCGCGTTGACCGCCCGGATCCGGCGGGCCAGCGGGCGGGCCAGGCCCCCGGGCAGGCGGAACATCCGCCCCGGGTCGGGCAGGCGCATGGTGAGCACGATCGCACCCTCGGTGCGCAGCGCGGCGAGGGTGCGCTCGATCGTCCCGGCCACGCGGCACACGTCGAAGGTGCGGCGCAGGGTGTCGTTGACGCCCATGATCACCGACGCGATGTCGGGACGCAGTTCCAGCGCCCGGGGCAGTTGGTCGCGCTCGACGTCCCTGGTCAACGCGCCATTGACGGCCAGGTTGTGCAGTCGGGGCGCGGGCAGGGACGCCGCCAGCAGTGCCGCCCAGCCGCGCCAGGCGCCGTCCGGCTGGGGATCGCCCACGCCCACGGTGATCGAGTCGCCCAGGGCGACGAACGTGGTCACGACGCGATCCCCGCCAGCTCGCCGTCCAGCTCGTCGCCGTCGTCCCAGGCACCGGCGACGGCGGGCGCCGACGGCCCGTCGGCCACACCGGAAAGGTCGCGACCATCCTGACCGGCGGCCAGTTCGAGACCATCCGGGCCGGCGGCCAGCTCGCTATCATCGCGGCCGGCCGAGAGGTCGAGGCCGCCGGACACGCCGTGCACGCCGAGGAAACCGGCCACCGCGTTCGGCCAGCCGAACTCCTGCGCACGGTGCCGGGCCGCCGCGCGGCGCTGCGCCGACGGGCGGTTGAGCACGTCCCGCACGCCGTCCGCGAACGCCTCCCCGCGTACCGCCACCCCGGCCGCGCCGATCACCTCGGGCAGCGCGCTCTGGTCGCTGACCACCACCGGCGTGCCGCAGGCCAACGCCTCCAGCGCCGCCAGCCCGAAGGTCTCCACCGGCCCCGGCGCCAGCACCACGTCGGCCGAGGCGAGCAGCGCGGCCAGCGCGGCTCGGTCGGGTACAAAACCGGCGAAGCGCACCGGCAACCCCGCCGCGCGGCGGACCAAGCGGGGTCGAAGTGGCCCGTCCCCGGCCACCACGAGCACGGCGGGCACCCCGGCCTCCCGCAGTTCCTGTACCGCGATGACCGAGCGCTCCGGCCGCTTCTCCGGCGACAGACGTCCACAGTGGACGATGAGTACCTCGTCGTCACGCGCGTACCGGCGCCGTACCCCGAGGGACGCGGCGGCCGGCGAGAAGTTGTTCAGGTCCACCCCGAGCGGCACCCGGCGCAGATTGGCGACCCCGAGCCGGGCGAACTCGGCCGCGGCCCAGTCCGTGGTGCAGACCACGGAGGTGTAGTGCATGGCGGTGCGGGAATTCAGCGCGTCGGCCAGCAGCGCCGCCGGCCCGGACAGCACCCGGCCGGCGAGCCCGAGCAGGCCGGCCACGCTCTCGTGCGACACCATCACCGACGGCACCCCGTTGCGCCTGGCCCACGCCCCGGTCCAGCGCAGCGTGGTGCGGTCGGACACCTCCAGCCGGTCCGGGCGCAGCTCGGCCAGCAGGGAGGTCAGCCGGCGCCGGTTGAGCAGCACCCGGTACCCGCCGGAGAGCGGCACCACCGGACCCGGCAGCGTGATGAGCCGACCCTGATCGGTCATCTCATCCGCCGCCCGCTCCCCCGGTATCACGAGCACGGGCTCGTGCCCGGCCGCGAGGTAGCCGGAGCCGAGCGCACGCATCGCCGTGCGCAGGCCGCCGGAGCGCGGGGCGACGAAGTTGGCCAGCCGCACGATTCTCATGGCGTCGGGTGTCCCGGTACCGGTGTGCGGCCGGGTCACGCCGCGGCCGGGGTCGCGGCTGGTTGCGCCGTGCCCAGTACCGCCGAATAGTGCTCGATCAGCTCGTCGCCGATGGCGGTCCAGCTGCGCCCCTCCACCAGCCTGCGGCCGGCGACGCCCATCGACTGGCGCAGCCGCGGCGAGGCGGCCAGCCGAGCCACCGCGTCCGCCAGTGCCTGATCGGAGTTGGGCGGCACCAGCAGCCCGGTCTGGCCGTGGTTCACCAGATCCACCGGTCCGCCCGCGGCCGGGGCCACCACCGGCAACCCGCTCGACGCCGCCTCCTGCAGGGTCTGCCCGAAGGTCTCAAATGGTCCACTGTGGACGAAGATGTCCAGGCTCGCGTACAGCCGGGCGAGTTGCGCGCCCTGCCGGACGCCGAGGAACACCGCGTCGGGCAGCGCCTGGCGCAGCGACGCCTCGACCGGGCCACCGCCGATGATCACCAGGCGCACGCCGGGCAGCTTCGACACCCCGGCGAGCAGTTCGACCCGCTTCTCCACCGCCAGCCGCCCCACGTACCCGACCAGCACCTCGCCGCCCGGCACCAGCGCGCGGCGCAGCGCCGCGCTGCGGTGCTTCGGGTCGAAGCGGTCGGTGTCCACGCCCCGCCGCCACAGCCAGACCCGCTCGACACCGTGCGCCAGCAGGGCGGTGGCCGA
This sequence comes from Rugosimonospora acidiphila, assembly GCF_039543385.1. NCBI lineage: Bacteria > Bacillati > Actinomycetota > Actinomycetes > Micromonosporales > Micromonosporaceae > Rugosimonospora > Rugosimonospora acidiphila. The sequence goes on from NZ_BAABJQ010000005.1 coordinate 201,925, forward strand.
CGCGGTCGACGGCGCCAGCGTACGGTCCGCGGCGTTGTGGATCCGGCGCAGCCAGCGCCAGGCCGCCGCCCCGCCGAGCTCACGCATCCGGTACGCGGTGGCGTACGAGGGAACATCGGTCTGATAGACCGCCACGGTCGGCAGCCCGAGATGCTGGGCCACCGTGCTGCCCCGGGCGCCGAGGAAGAAGGGGCCGGCCAGGTGCACCACGTCGGTACCGTGGGCGACCAGCGCCTCCGAGAGCCGGCGGCTCGGCAGGCCCAGCCGGAAGGTCGGGTACCCGGGCATCGGCAACGATGGAACCCTGACCACCGGGTACCCCAACGGCCCGGTTACCCGGGGCATGCCGGAGGCCGGCTCCGGCGCGATGACGAGTGGCCGGTGTCCCCGGGCCACCAGGTGCTCCGCGACGCGCACCACTGAGTGCGCGACTCCATTGACGTCGGGCGGGAATGACTCCGTGATGATCGCGACACGCATGCGCTCAAGGTGCGGGTACAGCCGGTGCAGCGGGTCACATCGATCTGACCAGCGGGGAAAGAGTTCCTTATATCTCGTACCGCGCGCCGGGCCGGACCAACTCAACGGGCCCGGTGAATGCCTCCGCGGCGGCGTGATAGGTCTCGTCCCCATTGCCCCAGGCACTGATCAAATGAGTCAGCAACAGCCGACCCACGCCGGCCTTGGTCGCCGCCTCGCCCGCCTCCCGAGCGGTCAGGTGCAGGTCAGGCGGGTTGACCGCGCCATCGAGGTAGCTGGCCTCGCACAGGAAAACGTCCGCACCGGCGGCCAGCCGGCCCAGTGCGTCACACATCCCGGTATCCGCCGAATAGGCCAGTACCCGGCCGGCGTGCTCAAGCCGGATGCCGTACGTCTCCACGGGATGGTTGACCCGCTCCACAGTGACCGAGAACGGCCCGATCTCGAAGGTGCCGCCGGACAGCGTCCGGAAGTCGTACACATCGTCCAGCGGGCCCTCTTCCGGGCTCCAGTAGGCCGCCGTCATCCGCTCCGCCGCGCCGGCCGGCGCGTAGAGGGGCAGCTGAGGGTACGGCCCGTCCGGCGAGTACCGCCGAACCACCACGTACGAGCAGGCGTCCAGCATGTGGTCGCAGTGCAGGTGCGACAAGATGATCGCGTCCACCGTGCGCATGTTGCCGTAACGCTGCAGCGCCGACATCGAGCCGGGGCCGAAGTCCATCATCAGCGCGAACCCGTCCGCCTCCACGAGGTAGGCGGAGCACGCCGAGTCCGGGCCGGGAAAACTGCCGGCACAGCCGAGCACGGTGAGCCTCACAACCGCCAGTCCTTCCCGGCCCTTTGGCCAGCGACGCTCCAGCAAGCGATGAACCCGACGCCTCCGGCGCATGACTGGCTCACGCTGCCGTGCCCACCTCGGGCAGCGATGAACCTGATACCTCCGGCACTTGACCGGCTCACGCTGCCGCCTGGGGCAGCGCCGTGGCGGTCGCCTCCGGCCCCAAGAATCTGTACGCCAGCTTGGCGAACACCGTTGGGTCGCCAGTGGCGAGGAAGCGATGTGCGGGTGGCGGCGCGTCGTCGGGCCGGAACATCCCGCGCTCGTTGAGCACCCGGTACACGTCCTTCGCCGTCTCGTCGGCACTCGATACCAGCGTCACGGCGTCGCCCATGACCAACCCGATCACGCCGGCCAGCAGCGGATAGTGGGTGCAGCCAAGCACCAGCGTGTCCACGTCGGCCCGCTGCAACGGCTCCAGGTATCCGCTGGCCAGCCCGAGAAGCGCCCGACCCGAGGTGATTCCCCGCTCGACGAAGTCGACGAACTGCGGGCAGGCCGCTCCGGTCACCGTGGCGTCGGGCGCCGCCGCGAAGGCGTCCACATAGGCCCCGCTGGTGATCGTCGCCGTCGTGCCGATCACGCCGATCCTGCCGTTGCGGGTGGCCGCCACGGCTCGGCGCACCGCCGGCCGGATCACCTCGATCACCGGCACGGAATAGCGCTCCCGGGCGTCGTGCAGGCACGCCGCAGATGCGCTGTTGCACGCGATCACCAGCATCTTGACGCCCTGATCGACCAGTTGATCGAGGCATTCCAGCGCGTACCGGCGCACGTCGGCGATCGGTTTCGGCCCGTACGGCAGATGAGCCGTGTCCCCCACATAGCGCACCTGTTCGTGCGGCAACTGGTCGAGGATCGCCCTGGCCACCGTCAGACCGCCGACCCCGGAGTCGAAGATGCCGATCGGCGCGTCCGTCACGGAGGGCAAGCCTACGCTGTGCGATGCCCCCTCCCGGAGGCCCGACGGGAAAGATGTCGCTAACGTGACAGGCAGGCGGACGGCCCGTCGAACGGGGGCACGCTTCGAGCGCGCTCCGTCACGGAGGGTAAATCGTTCCGTCGCACGAAGTGTTCCGGACGATCGAGGAAGCGGTGGAGCTGTGCCATCTGACGCAACCGAACCATCCCCTGCTCGGGCCGTGACCGTGCCACGGGCGCGGTCGGCCGAGGCGGACGGCGCGCCCGAGGCCCGCACCCAGGCGTCCCCCGCAGCGGCTTCCGGAGGATCGGCGGCGGCCTCCGCCAAGCCAACGTCGACGCACCCGCCCGCGAAGCCAGCCACCACAACGCCGGCCGCCACCGGGTCTGCCGCCTCAACGTCGCCGGCCTCAACGTCCGGCGGGGCGGCGTTCGCGACGCCGGGCGGCTCGACCTCCCGCACCCCGTCGGCCGGGCCGGTGCCGGCCGGGCCGGCGTCCTACCGCCCGACGATCCCCGCGCCCCGTGGGCAGGCGGCCGGCAGCCCGGCGTTTCCCGGCCCGGTGGCCGGCGGCCCGACGACCGGCAGCCCGGTGTCGCGCGGCCCGATGACCGGCGGCGCCCCGATGACCGGCAGCGCCCCGATGGCCGGCAGCGCCCCGATGGCCGGCAGCGCCCCGATGGCCGGCAGCCCCATGACCGGCGGCGCGACCACCGGTAACGCGACGACCGCCAACCCCACGGCCGGCGGCTCGATGACCGGCGTTCCCGCCGCCGACACGACGACCGGCGTTCCGGGCGCCGACGAGCAATCCGTTCCCGCCGCCGACCGGGGCGGGATCACCGCCCTGGCCGCCGCGCTGCGCTCGATGACCGCGGCCCGGCCGATCGTGCAGGTCGCCGGGAAGCCCAGCCGGCCGCCGTCCGGGCGCCCGCTCATCGTGCTGTGCGTGTGGGCCGCCCTCCTCGGCCTGATCGGCCTCGGGATCGGCATCCGGGGGCTCGTCGTGATCCTCGCCAACCACCCGCCGTCCTGGTTCAAGCCCAGCCTGATCCTGTGCGGCCTGGTCGGCATCCTGTTGACCGCCGCCGGGTTCGTGACGGCCCGGCGGGGATTCCTGCCCTGGACGTGCCTCGGCGCGGCGACCGCGGTCCTGATCGCCTCGATAGTGGTGTCGACCTCCGCCTGAGCGGCCTGGCTCGCGCGGACCGTCCCACTCCGCGCGAGCCGCCCGGGCGGCGAGGTCGCGTTCGGGCCGTCCCAGCCGAACCCGGACAGGACAAGGCCGCCTTCCGAAACATGCTTCAGTTTCCGGGCATGCCACGGTTTCCAGGCATGCTTCACTTTCCGGGCAGGTCGCGGTTTCTGGGCATGCTCCGGCTTCTGGGCATGCTCCGGCTTCTGGGCAGGTCGCGGCCGTCGCCGCTATGGGGGCCGGGTCAGGCCCAGAGCTGCCCCTCCAGGGCCTCCTCGGCGTCGCCGAGCGTGCCGCCGTACGCGCCGGTCGAGAGGTACTTCCATCCCGCGTCGGCGACCAGGAAGGCCACATCGGCGCTTCGGCCCGCCTTGCGTGCCTCGTGCGCCACGGCCAGCGCCGCGTGTGCCACCGCTCCGGTGGAGAAGCCGACGAACAGCCCCTCGGTCTCGACCAGCTGGCGGGTACGCAGCACGGCGTCCCGGGTACCGACCGAGAACCGGCGGGTCAGCACGCCGGCGTCGTACAGCTCCGGCACGTACCCCTCGTCGATGTTGCGCAGCCCGTACACCAGCTCCCCGTACCGGGGCTCGGCGGCGATGACCTCGATGTCCGGGTTCTTCTCGCGCAGGTACCGGCCGGTGCCCATGAGCGTGCCGGTGGTGCCGAGTCCCGCCACGAAGTGCGTGATGGTCGGCAGGTCGCGCAGCAGCTCGGGGCCGGTGGTCTCGTAGTGGGCGCGGGCGTTGGCCTCGTTGCCGTACTGGTAGAGCATCACCCAGTCGGGGTGCTCGGCCGCGATCTGCTTCGCCTGCGCCACGGCCATGTTGGAGCCACCGGCCGCCGGCGAGAAGATGATCTCGGCGCCGTACATCCGGAGGAGCTGCACCCGTTCGGTGGAGACGTTCTCCGGCATCACGCAGACCAGCCGGTACCCGCGCAGCTTGGTCACCATTGCCAGCGCGATGCCGGTGTTACCGCTGGTCGGCTCCAGGATGGTGTCGCCCGGCCGCAGGGTGCCAGCGGCCTCGGCGGCGCGCACCATCCACAGCGCCGCCCGATCCTTGACCGAACCGGTCGGGTTGCGGTCCTCCAGCTTGGCCCACAGCCGCACCTCGGGCTCGCCGGGCGCGGCGGGCGGCGACAGCCTCGGCAGGCCGACCAGCGGGGTATTGCCGCAGGTGTCCAACAGACTCTCAAACCGTGCCATCCCGGCACCCCCTTCTCGTTCCGGGCAGGTGAGGCTCGATCCGGCCGGGTGAGGAGGCGGTCGACCCCGATGTTGACCGGGCCCCGGCGTCGATCGGACGCCGGGCGCGACTCCAGGAGTCGGCCCCGGCCGGTGGTGACCGGCGCCGGCGCCGGATGACGCGGCGCCGGGGACGGCGCACCGCCGGATGTCGCTCAGCGGTGGCCGTCGCCGCGCAGTGGCCAGGCTTCGGCAGTGGTCAGGTCTCGGTGGGTGATCTAGGTCTCAGCGGGTGGGCCCAGGCCCGGCGGCGCGACCCCGGCTCAGCGGCCGGCCCCGCTCACCACGCGGATCCGCTCAGTGCTCGACGCCGCTCAGCGCTCCGAGCCGCTCAGCGCCCCGAGCCGCCCGCCACGGCCGGCAGGATGGTCACGGTGTCGCCGTCCTTGACCTTGGCGTCCAGCGCGCCCAGGAACCGGACGTCCTCGTCGTTGACGTACACGTTGACGAACCGGTGCAGGCCGCCGTCCTCGGTCACCAGGCGGGCGCGCAGGCCCGCGTAGCTGGCGTCCAGGTTGGTGAGCAGGTCGGCGATGCTGTCGCCGGCACCCTCGACGATCTTCGCGCCGCCGGTGTACTGGCGCAGGATGGTGGGGATACGAACCTCGATGGCCATGATGTGCGGTACTCCTCGAATCAGACAGGAAGCGGGACGACGGACGTGGTATTCGCGGCGCGGCTCAGTGGCCGGCGGAACACTCGTAGTCGACCGTCGCCGGGCTCTGCCCGAACATGTACGTCGTGACGGCGGTCGGGTCCACACTGGCGTCCACGATCTGCACCGGCTCCTCGGTGACCGTCCCGTCCACGATCCGGAACGATCGGATCTCCTCGGTCGACGGATCCCGGGTTGAGACCAGCAGGTAGTGCGCCTTCGGCTCGCCGGCCAGGGAGGAATCGGTACGCGACGGGTAGGCCTCGGTCGCGGTATGCGAGTGGTAGATCACCACTGGCTCTTCGTCCCGGTCGTCCATCTCCCGCCACACCCTCAGCTGCTCCATCGAGTCGAAGCGGTAGAAGGTGCTGGAGCGCTCGGCGTTGTCCATGGGCACATGCCTGGCCGGGGTGTCCGATCCGATCGGACCCGCGACAACACCGCACGCCTCATCGGGGTGATCCCGGCGGGCGTGCGCCACTATCGCGTCGATGATGTCGCGCCCGATGGTCAGCACGGTTACAGAGCCTACCTCGCGAACCGGCGATCGGGCCGCAGGAGGGCTGTCGAGGACCGGAGGGAACCTCCGCCCTCACCCGCCTCGGGCGATGATCGCGTCGAGCAGCGATTCCTGGAGAACGCCCAGGTACTGGTACATGGTCAACTGGCGCACCCGTGCCGACGTCGGGTCCCGCATGACCGCGTCGTCGAGTTCCTCGAGCAGATCCGTGTCGTCCTTCACATCCAGCCGGATGCCGAGGGCCAGCCGCACGTCGTTGAGCGCCCGCAGCCACGCCTCGGCCGCCTCCGGATCCAGCCGCACGACCGCACCGCCGGTGGACGGCAGGGCGGCCAGGATGGCCCCGGCCTGGTCGATCTTCGCGGTCTTCAGGTCGCCCTCGGTGTACCGGCGGAAGTCCGCGGCCTGCGCGGGGTCGTCGCCGTACACGTCCGGGAACAGCCGCTCGACCACGGGATCGCCACGGTCGAACCCGTCGGTGAGCAGACCGATGACCTCGGTGGCCACCTGACGCAGCACGGACACCTCGTCGGCCGCGAAACGGGCCACGCAGGTGTCGGCGTGGCGACGAAACATGCTCACGCGCGCACCTCGCTCTCATCATGCCGGCACACCAACGCGGCCACCGCCGTCGCGTTCATCGTCACCCCGTCGGTTACCAACACCCTGCCGAGCCTCACTGCTTGTCGACCGTGGCCCACAGACCGTACGCGTGCAGGCGCGACGCGTCGTGCTCCATGCGCTCCCGCGCGCCCGAGGACACGATCGCCCGGCCCTTGTGGTGCACGTCCAGCATCAGCGCCTCGGCGCGGTCCTTGCTGTACCCGAAGAGTTTCTGGAAAACCCAGGTCACATACGACATCAGGTTGACCGGATCGTTCCACACGATGGTGACCCACGGCCGGTCCTCCGCGGGTACCTCTTCGATGTCCGGCGTCTCCATGGGCGCGACCTGCGGCGCGGTCATACCCACCATCGTGCCACGCCCTCTGTCCGCAATCCCGGCATGCGACCGTACGCTAGTCAATGTGACCGCTGCCCTTCTCACCGACCAGTACGAACTGACCATGGTCGGCGCCGCTCTCCGGGACGGCACCGCGGACCGGCAATGCGTGTTCGAGGTGTTCGCCCGGCGGCTGCCCACCGGCCGACGCTACGGCGTGGTCGCGGGCACCGGCCGGCTGATCGAACTGCTCCGGGAGTTCCGCTTCGACCGCGCCGACCTGGACCACCTGCGCGAGGAGGGCGTCGCGGACGAGAACCTGGTCAACTGGCTGTCCCGGTACCGGTTCCGTGGCGATATCACCGGCTACGCCGAGGGTGAGCTGTTCTTTCCGGGTTCCCCGATCCTCACGGTGAGCGGCACCTTCGCGGAGTGCGTGGTGCTCGAGACGTTGATCTTGTCGGTGTTCAATCACGACTGCGCGGTGGCCGCCTCGGCGGCCCGGATGGTGACCGCGGCACGGGGCCGGCCGCTCATCGAGATGGGCTCCCGGCGCACCCACGAGTCGGCGGCGGTGGCCGCGGCCCGGTCGGCGTACCTGGCCGGCTTCGCCTCGACGTCGAACCTTGAGGCCGGCCGGCGCTACGGCATCCCGACCACCGGCACCGCGGCGCACGCGTTCACGCTGCTGCACGACGACGAGCGGACGGCCTTCGCCTCGCAGGTGGCGCAGTTGGGCAAGGAGACCACGCTGCTGGTCGACACGTACGACATCGCGGAGGGCATCCGCACGGCGATCGCGGTGGCCGGGCCGGAGCTGCGGGCGGTGCGCATCGACTCCGGCGACCTGTCGGTGCTCGCCGCGCACTCCCGCCAACTGCTCGATTCGCTCGGGGCGACCGAGACAAAAATCATAGTCTCCGGCGACCTGGACGAGTACGCGATCGCGTCGCTCGCGGCCGAGCCGGTGGACATCTACGGCGCGGGCACCGCGGTCGTGGTCGGCTCCGGGGCACCCACCGCCGGCCTCGTGTACAAGCTCGTCGAGGTGGACGGTCGGCCGGTGGTCAAGCGCTCGGAGCACAAGGCCACCGTGGGCGGACGGAAGACGGCGGTACGGCGGCACAAGCCGACCGGCACGGCCACCGAGGAGATAGTGGTCTCGCGGGGGCTGCCCGAGGCCCAGACCGGGGACCGGCTGCTCCAGCGCGAATTCGTCACCGGTGGCGAACCGGTGGACGACATACCCACCCTCACCCAGAGCCGGGAGAGGTTGCACGACGCCCTGATCTCCATACCCTGGGAGGGATTGAAGCTGTCGGCCGGCGATCCCGCCATCCCGGTCACCATCGTTCCCGCCGCGTGACGCCCTTCCACCGGACGGATTCGCACCAGGCCAATGCCGCCGCGACGGCACCGGTCGCCACCAGGGTGCCGATCCCCGCGGCGTTCCCGTTCCCGAGCCTCGACCCGGAGCGACCATGCGAGCACTGATCATCGTCGACGTTCAGAACGATTTCTGCGAGGGCGGTTCGCTGGCGGTCGCCGGCGGGTCCGCCGTCGCCGCCGCCATCACCGCGGCGCTCGCCGATCCGACCGCCACCGCTTCAGGTGACGCGTGCAACGGCGCCGACGCGCCGAACGGAGGCGGTGCGGGCGAGGCCAGTGCGGGCGAGGCCGGCGGGCGGCGCTGGGACCACGTCGTGGCCACCAAGGACTTCCACGTCGACCCCGGCGCCCACTTCGGGAACCCGCCGGACTACGTGCTGAGCTGGCCGGTGCACTGCGTCGTCGGGACGGCCGGCACCGACCTGCATCCCAACCTCGACACCGGCCGGATCGAGGCGGTGTTCACCAAGGGCGAGCACGCGGCCGCCTACTCCGGCTTCGAGGGCCGCGCGGACGGCGTGGGGCTCGCCGACTGGCTGCGCGCCCGCAACGTGTCCTCGGTGGACGTGGTGGGCATCGCGACGGACCACTGCGTGCGCGCCACGGCCCTGGACGCCGCCGGGGCCGGCTTCGACACCACGGTGCTGCTCGACCTGACCGCGGGCGTAGCGCCGTCCACCGTGGACTCGGCCCTCATCGAACTCCGCGCCGCGGGCGTCGGCCTGTCCGGCACCGTACGGCAGGTCTGACCGGCCGAGTCTTCTACAAACTGTCCTGGAAGCCCGCCGGCTCTGGAGCCCGCCGGCTCTGGAGCCCGCCGGCCGGCGGCCGAAGCCCTGAGCCCGGCGGGCGCCCGAAATGCATATGACTCGGCCCCGGCGGGCATTCACCGCCGGGGCCGAGTTCGCGTCTACCGCTAGTTGTCGCTCGCGCTCGACTGGGAAGCCCCCGCGTCGGCGACGCCCGAGTCGGCGGGACCGGACTGCGCGGGCACCGTCGTCCCGGCGCCGACCCCGACCGTGACCGGCGACGCGATCACACCGCCGCCGCCCGGAGCCAGGTGCGGGAACTTGAGGTCGAACGCCGGACGCTCGGAGCGGATCCGGGGCATGCGGTCGAAGTTGCGCAGCGGCGGCGGGCACGAGGTGGCCCACTCCAGCGACATGCCGTACCCCCACGGGTCGTCCACCTCGACCACGCGCCCCGACTTGTACGACTTCCACACGTTGTAGAGGAAGGGCAGCGTCGAGGCACCGAGGATGAAGGCACCAATCGAGGAGACGGTGTTCAGGGTGGTGAACCCGTCGCTGGGCAGGTAGTCCGCGTACCGGCGGGGCATGCCCTCGGCGCCCAGCCAGTGCTGCACCAGGAACGTGGTGTGGAAGCCGATGGTGGTCAGCCAGAAGTGCACCTTGCCCAGCCGCTCGTCGAGCATCCGGCCGGTCATCTTCGGGAACCAGAAGTAGATGCCGCCGTACACCGCGTACACGATCGTGCCGAACAGCACGTAGTGGAAGTGCGCCACCACGAAATAGGTGTCCGAGACGTGGAAGTCGATCGGCGGGCTGGCCAGCAGTACCCCGGACAGGCCACCGAACAGGAAGGTGACCAGGAAGCCGATGGCGAACAGCATCGGAGTCTCGAAGCTGAGCTGCCCTCGCCACATCGTGCCGATCCAGTTGAAGAACTTCATACCGGTCGGCACCGCGATCAGGAACGACAGGAACGAGAAGAACGGCAGCAGCACCTGGCCGGTGGCGAACATGTGGTGCGCCCACACGCTCATGGACAGCGCGGCGATACCGATGGTCGCGCCAACCAGGCCCTTGTACCCGAAGATCGGCTTGCGGCTGAACACCGGGATGATCTCGGAAATGATCCCGAAGAACGGCAGCGCGACGATGTAGACCTCGGGGTGCCCGAAGAACCAGAACAGGTGTTGCCAGAGCAGCGCACCACCTGTTTGTGAGTCATAGATGTGCGCGCCGAGCATCCGGTCGGCCATGGCTGCCAGGAACGCGGCCGCCAGGATCGGGAAGACCATGAGCACCAGCAGCGAGGTGACCATGATGTTCCAGGTGAAGATCGGCATCCGGAACATGGTCATGCCGGGCGCGCGCAGGGTCAGGATGGTGGTGATCATGTTGACCGCGCCGAGGATGGTACCCAGACCGGAGATCACCAGGCCGACGAACCACAGCGAGGCGCCCGCCCCCGGCGAGTTCTGCCCGTTGGCCAGCGGTTGGTAGGCGAACCAACCGAAGTCGGCGGCACCGCCCGGCGTCAGGAACCCGCCGATCACCATGAGCCCGCCGAACAGGTACAGCCAGTAGGCGAACGCGTTGAGCCTCGGGAACGACACGTCCGGGGCGCCGATCTGCAGCGGCACGACGTAGTTGGCGAACGCGAACAACACTGGCGTCGCGAACAGCAGCAGCATGATCGTGCCGTGCATGGTGAACAGCTGGTTGTACTGCTCGGGCGAGAGGAACTGCAGCCCCGGCCGGGCCAGCTCGGCGCGCATCAGCAACGCGAGTAGACCACCGATGAGGAAGAACCCGAACGACGTGACCAGATACATCAGGCCGATCTGCTTCGCGTCTGTCGTACGCAGCAGTCGCGCGATCGCCGAACCCCTGGCGGGTTGGCGGACGGGCCAGGGCCGCGTCACGATCGGCTTCGGTGCGACGGTGGTCACGTGGGGCCTCCTGCAGGCTGGTCACCGCGCGGCCGCGAGATGATCCGCGGCCGTACCTCGGACGCAGAATAGTCCCCTGACCAGAACGCTCGGGCCAAGGGGTGTCCAACCCGCCGTCTCCGGCGCTTACCCCCGCCACCAGCGCGCCCTCGCCGCCCGGGTCGGGGCCGGCTGGTATCACCGCGTTCCGGGCTCGGCGCAACCCGTTCCCGGCCCTAAGGTGGCTTGATCGCACACCGGTGGTTCCGGCCGCACAGCGACGGGGGACGAATGCGGAATTTCGGAGCGTCGCGGGGCCTGGGCCCGCTGCGAATGGCTCCCTGGTGGCGGGGGCCGGCCCTGCTACTGCGCCGCGGCGGTGTGGTAATCGCGCTGGTAGCGGCCGCGTTGGTGGCGACGCTCCCGGCGGCTGCCGCCGTGCCGTTCCTGTCCTCGTCCCGCAGCGCCACCCTGCATCATCAGATCTCGGCGGCCTGCCAGTGGTCGAGCGGCGTCACGGTGACCAGCTACCTGGTCAGCCCCGGCGACTCGAACGGCTCCCCCTCGGCCGGCCCCGGCCCGCAGGGCGTCACGGCGCTGGTCGCCCGGCGTACCGGCCTCGCGACCGCCACGGCGCGGACGGTTCCCCAGCTCGGCGGCGCCGAGACCACCCTGGTCGCGACCATCGCCGGCCCGACTCAACCGGCCGCCGGCCCGCACCCGTTCCCCGACGCCGACAACTACCCGGTCCAACTCGTGTCCCGCGACGGCTTTCAAGATCACATCCAGGTACTCCACGGGCCCCGGGGCACCGGCGCCTGGGTCTCCGACGCGTACGCCGGCACCCTCCACCTCAAGGTCGGTGACCAGCTGCACCTGTACGGCGGCGTCACGCCCGGCGGCGCCGTCAGCTCCGTCACCATGCCCGTCGCGGCCATCTACCGTGACCTGCGCCAAGAGCCCGATCAGCCGTGGTGGTGCGACCTGCTGCCGATCTACCGCGGCCCGCAGGGCAACCGGCCGACCCCAGTCGTGATCTTCACGGACCAGCCGAGCTTCCTCGACGCCCTGCCCAACCTGTTCACGAACGCGACGCACACCATCTCGTTCCCGCTGGCCAACCCCGACCTGGACGACGACCAGGCCGGGGACGCGGTGGTCGGGATCGCCCGGCTCAGGACGGCGCTGTTCGGGCCGCCCGACTCCGGGTTCAGCCCAGATCCGCCGAACCACAGCGTGGTCGGATCGCTCCTGCCCCAGTTCACCGCGCGCGCCGAGCTGGTACGCCGGTCCATGGCGCCGGCGGTGGTCCCGGTGGCCGTCGCCGGCGTGCTGGTCGGCTTGCTGATCGTCGGCGCCGCGGCGGCGTTCTGGGTGCAGCGACGCCGGCGCGAGCTGACCCTGCTGTCGGCGCATGGGGTCGGCGCGAGGGCGCTCGCCCTCAAGGCGGTGGTGGAGTCGCTGCCGGCGCTGGTCGTGGGTGCCGTCGCCGGCTGGTCGGGGGCGTGGGCGCTGGTGCGGTGGGCCGGGCCGGACCCGGTGCTGTCCGGCGAGGCCGCGCCCTGGGCCGCGCTGGGCGCCGCCGGTACGTTGCTTGCCGCGCTGCTCACGGTCGCCGTGGTGGCCGGGGTGGCCTGCCGGTCGCTGACCGACCAGGTGCGCTCCCGCCACCACCGGGTGCTCCGGGCGCTGCCGTACGAGCTGGTGCTGCTGGCCGCCACCGTGCCGGTGTGGCGGGTGCTGGGCGACCAGCGGGTGACCGGCGACCCGTCCAACGGACTGGGTACCGCGGTGCACGTGCCGGGGCGGCTACTGGTGGTACCGATCATGGTGGTCGCCGGCCTCACCACCCTGGCCGCCCGGCTGGCCGTCTGGTACTTGCGCCGGCGCGGCAGGCTGCGCAGCCCGCGCACCCCGGCGGCGTTCCTGGGCTGGCGGCGCGTAGGCCGGCAGGCGGTCATGGTGGCGGTGCTCGCCGGGGCCACCTCGGTACCGATCGCGCTGGCCACGTACGGCGCCACCGTCACCGGGTCGGTGCACGCCACCATCGCCGACGAGGCACGGCTGCACCTCGGCAGCGATGTGGTGTTCACCCTCGGCCGCCAGGTGCCCATCCCGGATTCACTGGCCGACCGGGCGACCGAGGTGCTGCGCCTGGACGGCGCGATCATCGGCGGGACCCAGACCGACCTGTTGGGGGTCGATCCGGGCACCTTCGCGAGGGCCGCCTACCTGGACAGCCGCATCGACGGCAAGTCCCTCGACGAGCTGATGCCGCCGATCCGGGCGCCCCGGACCGGTGGGCCTCAGAAGGTGGTGGCCTCGGCACTCACCCCGGCCGGGGTGCGGGAGGCCGCCTGGCGCGGCGACGCCGTACTCGGCGGCACGGTCGACGTCGTGCCGACCAGTGTGCTGCCCGCCCAGCAGGCGGGCTACCCGACCGCGCTGGTGCCCAAGGCAGCGCTGGGCGACGACGCACAGTACGCGGTCGCGCAGCTCTGGGTGCGCGGCGACCCCGTGGAGATCCAGCGGGCGGCACGGGCCGCGAACCTGCCCATCACGCAGGTCGCGGTGGCCGCCGACCGCTACGCCAACTCGCAGTGGGAGCCGCTCACCTACACCTTCGACTACCTGACCGCCCTGTCCCTGCTGACCGGCCTGGTGACCCTGGTCGGCCTGCTGCTGTACCTGGAGTCCCAGGCCCCGTCGCACCGGCGGGCCTACGTGCTGCTGCGCAGGATGGGGCTGCGCGCCCGCAGCCACCGCCGCGCGATGTTCGGCGAGCTGGCCCTGCCGCTGGTGGCCGGGCTGATCGGCGGAGTGGCCGTGTCCACGGCGCTGAGCGAGGTGCTGGGCGGGGGCTTCGACGTGGACCCCGACGTGCTGCCCAACGCCGTGGTCACGATGCCGTACCTGCCGATCGGTCTGATCGCCGCCGCGGTGGCGGTGATCACCGTTGGCGCCGCCGAGTACGCCCAGCGCCGGATCGGCCGGGCCAACCCCTCGGAGGTCCTCCGTGACACGATCTGACCGACCGCACGACCGACCTGCGGTCCGGTGCCGCGAGGTGCGGCGCACGTACCAGCTGGCCGGCTCCGAGGTGAACGCGCTGCGCGGGGTCGACCTCGACCTCGCGCCCGGCACCTTCACCGCGCTGGTCGGCCCGTCCGGCTCCGGCAAGTCGACCCTGCTGCGCCTGCTGGCGTGCGTGGACCGCCCGGACAGCGGGTCGATCATGATCGACGGGACGGAGGCGGCCACCCTGTCCCGGCGCGGCCGGCTGCGGCTGCGCCGCCGGACGCTGGGCTTCATGTTCCAGGCGCCCGCCGACAACCTGCTCGACTACCTGACCGTACGGCAGCACCTTCACCTGGCCGCGCAGCTGCGCGGGGTACCCGACGGGCGGGACCGCGAGGACGAGCTGTTGGAGCTGCTGGGACTGGCCGACCGGGCCGACCGCCTGCCGCGCCAGCTGTCCGGGGGCGAACAGCAGCGGGTAGGCATCGCGTTCGCCTCGTTCGGCTCGCCCGCGCTGCTGATGGCCGACGAGCCGACCGGCCAGCTCGACCACGGGTCGGTCGATGCCGTGCTGGACGCGTTCCTGGCCATGGCGGAGGCCGGCGTGGCGGTGGTGGCCGCGACCCACGATCCCGCGGTCGCCCGTCGCGCCCATCAGACGGTGCGGATGCGCGACGGGGTCGTCGAGGAGTACGGGAGGGGCTGAGCTGGGCATGGGAGCGGAGCAAAAATGATCAAGGCGCGCGACCTCACCCGGCGGTTCCGGCGCGGCTCCGAGACGGTCACCGCGCTCGACCGCGTCAGCCTGGACATCCACCCCGGCGAGCTGACCGTGGCCGCCGGGCCCTCCGGCTCCGGCAAGACCACGCTGCTGTCGGTCATCGGCGGGTACGAGCGGGCCGACGCCGGGTCGACGCTGGCCGACAACGGTGTGCCAGCCGTGGACGGGGCGCCGCCGTTCGAGGGGCTACCGACCGGGCGGATGGGCTGGGGCGAGCTGGGCTTCGTACCCCAGTCACTCGCCCTGATCGACGAGCTGACCGTCGCCGAGAACGTCGAGCTGCCCGCCCGCCTCAACCCCGGCGCCGCCGGTACCCCCGTCGACGCGCTGCTGGAAGGACTGGAGATCGGCCACCTGGCCGACCGGCTGCCGAGTCAGATCTCCGGCGGCGAGCAGCAGCGGGCCGCCATCGGCCGCGCGCTGCGGCTGGTGCCAGCCATCCTGATCGGCGACGAACCCACCGGGCACCAGGACCGCCGGCGGGTCGACCTGGTCCTGAGCCTGCTGCGCCAGCACGCGTACGCCGGGCACGTGGTGCTCATCTCCAGCCACGACGACGCGGTGATCTCAGCCGCCGACCGGGTGATCACCCTGGCCGACGGCCGGGTCGTCGCGGACGAACGGACCCACGGGCGACCGCGACCGAGCCGGACCGTGGCCCAGGCGAACGCCCCCGACGCCTCCCCCGCCGGCGCGACCGGTCGGGCCCGATCGGACCTCGCTACCGGACCGGCGCGCTCGCCAGATCGAAGCTGATCGCGCCGGCCGCGACCGCGGCCAGGACCAGCAGCACGATGCCCCACGCGATGAGCCGCTCCGGGGCATCGAAGCGGCCGAACGGGCGCGGACCGCGGGTCGGCTCCGCAGTGGAGGGTGGCGCCGACACGGGGTGCGGCTCGGCGGGCGGTGCCGACACGGCGTACGGGGAGGGCAGCGTCGTCGTACCGAACAGATCGGTGCCGACCGTCGACGCGGCGGAGACCGGGGCGGGCTCGGCCGCCGTCACGGGTGCCTCCGCGGCCTCGGTGGCGGGCTTCCACCAAGCTCTGAGGATGACGGTGACGGCACCGCCGATTACCAGCAGACTGCCGAGTATCGTCATCGCGCCGGCGATCCAGTTCCGCATGCTCGTCTCCCCCCAGTGACAGCAAAGGACGCGCTACAGGCTAACCGCTCGACCGGCACACCGCCGTGCGCACCGCTGCGACCTCGCACGAGGATGGCCTACGCCCCGAGGTCGTTCTCGCGATGCCGGCCAGGTCAGCGATGGCGAGCGCAGGCGGCCGACTAGACGGCCACGAACCGGCGGTCGCCATCCCCCACGACGACGCGCCGGCAGAGCCACTAGCGGCGGTTGCGCAGGATCAGGTTGGCCACCAGGGCGGTCCAACCGGTCTGGTGCGAGGCGCCCAGCCCCGCGCCGGTGTCGCCGTGGAAGTACTCGTGGAACGGGATCAGGTCGTGCCAGTCCGGATCCTCCTGGAACTTCGCGACCTGCCCGAACACCGGCCGCCGGCCGTCCGCGTCGTTCAGGAACAGCCTGACCAGCCGGTGCGACAGGTCGTCCGCGATGGCGCCGAGGGTCTGCTTCTGACCGGAGC
This sequence comes from Rugosimonospora acidiphila, assembly GCF_039543385.1. NCBI lineage: Bacteria > Bacillati > Actinomycetota > Actinomycetes > Micromonosporales > Micromonosporaceae > Rugosimonospora > Rugosimonospora acidiphila. Next base: position 218,193 of record NZ_BAABJQ010000005.1, read on the forward strand.
CCGTCGGGTACTCCACCATCAGGTCGTCGCCGTAGAACCGGTAGTACCGGCGCAGCGCCTCGATGAGCAGAAAATTGACCGGGAACCAGATAGGCCCCCGCCAGTTGGAGTTGCCGCCGAACACCCCGGTCGTGGACTCACCCGGCTCGTACCCGACGCTGAACTCGGTGCCGCCGAGGCTCACCGTGTACGGCGCGTTCTCGTGCGCCTTGGACAGCGCCCGCAGCCCATACTCCGACAGGAACTCCCCCTCGTCGAGCATCCGGGACAGGATGCGCAGCAGGCGGTCCTGCCCGACCATGGACAGCAGGCGGTGCTGCTGCCCGTGGTTGATGCGCCGCCCGCCGACCACGTCGCTGTACTCCGGCCGGTTCGCCAGGAACCAGCGCAGCCGGGTGGTCAGCTCCGGCAGCCGGGACAGCGCGATGGTGCTGATCGTCGCGGTGGCGGCCAGCGGCAGCAGTCCGACGACCGAGCGCACCCGCAGCGGCACGGTCGCCCCGCCGGTCTCGCGCAGCACGTCGTAGTAGAACGAGTCCTCCTCGTCCCAGAGTCCGGCCTGCCGGGACGCCGCCGCGATGTACGCGAAGTGCTCGAAGAACTTGGGCGCCAGGTCGGCGTACGCCTCGTCCTTGTGCGCGAGCACCAGCGAGATCTCCAGCAGGTTCAGCGCGTACGAGGCCATCCACGCCGTACCGTCGCTCTGCTCCAGCGTGCCGTCCACGGGCAGGTGGCTCGACCGGTCGAACGGGCCGATGTTGTCCAGCCCCAGGAAGCCGCCCTCGAACACATTGTTACCGGTGCTGTCCTTGCGATTCACCCACCAGGTGAAGTTCATCAGCAACTTGTGCAGGACCCGCTTGAGGAAGTCGAAGTCCCCGGAGCCGTCGATCTCGAACACCTTCAGCGCCGCCCACGCGTGCACCGGCGGGTTCACGTCGTCGAATGCCCACTCGTACGCGGGAAGTTGGCCGTTCGGATGCATGTACCACTCCTGCAGGAGCAGTAGCAGCTGCTGCTTGGCGTACCCGGGGTCGACGTGCGCGATGGCCACGCAGTGGAAGGCCAGATCCCAGGCCGCGTACCAGGGGTACTCCCAGGTGTCCGGCATGGAAATGACCTCGCAGTTGGTCATGTGCCACCAGCGCTCGTTGCGCCCGTGCTGGTGGGACTGCGCCGGCGGCTCGGCGTACGGGTCGCCGCGCAGCCAGCGCGCCACGTCGTAGTGGTAGAACTGCTTGTTCCACATCAGACCGGCGACGGCCTGGCGCAGCACCAACGCCTCGTCCTTGGCCGCACCGTCCGGCGTCAACGCGCCGAAGAAGTCGTCCGCCTCCGCCCGCCGGGTGGCCATCACCTCGTCGTACCCGTCGGCCAGATCGGTCGCCGCCCCCTCCTCGACCGGGCCGTACAGGGTCAGCCGCAGCCGGAGTTCCACCGACTCGCCGGCCGGAACCGTGACCGTGTAGTGCAGCGCCGCCTTGGTGCCGGTGCCTTCCGGATTGACCGTGTCCGCGCCGTGCACGACGTGGTCGTTGATGCCGTCCTTCGGGTACGGGCTGAGGTTGGGCAGGTGCCACAGCCGCTCGGCGTTGCTCTCGTTGTCACACGCCAGCGCCGTCGGCTCGCCGGCACCGTCGAGCACCAGCCGCCCGAGCCGCTGGTGGTCGGCGACCAGCCGGGACCCGTCGGTCTTGATGATGGGCCGCTCGTCCCGGCCGGGCAGCCCCCACCGCCAGGTGTTGCGGAACCAGAGCGTAGGCAGCACGTGCAGGGTCTCCTCGTCCGGGCCCCGGTTGGCCACCCTGATCCGCACGCACAGGTCGGTCGGGCCCGCCTTGGCGTAGTCCGCGGTGATGGCCCAGTACCGGTTCTCGTCGAAGACGCCGGTGTCGATCAGCTCGTACTCGGGCTGGTCCCGGCCCCGTTCCCGGTTGACCTCGGCCAGCTTGCCGTACGGGAACTCGGCCTGCGGGTAGTGGTAGCGCCAGCTCATCCAGGAGTGGGTGGGCGTGGAGTCCACATACCACCAGTACTCCTTGGAATCCTCGCCGTGATTGCCCTCGGGCCCGGCGAGGCCGAAGATGCGCTCCTTGAGGATCGGGTCCCGACCGTTCCAGAACGACAGCGCGAACACGAACCGCTGCTGATCGTCACAGATGCCGGCGAGTCCGTCCTCGTTCCACCGGTAGACCCGGGACCGGGCGTCGTCGTGCGGGAAGTAGTCCCAGGCGGTACCCCACTCGCTGTAGTCCTCGCGCACGGTCCCCCAGGCCCGCTCGGCGACGTAGGGTCCCCACTCCCGCCACGGCTGCTCGCCCGCGTCGGCCTCGGCCAGCCTGTCGCGCTCGGCACCCGCCCCGCTCATGTCTGAATACTCCTTGATCGGTGTTACAACCCGGTAATCCGGAGCCTCGCCGCGACCTCACCACACCGAGTCGTGACCTCACCGACGCCACTACGTCATGTGACGCAGTGACGTCATCGACGCCGTAACGCCATCGGCCCGCGGCGCTCCCATTTACGGCGCTTCAGGTTATGTCGGGAATGGTGTAGCCAACCAATCACCGACCGCAGCCGCCCCCACCGGGCGGAGATCATGCCATGCGTGGTCGGGGCACGCCCTCCCAGGCCCGCAGGCCGGAGGCCGCCCCGGGCCGGCTCGGTTTGTCTGATGTTTTGCGGCATAAGTCCTATCCTTACGGCAAGGCCCCAACTGCGATGGGACACCCGTGATGCCAGTTTCCTTGCCTCGACCGCGGGTCCGGCGGGCCTTGGGGTCGATTGCCCTGGTCGGTGCGGTTCTTGCCGGGGCGCTGACCGCCGCCGCTCCCGCGTCCGCTCGGCCCGCGATATGGCCCGTCGCCCCCGCCCCGGTCGGCCCCGCCGGCCCGGCCCATCGGCCCGGTCAGGCCCGTCAGGCAGAACAGCCCGGTCAGGGCCGTCAGGCCGAACAGCCCGGTCAGGCAGGGCCGGCCGCGCCAGCGGGCCCCGCCGGTCGCCCCCGCACGACGGCCCGCTCGCTGGATCCCCGCGCGGCCGGACGGCTCGGCGCCCTGCCCGCGGCCGGGCGGCCCGGCGGCCTCGCCGGCGCACCCGACCGAACGGGCCGCCAGGGCACCCTCGACCGCGCCTTCGCCCAGCAGGGCGTCGTGGTCACCCCGCTGCCCGGACGGTCCGCCGCGGCCGGCGACGTGGCCCTGCTGACGGACGGTTCGATCATCGCGGCCGGCGGGCCGCCATCGTTTGACTCCGCCGACTTCCTGCTCGCCCGCTACACCCGCGACGGCGAATTGGACGGCGACTTCGGCGACCACGGCCTCGTCGTGACGCCCTGGGCCGCCCCGAGCGGCGGCGGAGGCGCCGCGGGCGTCGCGGTCGGCGCCAAGAACCGGATAGTGGCGGTCGGCACGGCCGGCCTCGGCCACACCGACGACATCGGGTTCGCCATCGCCCGGTACCGGTCGGACGGCTCACTGGATGCGAGTTTCGGTTCCGGCGGCCGGCTCGTCACCCAGGTCGGCCCGGCGGGCGACGCCTCGGCCACCGGCGTGCTGTTCCAGCCGGACGGGAAGATCGTGGTGGTCGGTGGCGCCCAGGACGCGGCGGGCAACGCGGACTTCGCCGCGGTCCGGTACCTGTCGGACGGTCGGCTCGACCCGGCCTTCGGCACCGCTGGCACGGCGCTCGTGGTGATCCCCGGCGGGGACGCGCTGGCCGCCGCGGTCGCCATCCAGCCGGACGGGAAGATCGTCATCGGCGGTACCGCCGTGAACGAGAACGGCCAGAACCTCTGCGTGGTACGGCTGACCGCCGGCGGCGCGCCCGACCCCGGCTTCGGCACCGGCGGCGTCGTGCTCGAACAGAACGTCCCCGGCCAGACCAAGGGCGGCGTGGGCAGCGTGGCCATCGGCCCCGGCGGGCGCATCGTCGCCGGTGGGCTCGGCCAGGCGGACCCCGACAACGGGCCGGGCTCGTTCGGGCTCATGCGGTTGCTGAGCGACGGACAGCTGGACCCGACGTTCGGCGGGGGTACCGGCAAGGTGCTCACCGACTTCGACGCCGAGTCGATCGCCGAGCGGGTGCTGGTGCGCAAGGACGGCACGATCGTGGCCGTCGGCGTGGACGGCCAGACCACGTCCAAGTTCGCGCTGGCCGGCTACCTGCCCAACGGCGACCTCGACCCGTCCTTCGGCGACGGCGGGCGCACCACGACGGCGTTCGGCACCAACTCGGGCGCCTTCGGCGCCGTGCTCCAGCCGAGCGGAAAGATCATCGCCGTTGGCGGTACCGGCAGCGCCGCGACCGCAAGCCTCGCCGTCGCCCGGTACCTCGGCCAGCCGTCCGGCAAGCCGGGCAGGATCAGCCAGCCGTCGAGCGAGCCGAGCCAGGCCGGCCAGCCGTAGCCCGCCGGGACGGCCGGCCGACGCCCCCTCGCGCGCCATCCATTAGGTTGAGGCGGGAGGGGAGGCGGCCATGGCCGTACCGAACGGATGACGTCCACGGGCATCGTCCTGGGTACCCAGGTCTGCGGCCGGCTGGACGAGGGCGCCGGCCGGGAATGGCTGCTCGCCGACGGGCTCGGCGGGTACGCCATGGGCACCGTGGCCGGCCTGCGCACGCGGCGGTACCACGGGCTGCTCGTGGTCGCCGGGGACACCCCCGGCAGCCGACACGTCGGGCTGGCCGCCCTGGACCCGGTCGTCGAGCTGCCCTCCGGGGCGCGGGTGCGGCTCGGCACCCACGAATGGAGCGACGGCGCGGTCTCCCCGGCCGGCCACATCCACCTGGAACGGTTCGACCTCGACCATGGCCTGCCGCGCTGGCGCTGGCGGGTGGGCCAGGTGGTGATCGAGCGCGAGCTGGCCATGGCGCACGGCCTCGGCCGGCTGGGCGTGGTGCACCGGCTGCTGGCCGGTGGCCCGATCCGGCTGCACCTGGAGGCCCTGTGCACCTGGCGTGACGCGCACGGGAGCCGGGAGGCGGACGGCGGGCCGCTGCCCGCCCGGCACTTCGCGGACGGCGTCGAGATCGCCGGGGCGTACCGGCTGCGCGGCCCGGACTGGCAGCCCGGCGGCGAGTGGTACCGCGGCGCGTACCTGCGCGAAGAGGCGGCGCGCGGGCTGCCGGCGCAGGAGGACCTGTGGTACGCCGGCCAGTTCGTGGCGCCGCTGACGGTCGGCCAGGCCGCGGAGCTGACCGCCGAGGTCACCACGGGACCCGCCGCCGAAGGCTCCGACGCGGCACCGCGCCGGGCCACGGCCATCGTGGCCGGTGCGCGGGAGCGGGCCGCCCGGCTGGTCTCGGGCGCCGCCGACGCGGTGGACGCCCGGCTCCGGCTGGCGGCCGACGCGTTCATCATCGCCGGGCCCGATGTCGTCGCCGGCTACCCGTGGTTCGGCGCCTGGTCCCGGGACACCATGATCTCGTACCGGGGGCTGTTCCTGGCCACCGGCCGGTTCGAGGAGGGCCGGGCGCTGCTGCGCCGGTACGCCGGCACGCTGCGCGACGGGCTGCTGGCCAACACCGCCGACACCGGGCGGCCCGAGTACAACACCGTGGACGGCACGCTCTGGTTCGTACACGCCCTGGACGAACACGTCCGGCGCGTCGGCGACACCGACCTGGCGGCGGAGCTGATCCCGGCCCTGGAGCAGATCCGGGAGGCGCACCTGGCCGGCACGGGGCTGGGCATCCGGGTGGACCCCGGCGACGGACTGCTCGGCCAGGGCCGGTCGGGGTACGCACTGACCTGGATGGATGCCCGGGTGGACGGCCTGGGGGTGACTCCGCGGATCGGCAAGCCGGTGGAGGTCAACGCGCTGTGGATCAACGCGCTGCGCGCGATGGCCGCGCTGCGGGATCGGGTGGGCGCGGACCAGTCCGTGACCGGGAGGATCCGCGCGCAGGCGGACGAGGCCGAGTCGTCGTTCCTGGCCCGGTTTCCCGCCCCGGCCGGCTGGCTCTACGACGTGGTGGACGGACCGGCGGGCGACGACCCCTCGCTGCGGCCGAACCAGCTGATCGCGTACGCGCTGCGGCACGCCCCGCTGCGGGGCCGGCGACCGCCCGCCGCCGTGGACTCGGATCTGCTCACGCCGCTGGGCCTGCGCAGCCTCGCACCCCGGGCCGGCGATTACCGGGGAGCGCACCGGGGCGGCCCGGCCGAGCGGGATCGCGCGTACCACCAGGGCACGGTGTGGCCGTGGTTGCTGGGCCCGTACGCCGACGCCCGCCGGGCGGCCGGGCTGCCGGTCGACGGGCTGCTCGACGGGCTGATCGCGCATCTGGGCGATTACGGCCTCGGTTCGGTCAGCGAGACCGCCGACGGTGACGCGCCGCACGGCGCGACGGGCTGCCCGTTCCAGGCCTGGTCGGTCGCGGAATTGCTGCGGCTGCGCGCCGGGATGGGCTGAACTCCAACCATTGACCACCGGTTCACGGGGGGTCTTAACGCAGGCGAAATGCCGCCGTCTTCACCGGTACACCGACAGTGGTGAGTATGAGTGTTGTCCCCTCGACCGCGTCCCCGCGCCCATTTGGGCGCTGGTCGCGCATGCCGAGGGTGGGGTGGGACACGGCGCGCGAGGAGGGGCCATGACACAACCGGGTGGTATGCGGAGCGAGACTCTGGCCAAACGGTCCCGGATCCTCATGCTGTCCTGGGAGTACCCGCCGGTCATGGTCGGTGGTCTGGGTCGGCACGTGCACGCGCTGGCCACCTCGCTGGTCGAGGCGGGGCATCAGGTGACGGTGGTCACCCGGCATTCGCCCGAGGCGCCGTTGGAGGAGATCCGCGAGGGGGTCCGGGTGGTACGGGCACCGGAGGATCCACCGGCCTTCCCGCTGTCCACCGAGACCCTGCTGGCCTGGACGATGGCGTTCAACCACTCGCTGACCCGGGCGGCGTTGCACGCGGTGGCCACTGAGGCCTATGACGTGGTGCATGCCCACGACTGGTTGGTCACGCACACCGCGGTCACCATGCGCGACCACCTCGGTGTCCCGCTGGTCGCGACGATCCACGCCACCGAGGCGGGCCGGCATCAGGGCTGGCTGCCGGAGGAGATGAACAAGACCATCCACACGGTGGAGTGGTGGCTCGGTCACGAGGCGAGCCGGGTGATCGCCTGCTCGCAGTACATGCGGTGGGAGATCGGCCGGTTGCTGGAGTTGCCGGCCGATCGGATCGAGGTCATTCCCAACGGGGTCGACGCGCCGATCTGGTCGGCCGAGCCGCACGCGGTGGCGGCCGCGCGGGCCCGGTTCGCCGCGGACGGGCCGCTGATCGGTTTCGCCGGGCGGTTGGTCTATGAAAAGGGTGTGCAGCACCTGGTGCACGCGCTGCCCGAGTTGACCTATCGGCACCCGGGGTTGCGGGTCGTGATCGCTGGGGATGGTCCGCACAAGGGTGAGTTGCAGTCCGAGATTCACCGGCTGCGGTTGGATGAGCGGGTCAATTTCGCGGGCTTCGTCGGGCAGGATCTGCCGGCCACGTTCGCGGCCAGCGACGCGGTCGTGGTGCCCAGCATTTATGAGCCGTTCGGCATGGTGGCGTTGGAGGCGGCGGCGGCCGGTGCGCCGTTGGCGGTGTCGAGCACCGGCGGCCTGGCCGAGATCGTGCAGTCGGGCGTGACCGGGGTGACGTTCCCGGCGAAGGACCCGGGCGCGTTGGCCGCCGCGGTGGCCGCGTTGCTGGCCGATGCGCCGGCCGCACGGCGGATGGCCGACCAGGCGCGGGCGATGGTGTTGGCGCGGTACGGCTGGACGGCCATCGCGCAGCGCACGGCCGCGGCGTACGCGGATGTGGTGGCGAACACCCCGGAGAACCAGGCGCGGGCCAAGCTGGCGGCCGGCCGGCCGCGAATAGTGGTACCGGAGGGCAATCTGCTCGCCGTGGACCATTAGCCGCACCATCGGCCGCACACCGCGTCCGTTCTTCGGCGGCCGGTTGGCGGGTGTGGCCGGCGCGTCTGGTTGTATGTGGGCCATGACGAAGCTGAGCGAGGCGCGCGGATGACCGCCGACGTCACCTTCTGGTTCGATCCGATCTGCCCGTTCACCTGGCGGACCTCGCGCTGGGTCAAGGAGGTCACCCAGAAGCGCAACCTGGTGGTGAGCTGGCGCCTGATGAGCCTGGCCACGCTGAACGCCGGCAAGGACGTGCCCGAGGAGTACCGCGAACCGATGGCCCGCGGCGCTCGGGCGTCCCGCCTGATCGTCGCTGCCGGGCAGCGTTCCGGCGAGCCGGCGGTGGAGCGGCTCTACACCGAGATCGGCACCCGGGTTCACTGGGACGGGCGGGAGTTGTCCACCGAGCTGCTCCAGGAGTCGCTGGAGGCGGCCGGGCTGCCGGCCGAACTGCTCGAGGTGGTCGACGACCCGTCGCTGGACCAGGCGATCCGGGACAGCCACGCGGAGGGCCAGACCCGGGTCGGTACCGAGTCGGGCAGCCCGATCATCGCCATCGGCGAGGGCCCGGGCTTCTTCGGGCCGGTGGTCTCCCCGGTGCCCGAGGGCGAGGCGGCGGAGAAGCTGTTCGACGCGGTGCGCCTGCTCGCGGCGGTACCGGAGTTCAGCGAACTCAAGCGCTCCCGCAACCCGTTCTGACCGCCCGGCCACGAACGACTGCGGATATTCAATTTGCCCGCGCCGGCTTTCACGTTCAGTGATCCGGCGACCACTACCAGTATTGACTAAGCGGCTTCAAACGGAGCCGACCTTGCTATACTGACGAGATTAACTAGCCGGCCAAGTCAAATGAAATCGCTACCGCAGAGGGCTTCAGGAATGGTCAATCCTCGCTCAATAGTTGTCAACGGCGATCTAGGTAGCGGAAAGACCACGATTTCCGTGGAGGTTGCCAGGCGTCTGGATCTGCGCAGAGTCAGCGTCGGCGACCTGTACCGGGAAATGGCCCAGGGCCGAGGGATGACGGCGTTGCAGCTGAATCTGCACGCCGAACTGGACGACACGGTGGACGGATTCGTCGACCAGCTCCAGCGGGAGATCGCGGCCTCGGGCGAGCAACTCGTCGTGGACAGCCGGCTGGCCTGGTTCTTCTTTGCCGACGCCTTCAAGGTGCACCTCATCACGGAGCCCACGACCGCCGCGCGCCGGGTGCTGTCCAGACCCTCCAGCGAGGTCGAGGCGTACTCGTCGCTCGACGAGGCCAAGGAGAAGCTGCGCGACCGCAGCGAGAGCGAGCGCGACCGCTTCATCGCGCGCTACGGCGTCGACAAGAGCCGGCTGCGCAACTACGACCTGGTCTGCGACACCACCCGGGCGAATCCGAACGAACTCGTGGAATTAATTGTCGCCGCATTTGAGGGATCTATCGGCAACGAGATTCTGTCGAATTTCCCCCCGCTCCTCCTGCTCGATCCGTCGCGCATCTATCCGACCGACGACTGCGGCAGCCTGCGCGTTGAAAACGAATCCGAACTGGTGGAGAGCATCCGGGAACTGGGCCCGCAATCGCTCGAACCAATCACGATCGGATACGCGGATTCGGTGTTCTACGTCATCGATGGGCATCGCAGGCTCAGCGCGGCCATCCGAGGCGGTCTCCCCCTGATCCAGGCCCGGCTGCTGGCGGAGGAGAACGAGCTGGTCGGCGGTGGCCAGACGGCGCGGGAGTACTTCGAGTCCTCGGTGGACGCCAACAAGATCTACAACTGGGAAGAGGCCCACAAGGTCGAGCTGCCGCTCCCCCGCCACACCAGGCGGTCCGCGGAGAACACCTCCCAGCCCTGACGCTCGTCTCCCGAGGTTCATCCCGAGCAGATCGGGCGGTACGAGCTAGCTGGGCCGGGCGGGCGGTCTGCCCGCCGATCGGGTTTGCCGGCCCGGTCCGGGGTATTCGCGCCGGCATGCGGGTTCTGGGGATCAATGCCGTCTTCCACGATCCCGCCGCCGCGCTGGTCGTGGACGGGCAGGTCGTGGCGGCGGCCGAGGAGGAGCGGTTCAGCCGGCGTAAGCACGGCAAGCGGCCGGTTCCGTTCTCCGCCTGGGAGCTGCCCGAGCGGGCCGCCCGCTGGTGCCTGGACGCGGCCGGCCTGCGCCCGGACGAGCTGGACGCGGTCGGGTACTCCTTCGATCCCAGCCTGTGCCTGCCGGCCGACCGGCTCGGCCTGTCCGACCCCTGGGACTGGCTGCGCCAGGAGTACGCCGCCCGAGCGCCCCAGTTCCTGGCCACCGCGCTACCCGGGCTGGACCCGGCGCTGGTCAGGTTCGTACCGCACCACGCCGCCCACGCGGCCTCGGCCGCCCTGGCCGCCCCGGCCGAGTACGGGCAGGGCGACTGCGCGGTACTGGTGCTGGACGGGCGGGGCGAACGGGCCAGCCACCTCGCCGGCCGGTACGAGAAGGGCCAGCTCACCCCGCTTTTCAGCCAATCCCTGCCGCACTCGCTCGGCCTGCTCTACGAGCAGCTGACCGAGCACCTGGGCTTCCTGCGGTCCAGCGACGAGTACAAGGTGATGGCGCTGGCCTCGTACGGCACGCCCCGGTTCCTCGGTGCCCTGCGCGAGGCGGTGACGGTCACCGGTACCGGCGGCTTCACCGCCGCGCGGGTCGACCTCGCGGCGCTGGCCGGGACTCGGCGGCCGGACGGGCCGATCCGCGCGGAGCACGCGGACCTGGCGGCGAGCGTGCAGGCCCGGCTGGAAGAGGTGGTCATCGACCTGGCCCGGTGGCTGCACGACGCGGCCGGCGGCCCGGCCGCCCTGGTGCTGGCCGGCGGGGTGGCGCTCAACTGCGTCGCCAACGCGCGGCTCGCCGGTACCGGGCCGTTCCGCGCGGTCTGGGTGCAGCCGGCGGCGGGCGACGCCGGTACCGCGCTGGGCGCCGCGCTGCACCTGTCGAGCCTGGACGGCAAGCCGATCGCGCCGATGCCGGGCGCCGATCTGGGACGCGGGTACTCCGACGAGCAGATCGAGGCGGAGCTGCGCCGGGCCCGGGTCCGCTACCAGCGCCCCGCGTCGGTGGCCGCCGAGGCGGCCCGGGTGCTGGCCGCCAACGGAGTGGTCGCCTGGTTCCAGGGCCGGGCCGAGTACGGGCCCCGGGCGCTGGGCCACCGGTCGCTGCTGGCCCACCCGGGCCACGCCGGAAACACCGAGCGGCTCAACGAGGTCAAGGGGCGCGAACAGTTCCGGCCGGTGGCCCCGATGGTGCTGGCCGGCCGGGCCGGGGAGCTGTTCGACGGCGTGCTGCCCAGCCCGTACATGCTGTTCACCCACCGGGTACGGGACGGCTGGCGGGACCGGATACCGGCGGTGGTGCACGTGGACGGCACGGCCCGGATCCAGACCGTCGATCCGGCCGCCGAGCCGCTGGTCGCCGAGCTGCTGACCCGTTTCGAGGCGGCCACCGGCCTGCCGGTGGTGGTGAACACCTCGCTGAACACCGCCGGCCGCCCGATGGTGGACACCCCCGCCGAGGCGCTGGAACTGTTCGGCGCGGCGCCCGTCGACCTGCTGGCGATCGGGCCGTTCACGGTGGCCCGCGACCCGCTCGACCCGGCGTCGCAGTGAGCCGCGACCGCGGGAACGACGGCGGGCTGAGCATCGTCATCCCCACCCTCGGGCGCGGCAGCCTCGACCCGCTGGTACGGCGGCTGGAACGGCAGGTGGACACCGCCGGGGTTCCGGTCGAACTGCTGGTCGTACCCGACTCCGACCGGGCCGGCCCGGCGCGGGCCCGCAACCGGGGATGGGCGGCGGCCCGGCACGACTGGGTGGCGTTCCTCGACGACGACGTGCTGCCCGCGCCCGACTGGCTGGCGGCGCTGGTCCGCGACCTGGATCAGCCGCCGGAGGTCGGTGGCGTGCAGGGCGTGCTGAGCGTGCCGCGCTCGGGGCGCCCGGACGACTGGGAGCGCAACACCGCCGGGCTGGCCCGGGCCGCGTGGGCCACGGCCGACATGGCGTACCGGCGGGCCGCCCTCGCCTCGGTCGGCGGGTTCGACGAGCGGTTCCCCCGGGCGTACCGGGAGGACGCCGACCTGGCGCACCGGGTGCGCCGGCGGGGATGGCGGCTGGTGGTCGGCGAGCGGCGGACGGTGCATCCGGTCCGGCCGGCCGGCCGCTGGGTCAGCCTCGGCGCGCAGCGCGGCAACGCGGACGACGCGCTGCTGCGCCGGCTGTACGGGCCGGATTGGCACGAGCGGCTGGACGCCCCGGCCGGACGCCGGCACCGGCACGCGGCGGTGGTCGCCGCCGGCCTGACCTGCGCGGCCCTGGCGTCCACCGCGCTGGCGTCCACCGCCCTGGCGTCCACCGCGCTGGCCCGCGTTCGACGATCCGGCCCGGCCCCGATCAGCCCTGCCCCAACAAGCCCCGCCCCGACGAGCCGGGCCCTGACGAGCCGGGCCCTGACGAGCGCGGCGCTGACGAGCCAGGCCCTGAGGGGCGCCGCGCTGGCCGGCGCGGCGTGGCTGGGCGGCACCGCGGAGTTCGCCGCGGCCCGGGCCCGGCAGGCGCCCGGTTCCGACCCCGCGGCGTTGCTGCTCACCAGCGTCCTGATCCCGCCCCTCGCGGTCGGCCACTGGCTGGTCGGGTGGGTGCGCCACCGGGGCGCCCGGCCGTGGCCGGACGCCGCCGACCCGCCGAAGCGCCCGGGGCCCGTCCCGCCGAGGACCCGCGACGCCACCTCTTCCCCGGGGCGGCCGGTCGGAGACGGACGCCGCCCCGCCGGGGACCACGGCGGCGCGGACCACCGCGGCGCGGACCGGGGCCGCGGCGGCACCCGGCCGGCACCGGAAACACCGCCTCTGACCTGCGGTGATACCCCGGCGGAAGGGCCGGAGGGTACCTCCATCGCTTCTCCTGCTTCTTCTCCTTCGAGAAGCGTTTATCGAGGAACACCTCGGGAATCGGCCTCTCATGTCCGTATCAGTGCAGCTAGGCCGGCATGGAGGTCGGTTCGACGCGGCGCTGTTGGATAGGGACGGGACGCTGGTGCGTGACGTCCCCTACAACGGTGACCCCGATCGAGTGGAGCCGATGCCGGGTGCCGCCGAGGCGTTGGCCCGGCTGCGCGCCCGCGGGCTGCGCCTCGGGGTGGTCAGCAACCAGTCCGGCATCGGCCGGGGGCACATCGACGAGGCCGCCGTGGCGCGGGTCAACGCGCGCATCGACGAACTGCTCGGGCCGTTCGACACCTGGCAGGTCTGCCCGCACACCCAGCGCGACCGGTGCCGCTGCCGCAAGCCGGCGCCCGGCCTGATCGAGCGGGCGGCGCGGGCGCTGGGCACCACCCCGCAGCGCTGCGTGATGATCGGCGACATCGGCGCGGACGTGGACGCGGCGACCGCGGCCGGCGCGACCGGGCTGCTGGTGCCGACCGAGGCGACCCGGGCGGCCGAGGTGGCGCAGGCTCCGGCGGTGGTGGGCAGCCTGGGCGACGCGGTGGACTGGATCCTGGCCCGGGAGTCTCTGCTGCACCCGCCGGTACCGGCCGCGCCGGCCGGCGGCAACGTGCTGGCGGTGCGCGCGGACTCGGCCGGGGACGTATTGATCTGCGGCCCGGCGATCCGGGCGCTGGCCGCCCGGGCGACCCGGGTCACCTTGCTGTGCGGGCCGCGCGGGCGGGCCGCCGCTCAGCTGCTGCCCGGCGTTGACGAGATCATCGAATGGCCCATGCCGTGGATCGACTCCGGCGCCGGGCCGGTCGATCCGGAGTCGGTCGCCGCGCTGCTCGCCGAGGTGAACGCGGGCGGCATCGACGAGGCGGTCATCTTCACGTCGTACCACCAGTCGGCCCTCCCGCTGGCGCTGCTACTGCGGATGGCCGGGGTGGCACGGATCTCGGCGATCAGCGACGACTACGCCGGCGGCCTGCTGGACGTGCGGCACCGGGTGCCGCCGGGCGTACCGGAGCCGGAGCGCGCGCTCTCGCTCGCCGCGGCGGCCGGGTACCCGCTGCCGGACGGCGCGGACAGCGGCCTGCGCGTCAACGTGGACGCCCGCGGGCGCACCCACCCGGACCCGGACCGCGACGAGGATCCGGGCGACGACATCGACAACTCCGGCAGCGGCAGCGGTGGCGGCGGCAGCGGGGACGGCACGGCCCGGCCCAAGTCCGGTTACGTGCTGGTGCATCCGGGCGCCAGCGTCCCGGCCCGGGCCTGCCCGCCCGAGCGCTGCGCCGCGATCGTCGCCGCGCTGACCGCGGCGGGGCGGGACGTGGTGGTCACCGGCGGGCCCGACGAGCGGGAACTGACCGAGTTCGTGGCCGGCGATGTCGCGCACAACCAGGGCGGGGACACGGATCTGGCCGGGCTGGCCCGGCTCATCGCCGGCGCCGACGCGCTGGTGTCCGGCAACACCGGCCCGGCGCACCTGGCCGCCGCCGTCGGCACCCCGGTGGTGAGCCTGTTCGCCCCGACCGTCCCGTTTGGACAGTGGGGGCCGTACCAGGTGCCCACGGTACGGCTCGGCGAGCAGTTGGCGGCGTGCCGCGACAGCCGCGCGGTGCAGTGCCCGGTGGCCGGGCACCCATGCCTGAGCCGGATCGATCCGGCCGACGTGGTGGCAGCGGTCGACGCGCTGGTCGGAGGTACCCGGTGAGGGTACTGCTCTGGCACGTCCACGGATCGTGGACCACCGCATTCGTGCAGGGCAAGCACACCTACTTCGTACCGACCACGCCGGATCGGGGGCCGTGGGGACGCGGCCGGGCCGACACGTACCCCTGGCCGGACACGGTCGTCGAGGTGAGCCCGGAGCAGATGTCCACATTGGACGTCGATGTGGTGGTACTGCAGCGACCGGAGGAGTGGGATCTGGCGCAGCGGTGGCTGAACCGCCGGCTGTGCCGCGACGTGCCGGCCGTGTTCGTCGAACACAACACGCCGCGCGGGGACGTGCCCAACACCCGGCATCCGATGGCCGACCGGGATGGGCTGACCCTCGCGCACGTCACCCACTTCAACGCGCTGATGTGGGATGGCGGCGGCACCCGACAGACCGTGATCGAGCACGGTATCCCGGACCCCGGCCACCAGTACACCGGCGAGCTGGAGCGCTTCGGTGTGGCCATCAACGAGCCGGTACGCCGCTGGCGGGTCACCGGCACCGACCTGCTGCCCCGGTTCGCGGCGGTGGCCCCGCTGGACGTGTACGGCATCGGTACCGCGTCGCTCGCCGAGCAGGCACCCGAGACGGTCACCGCGTACGACGACCCACCGCAGGCGTGGATGCACACTCAGCTGGCCCAGCGCCGGGTCTACCTGCACCCGATGCGGTGGACCTCGCTGGGCCTGTCCCTGCTGGAGGCGATGAGCCTGGGCATGCCGGTGGTGGTCCTGGCCACCACGGAGGCGGTCGAGGCGGTGCCACCGGATGCCGGCGTGCTGTCCACCAACATCGACGTGCTGGTCGACGCCGCACGCTGGCTGCTGGAAGAGCCAGCGGACGCCAGACGCCTGGGCGATCGTGCCCGGACGGTGGCACAGGCCAGGTACGGCCTGGACCGGTTCCTGTCCGACTGGGACCGACTGCTGATGGAGGTGAGTCCTTGCGCATCGCAATGATCTCCGAGCATGCCAGCCCGCTCGCGGCGATCGGCGGAGTCGACGCCGGCGGGCAGAACCTGCACGTGGCCGAGCTGTCCGCCGCGCTGGCCGCGGCAGGGCACGACGTGCGGGTCTACACCCGCCGGGACGGCGTCGACCAGTCCGAGGCGGTGCGCGCGGGCGCCGGGTTCACCGTCGTACACGTGCCGGCCGGTCCGGCCCGGCGGCTGTCAAAGGACGAGCTGCTGCCGTACATGGGTGAGTTCGGGCAGTGGCTGGCGCACCAGTGGGCGACCGGGCCGTGGGCGCCGGACCTGGTGCACGCGCACTTCTGGATGAGCGGACTGGCCGCGCTGACCGCGCGGGCCAGGTTCTCGGTGCCGGTGGTGCAGACCTACCACGCGCTGGGCGTGGTCAAGCGCCGGTACCAGGGCGCCCTGGACACCAGCCCGGCGCAGCGGATCAGCTACGAACGGATCCTCGGCAAGCAGGTGGACCAGGTCATCGCGCAGTGCTCGGACGAGCTGGCCGAACTGGTGGCCCTGGGGGTACCCCGGCGCTCGATCCGGCTGATCCCCTCCGGCGTGGACGCCACCCGGTTCACCCCGAACGGCCCCTCCGCGCTGCCGCGCCGCGCCGGACGCATCCTGTCCGTGGGGCGGCTGGTGGAGCGCAAGGGGTACGCCGACCTGATCGAGGCCATGCGACTGCTGCCCGACGCCGAGGCGGTGATCGTCGGCGGCCCGCCGGCCAGCCAGCTGGACGACGACCCGGTGGCCACGCACCTGCGCCAGCTCGCGGCCGACAACGGGGTGGCCGACCGGGTCCGGCTCACCGGCGCGGTGGCCCGCGAGGAGATGCCGGAGTGGTACCGCAGCGCCGACCTGGTGGCCTGCCCGGCCTGGTACGAACCGTTCGGGCTCACCCCCCTGGAGGCGATGGCCTGCGGGGTACCGGTCGTCGCGTACGCGGTCGGCGGGCTCGTGGACACGGTGGTCGACTCGGTCACCGGGTACCTGGTGCCGCCACGCGACCATCGCGCCCTGGCCAAGACCCTGCGCGAACTGCTGGCCGATCCGGTGCGGCGGCTGGAGTTCGGGGCGGCGGCGGTCGACCGGGCGGCGGAGTGCTACTCCTGGTCGCGCACGGCGGAGCAGCTCGTCGCCGTGTATCAGCAGCTCGCCCGGGTCGAGGAGCCGGTCGAGGCGGTGGCCAGATGAACCTCGAACACGTCGACGCGCTGCGCGACGCGCTGGACGAGTTCCGTGGCGAGGCGCCCCGGCTGGCGGACTGGGCCGCGCAGCTGGCCTGGACCCTGCCGCGCGGTGGCCGGCTGCTGGCCGCCGGCAACGGTGGCAGCGCGGCACAGGCGCAGCACCTGGTCTGCGAGCTGGTCGGCAAGCTGGACGCGGACCGGGCACCGATGTCCGGCATCGCGCTGTGCGCCGAGACCAACGGACTGACCGCGATCGCCAACGACTACGGGTACGAACAGGTCTTCGCCAGGCAGGTGCGTGCACACGCACGAAATGGGGACGTGGTGGTGCTGCTGTCCACGAGCGGGCGCAGCCGCAACGTGCTGGCCGCCGCGGACGAGGCCCGGGAACTGGGGCTGGCGGTCTGGGGGCTGACCGGCGCCCTGCCCAACCCGCTGGCCGCGCGCTGCACGGAGGTGCTCGCGGTGCCCAGCACGGACACCCAGGTGGTGCAGGAGTTGCATCTGGTGGCGGTACACCTGCTGTGCGGGTACCTGGACGCGCTGCTGGAGGCGCCGCTGGTCGCCGAGGTGGCATCGTGAGGCCCGGACGCCTCCGGCCCGCCGGAGCGACGCCGTGACCAGGCCCATCGTCGTGGTCGGCGACGCGCTGCTCGACCGCGACGTGATGGGCCACGTGGAGCGGATCTGCCCGGACGCCCCGGCGCCGGTCTTCGAGGAGTCGCACGCGTTCGACCGGCCCGGCGGCGCCGCGCTCGCCGCCGCGCTGATCGCCGAGTACGGCCGGCCGGTCAGGCTGATCACCGCCATCGGTGACGACCCGGCCGGCGCGCGCCTGCGGGAACTGCTGGCCAACGCCGGGGTCGAGGTCGTCGCCCTGCCGTACCGGGGGGACACGCCGGAGAAGATCAGGCTGTGTGCCGGGCGCCAGGTGCTGATGCGGATGGACCGGGGCTCGCCCGGCGAGCCGTTCGACCCGGACGGCGGGCTGGAGTCCGCGCTGGCCGACGCCGGCGCGGTACTGGTCAGCGACTACGGGCGTGGGGTCAGCCGGCTCGCCTCGGTGCGCGCGGCGGTGGCCGCGATCGTGGGCAGGTGCCCGGTCGTCTGGGACCCGCATCCGCGCGGCCCCGCGCCGGTGCCCGGGGTACGGCTGGTCACACCCAACGAGTCCGAGGTGCTGGCCACGGTGGGCAACTCCGCACCCGTGGCACAGCCCGCCCCCGCGCACGTCGCCGTGGAGGGCGGCCCGGCGGCCGTCGCCGTGGAGGGCGCCATGGCCGGCCCCGAGGCCGCGGCCGGCTCGGCTGGTAATGGTGCCACCGGAAATGGTCTGACCATCAAGAGCCCGACGGTCAACGGTTCGGGCGGCGGCGGGCGGCACCGGGCCGACGACGGGTCGGCCACCTCATCGCCCGGCACCGTCTGGGACGGCACGGCGCGGGACGGCGCGACGTGGGATGGCGGGGCGTGGGACGGGTCGGTGTCCGACGGGCCGTCGGGTGGACAGTCCGGCCACCGCTTCACGGCGCTGGCGCAGGCCGCGAACCGGGCCCGGGAACGCTGGCGGGTCCGGGCGGTCACCGTCACCCTCGGCGCGGACGGGGCGCTGCTGGCGCACGGCGGGGCCACGCCGATGGTGGTACCGGCGCCGGTACGCGCCGACTGCGACTCGTGCGGGGCCGGCGACCGGTTCGCCGGTGCGGCCGCCGCGGCGCTGGCCGACGGTGCCCTGCTGTCCGAGGCGGTACAGAGCGCGGTCGCCGATGCGGCGACGTTCGTGGCGGCCGGGGCCGCCCGCGGGTACGCCCGCCGCAGCAGCGGGGCCGCTCCGGCGCCCACCGAGGTGAACGTGGACGCCGCGCTCGCCATGGCGGCCGCGACCCGGGGCGCGGGCGGCACGGTGGTGGCCACCGGAGGCTGCTTCGACCTGCTGCACGCCGGCCACGTGGCGACCCTTGAGGCGGCCCGCGCGCTGGGCGACTGCCTGATCGTGTGCCTCAACTCCGACCGCAGCGTGCGCGGGCTCAAGGGGCCGGACCGGCCGCTGGTGGCACAGCATGACCGGGCCCGGCTGGTCGCCGCGCTCGGCTGCGTCGACGTGGTGGCCATCTTCGACGAGCTGACCCCGGAGCCGCTGCTGGCCCGGCTGCGCCCAGATGTGTGGGTCAAGGGCGGCGACTACTTCCTCGACGACCCGGACGACCGGCCGGTGCTGCCCGAGGCGGAGCTGATCCGCAGCTGGGGCGGGCAGAGCGTGGTCGTGCCGTACCTGGCGAACCACTCCACCAGCGGACTGATCCGCAGCGCTCGGGATCGGCTGACGCCCCCGCCGGCCGAGCCGCGCAGGGAAGGAGAAGAGCGATGAACAGTCCTACCAACGCCGGTCAGGCACTGGCCGGCCAGCGGGTACTGGTGACCGGCGGTGCCAGCGGGCTGGGTGCCGCGCTGGTCGACGCGGTACGCGACGCGGGCGGCAAGCCGTACGTGCTCGACGTCCGCGAGCCGGCCGACGGCGTACCGGCGGTGGCCGTCGACCTGTCCGACACCAGGGCCGCCGAGCGGGCCGCCGTCGAACTGGCCGAGCACGCCGGCGGCCTGGACGCGGTGGTCACCGCGGCCGGCATCGACCTGCCCGGGCGGCTGGCCGACGTGCCGGGACCGGACTGGGAGCGGGTCGTCCAGGTGGATCTGCTGGCCCCGGCCGCGGTCATCCGGGCCTGCCTGCCCTACCTGCTGGCCACCCACGGGCACGTGGTGACCGTGGCCTCCACGCTCGGGTTGCGCGCGCTGTCCGACGCCACCGCCTACTGCGCGGCAAAGTTCGGCATGGTCGGCTTCACCCGGTCGCTGGCCGTCGAGCTGGCCGGCCGGGTTGGCGTCACCCTGCTGGTACCGGGCGGGATGCGCACCGGGTTCTTCGACGGGCGCACCGAGCAGTACAAGCCGGGGCCGGACGCGGTGCTCAACGATCCCGCCAACGTGGCCCGGGCGGCGCTGTTCGCGCTGTCCCAACCGGCCGGCTGTGCGGTACGGGAGCTGGTGATCACGCCAGACGTCGAACCCTCGTACCCGTGAGATCGTCGTGAGTATCGTCGTACTGCGCGCGCTGGGGATCGGCGACCTGGCCACCGCGGTACCGGCGCTACGCGGGCTGCGTGCCGCGTTTCCGACCGCCCCGCTGGCCCTGGCCGCGCCGGCCTGGCTGGCGCCGATGGCCGAACTGACCGGAGCGGTGGATCGACTGATCCCGCTGTCCGGGCTGGCCGCCCTGCCACGTGGGGTGGCCCCGCCGGCCATCGCGGTGAACCTGCACGGCAGCGGACCGCAGTCGCACCGGCTGCTGGCCTCGCTCAAGCCGCAGCGGATGCTGGCCTACCGCACCGAGGAGTATCCGGACGGTCCACAGTGGAATGAGCAGGAGCACGAGGTGCTGCGCTGGTGCCGGCTGCTGGCGTGGTACGGGATCGAGGCGCAGCCGGGCGATCTGGCGCTGCGCCCGCCGGCGGCCCGGGCACCGATGCACGACGTGGCGGTGGTGCATCCCGGCTCCAAGTCACCGCAGCGGCGCTGGCCGGCGCACCGGTTCGCCGAGGTTGCCCGGCGCCTAGCGGCGGAGGGCCAGCACGTGGTGATCACGGGCTCGGCCGAGGAACGGGACCTGGCCCTGTCCGTATGCCGGGGCGCGGGGCTGCCCGAGGACCGGGCGCTGGCCGGACAGACCGACGTCGGCGGGATGGCGGCCCTGGTGTCGGCCGCTCGACTGGTGGTCTGTGGCGACACCGGCATGGCCCACCTGGCCACCGGGTACGGCGTGCCGTCGGTCGTGCTGTTCGGCCCGGTACCGCCCAGCCGGTGGGGTCCACCGGCGAACCGCCCGCAGCACCGCGCCCTGTGGCGCCCCGCCGCGCACGGGCCCGCGCTGTTGGAGATCAACGTGCCCGAGGTACTGGCGGCGGCCTCCGAGGTGCTGTCGGTCAGGCCGGATCGGTCAGCAGCCGTTCGCGCAGTGTCGCCAAGGTCTGGCTGAGTAGACGGGATACGTGCATCTGCGAGATGCCGACCTGATCGGCGATCTCCGACTGGGTGAGGTTGCCGAAGAAGCGCAGCGACAGGATCCGCTGTTCCCGCTGGGGAAGCTCCTTGATCAGCTGATGCAACGCCTGCCGGTCGGCAAGCGACTCGATCTGATCGTCCGGCTCACCGATAAGCTCGCCCAACTCGATGCCCCCGTCGTCGGTACCCACGGCGCTGTTCAACGACCGGGTGGCGTACGCGCTGCCACACTCCAGACCGGCGAGCACCTCTTCCTCGTCAATGCGCAGCCGGGTGGCCACGTCGCTGACCAGTACCGACCGGCCCAACTCCTGGGCCAGGTCGGTGAACGCCCGGCTGATCTCGAGGTGTAGTTCCTGCATCCGGCGGCTCACCCGGACGCTCCATCCCTTGTCACGGAAGTGACGCTTGAGTTCGCCGACTACGGTCGGGCCGGCGAAGTTCGCGAACGGGATGCCCCGGGTGATATCAAACCTGTCCACCGATTTGATGAGGCCCACCGTCGCGACCTGGGTCAGATCGTCCAGCGATTCGCCGCGCCCGGAGAAGCGCCGGGCCAGCCGGCGGGCGAACGGCAGGTACGCGCAGATCAGCTCGTCACGCAGGGCCAGCCGGCGCGGGTCGTCAACATCCAGCGGAGCCATCCGCGCGAATGCTTCGGCCGCGAACTCGTCAACCGGTGAGCCACCGGCCGCCTGGATGACCGGACGGGTTTGAACTGGTTGCTCGATGGCGATAGTAGACATGGCCTGCCTCTGTGCTACGACTGTCCACCCGGCAGCGGCACGGAGCCAGACCGGGTACGGCCGAGCGAACTAGCCCGCGCTTGGGCACGGGACGGTCGGTCAAATGGTGGCGGCGCCCTGACGAGCGCCGTAAGCGACCATCGTCCCGGGGAACGCGGGACACGACTCTTCATCGGTCGCGGTCACACCTGCCTGAAGGGTGTGCCACTTCCGTACGTTACTCGCCGACCATGGCCCCGCAAGCTGCTTGGAGAAACCTGGGTCAGGCCGGTACGGCGAGTCGCGCCCACACCACCTTGCCCTCGCCGGTGGGTGCGCAGCCCCACCCGTCCGACATCGAGTCGACGATGAGCAGACCGCGCCCGTACCCGTGGCCGTCGGCGTCCACCCCGCCACCCGGATCCACCAGCGAACGGGGATCTCCGTCCCGTACCGCGAGGTGCAACACCTTTCCGACCAGCCGTACGGTGAGCTCCATCGGGGTGCGCGCGTGCACCACCGCGTTGGTGACGAGTTCGGACACGATGACCTGGGCGAGCTGACTGAGCCGGGAAACCCCCCACTCCGCGCACGACCGGTCAACCGTGAGCCGGGCCTGCTCGGGGGCGTGCCGGTCGGGAGGCAGGCGCACCGAGTGCCGGGGCGGCACCGGTGCGCGCAGTGCCACCCGGACCGCGTCCTCGACCCGGTCGAACAGGTCGATGCCCGCGCCGCCGCCGACCACCAGGCGCTCGCCGTCGCGGTCCGCGGCCGTGCGCTGCTCCCCGATCGGGCGCTGCTCCCCCATCGGGCGCTGCTCGCCGATCGCGCCACGGTTGGGGAGGCCGCCTCGGTCCACCGGCGTCGTGCGATCCACGGGCATCCGCTGCTCACCCACGGCCCGCTCACCCACGGCCCGCTCGCCGGCGGTCCCCTCCGCGGCCGACCTCTGCTCCCCGATCGGTCGCTGCTCACCTACCGATCGTTGCTCTCCCAATGGGCGCGGCTCTCCCAATGGGCGCTGGTCTCCGGACGCACGCGTGGCGCCGTACCGCTGCCTGCGCGTGCGGGCGTCCTCCAGCAACGCGCGCATCCCGGGCCCGGCGCCGCAAAGGGCGAGCCGCGCGCCCGGCCACGCCGCCGCGTCGTCGGCCAGCTTCAGCAGCGCCAACGGGGCCGAGTCGCCGGCCATCGACAGGTGGGTCACGTCCAGGACCAGAGCCATCGGCTGGTCGGCCAGGCGCTCGCGCAGCGAGATGACGCCGCTGACGGCCGACGAGTCGTCGAAGGTGCCGTACAGGTCGACGACGGCGACCGGCAACCTCCGCTTGACGCGACACAGCAGCGTCGACACTGGAGTCAGCATGCCGAGCCACATCCGCCGTGCGCTGTGGCAGCACCCATGGTGTACCTCAACCCTTCCGCTGGTGACTGGAGCCACGGGAACTTGGTACCCACCGCTATCCAAGTCATTCGTCGGTGTCGGTCTGACTTATCGGCTAGCATCGGCCACGACAGGTCGCAGTTCCAGACACGAGCGTACTGGAGTGTGCATCCGGGCACGGAGTTCCGCGCGCCGGATCCCCCGGTTTTCCGCAGGCCGGACCCCTTCGGCCGGGGCCCGTTGGTCCGCACGGGCCACGGTCGGTGGGTCAGAAGACCCCACGGTAGAGCGCGCAGCCCCGGCACACCTCGGGCGGGTCGCCGTCACGCAGCCGGCGGCGGAACTCCCGGTACGCCGGCCCCATCCAGATCTCGCCGAAGCCACTCTCTCCCAGCCGCCCCATCGACACCCGGTCGTCGCCCATCACCATGCAGCACGGCTGCACCACTCCCCGGCTGGTCACGTACGCCTCGTCCCAGGGCCAGCCGCAGCCCGGCCGGGTGGACTCGACGGCCTTCGGCAGGCGCAACTCGATCCCGTGCTCGCGGGCGACCCGCCCGGCGGCCGCGTACGCCGTCTCGGCCACGGCACGGTCCGCGCCGGTCCACAGCGCCTGTTCGGCGGCGTACTCGCGGATCTGCCGGTAGGCGCCGGCCGGGTCGGTGTCGGCGAAGCTGTGCGACAGGTTCTGCACCCGCAGTTCGGCCACTCCCACCCCGGCCAGCAACGCGACCAGGTCGGGCAGTTGGGCCACGTTGCGGCGCATCGCGACAAACACCACCCGCAGCCACGGGGTGTCGCTGCCGGCCGCCCGCTTCGCCTCGACCAGACCGCGCAGGTTGGCCAGTACCCGGTCGAACCGCGCACCCTCCCGGATGCCCTCGAAGGTCGGCGCGTCGGCGCCGTCCAGCGACACGTGCAGCCAGTCCAGACCCGCCTCGACCAGTTCCTCGGCCCGGTCCCGGGTCAGCAGGGTGGCGTTGGAGTTGAAACCGACCCGGATGCCCCGCGACCTCGCGTACCGGATCATCTCCAGCAGGTCCGGCGCGAGCAGCGGCTCGCCCAGCCCCTGCAGGGTCAGCCGGCGCAGCCCCGGTACGTCGTCGATCAGCCGGCGCAGCGTCGCCAGCGGCATGGCACCGGCCAGCTTGTTGACCGGGGGCCGGTACCGGACCAGGCACATGGCGCAGCGCAGGTTGCAGGCGGAGGTGACTTCGACCTGAAGCGCCATCGGCAGCGGCGGGGTGAGGCTTGCCGGCATGGCGGCGGCGTACCCGGGTCGATCCGGCCGAAACCCGACGCGTGTAGCAGTCGTCCGGCGAGGGTAGCTAGCGGACATGTTTCGTTCCCTGCGACAGCGGCTGGAAGGGATCGGCGAGGGGTACGGCGGCAGCCAGCCGCTGCGCGGCTACCTGACCACCCTGACGGTGTACGCGAGCGTCGTGTCCGGGCTGACCGCGGTGGCCGCGGCGACCGGGCGGCGCGGTCCCAGCCGGCCGGCGGCCGGCGACGTGATACTCATCGCGGTGGCCACCCACAAGCTCAGCCGGCTGCTGGCCAAGGAGGCGGTGACCAGCCCGCTGCGCGCCGCGGTCACCCGGTTCGAGGGCGCCGCGGGCAGCAGCGAGGTCAACGAGGTGCCCCGCGCCACCGGCTCCGGCCACGCGGCGGCGGAGCTGATCAGCTGCCCGTTCTGCCTCGGGGTGTGGGTCTCCACCGGATTCTGCGCGGGCCTGGTGTTCCTGCCCCGGCTGACCCGGCTGGTGGCCACCGGCCTGACGGCGGTGGCCGGCTCCGACTTCCTGCAGCTGGCCTACGACGCGGCCAAGGCCGCCACCGGAAACGCCGGCCGGCACGGGGGCTGACAGCGCGGAGGCGGGGACGGGTCACCCGCGCCCACAACCAGGTCGACAGACGGCCGCCGGGCCGCGCTCACGGCGCGGCCCGGCGGTATGAGTCGGGGGTACGGGTCAGAATCGCTGCCGTTCCGGCCCCCCGCCCAGCGCGGCCCACACCTCCGAAACCGTGCCGTACAGGTGGTTCGGTTGCAGTCGGGTCAGCGCGGCGACCACGTCGTCGGGTGCCTGCGCGGCCCGGGCCGCGGCGGTCAGCGTGGTCCGGTCGGCCGGAAACGCCGATCTGGTGAGGTACCGGCCGAGTCGGGAGCGCGCCTCCCGTTCGTTCGGCGTCATGCCGGCCGGCGCACCGCCCCTATGGCCGGCGGTCAGCTCCGGTATCAGCGAGTCGTTGGGCTGATCCTCGGCGGACGGTTCGGGCTCGTGCCACTCCTCGCCACGTCCGTTGGCCGGGCTGCCCTGAACCATCCCGCGGGTCTCGCTCGCCATCTGATCGTCGACGCGCGGCCCGTGTTTGCTGTTTCCTCGGTCCATGCCGTCGGCTACCCCCGGGCCGGAAGCGGCAAACCGTCCCACGTGCCCGGCACCCGCGCATCGGAACACGCCGGTACGGCCAAAAATTGTCGCCCCGTAGCGGTTAGCGCGGCCGGAATTGGGTAAGCGGCGCCCAGCGCACCGACGGCGGTGCCCACGACGGAGGGTGTGGGCACGGAGCGGCTTGCGAGGGCCAACGCTCCGATCCGCTGCGGCCCGCGGCAGACGGTGGGGGGCATTCGGGGGGATGCGTCATACGCGCCGCGGGGGTCGACGGGGCCGGCAGTGATCCTGCCGGCCCCGTTGTGCCGTTCTTGTCGTTGTTCCGCCGCCGTCGTTTGTGCCCGCCGCCGTCGGCCCGCGGCCGTCGGCCCGCGGCCGTCGAGCCGGCGCGCGACCACCGGGCCGGGCCGGCGATCAGACCGGGCCGGCGCGGCCGTCCGGAGTGGGCCGCACGCGTCGACCCGCCTCGCTGTTCGGATCCGGATCACGATCGGTCGGGATCTCCTGGTCGGCCTCGCGCATCGTCTCGTCGGCGCCGACGTTGCCCCCGCTCGCGTCGTCCACCTGGCCGTCGGCCGAGTACGTGGCCATGGCCTGTTCCAGCTCTGATACCGGCAACTTCTTCTCGTCCCGCCACGACTCCATGCCGCCTCCTTCGCTGCGATCAGCTCCGGTTACCCCGGCGTGGACCGGGTAACACGCCCCGGGCGCAGGAGGAGGTACCCGATGACCCAGACGGTCCAGCGCGACGTCATCAACGTGCTCAACCAGGACCACCACGAGATCGAGGAACTCTTCGTCCGGTTGGAGGAGCTCGCGGGCACCCGGGACGCGCCCGACTCGGCTGGTGATCGGGCCGAGGCGCGGATCGTCGCCGACCAGCTCAGCACCGAGCTGGCCCGGCACTGGGCCGCCGAGGAGCGGCACCTCTACCCGGCGATCAGCAAACACGCGCCCGCCCTGCGACCGCTGGCCGAGCACGAGCTGACCGAACACGGCAAGGCCGAGCGGAGCCTGAAGGCGCTGGACCGCCTCGACACCGACGACGAGGAGTTCTGGATCCGGGCCGAGGTGCTCATCGATCTCGTGCGGGCACACATCCGGGTCGAGGAGGCCGAGGTGTTTCCGGGGCTGCGCGACGCGGTACCCAAGGAGTTGCTCGTCGAACTCGGCGGCCGGGTCGAGCGCGCGCAGCGCACGGCACCCACCCGCCCGCACCCGGCCACACCGGACCGCCCGCCCGGCAACACGCTGGTCGATCCGGCCGCGGCCCTGGTGGACCGGGTCCGGGACGCGGCGTCGAGCCGGGGCACGTTGCCCGGACCGGGACGCCGATAAGAACGACACTGGGGAGCGAACATGCGTGACGTGGATGACCTGCTCGAAGAGGTGTACTCCGGCCAGGAGCGGATGACGCGCGACGACATCTACCGCCGGGCCGTGGCGGCGGGCCTGCCGGCGGAGGTGATCGTGGCGTTGACCGCGCTACCGGAGGGCGAGTACGCGCAGGACGAGGTCAGCGACTCGCTGGCCCAGATCGGTGACGTCAACGCCGAGCAGGCCGAGGGTGTGTCCGGCACCGACCTGACCGACGACGACCTGCTGCGCGAGCTGGCCGAGCTGCACCGCAC
The DNA here is from genome assembly GCF_039543385.1 of Rugosimonospora acidiphila. NCBI lineage: Bacteria > Bacillati > Actinomycetota > Actinomycetes > Micromonosporales > Micromonosporaceae > Rugosimonospora > Rugosimonospora acidiphila. Next base: position 245,115 of record NZ_BAABJQ010000005.1, read on the forward strand.
CCGGCACCAGACCCTGCGGCACGCCTCCGATCAGGCGCTGGACCGGCACGACGAACGCACCACCGAGCTGGAAGCGGAGTACCTGCGGCGGTTCCCGGAGCGGGAGGTCGACCCGGAACGCGTGCGCTCGGGCGCCCGGCAGCGCCGGGCCGAGACGATCCGGCCGATCGAGGAGACCCAGGAGGTCGAACTCGCGGTGGGCGACGAGGGGCCGGTGCGGTCGCTCGCCGAACAGGGTGGGGCACCCCCACCGTTCCGTGAACCCGCACCGGTCAGCGCGGCGGGACCGGCCAGCGGGGTGGGACCGCGCGGCGGTCTTGCCCGGGAAACCTCGGCCGAGCAACGCCAGAGCCTTCCTCGCGGACCCGCGGCCGCCCGGGCGGCGGGTGCCAGCCCCGACACCGGGGCCGCCCGGACCGGCGCCGAGCAGCCGTGGGACCCGGAGGACCTGACCGTCGCCCAGGGTCACGACCCGAACCGGCGAAATCGAGAGAATGCCCGCCAGGAGCTGGCCCGCGAGGGGCGCTCCGCGATCGAACGTACGGTGCCGTGAACCTCTCCTTTCTGCGTCCCCTGTACCAGAGCCCCGGCCCGTGGGCATCGGTCTACCTGGACGCCACCCACAACCGCACCGACAGCGATCAGGCGATCCTGCTGCGCTGGCGCGCACTGCGCGAAGAGCTGGCCGACCAGGGCGCCGACGAGGAGACGCTGGTGGCGATGGACATCGCCGTCAACCCCGACCAGGGCGTGGCGCCCGGCCGGGTGGGCCTCGCGGTGTTCGCGTCGGGGGGCAGGGTAGCGCTGGCCGAGCCGCTGCCGCAGCCGCCGCCGGTACAGGTGGCGACCTGGTCGCCCCGGCCGCAGACCGGCATGCTGCTGTCCACGGGCCACGAACAGGTCCAGTGGGTACGGGCGGTGGTCGACCGCACGGGTGCGCAGCTGACCGCCGTGGACTCCGGCCGGCTACGGATCAACAAGGCGGTCTCCGGCTCCCAGGAGTACCCGATCCACGTCAGCGAGCAGGGCGGCTGGGCGCAGGCCCGGTACGAGCGCAGCGCCAACGTCTCCTGGGACCGCAACGCGAAGGACGTGGTGCCGAGGCTGACCGCGATCGTGGACGCGCTGGGCGCGGACATCATCATCGTGGCCGGCGACGTGCGCGCCCGGCAGTTCCTGATCGACCGGCTGCCGGCACGGCTGTCCGAACGGGTCGTCGAGTCCGACACGGGCAGCCGGGCGCTCGGCGCCGAACAGCAGCATCTGGACGACGTGACCGCGCAGGAGGTGGCCCGGGTGTCCGGGCACCGCCGCTGCGAGGTGCTCGACCGGTACCGGATGGATCTGGCCAAGGGCTTCGCGGCGCAGGGCATGCCGGCGGTGACCGAGGCGGCCTGGCACGGCGCACCGGCCTTCCTGCTGCTGTCGGCGGGTGCGGAGCTGCCCATGCTCTGGGTGGACCCGGACGATTTCCGGGCGGTGGCGACCGACCCGCAGGTGCTGCGTGACGCGGGCGTCCAGCGGCCCGAGCAGGAGACCGCGGACGCGGCGTTGATCGGGGCCGCCGCGGCCACCGACGCCGACGCCTTCGCCATCGACCTGGCCGAGGAGCGGCTGCTCGACGGGGTCGGTGCGATCCTGCGGTACCAGGACCGGTCGGCCCGTGAGTAGCGAGGGCCGGAAGTAGCTCGACCCGCGAGCAGCGCGGGACCGCCGGCCACGCGGAGCAGACCCTGCGTGGCCCCGGCCCGGGCTACTCGCTGTGCGCGCCGGCCCCGGCGGTCGAGGCGCCCTCGCCGACCCAGACCGTCTTGGCGTTGCAGAACTCCCGGATGCCGTGCCCGGACAGCTCCCGCCCGTATCCGGAGTTCTTCACGCCGCCGAACGGCAGCTCCGGGTACGAGGTGGTCATGCCGTTCACGAAGACCATCCCGGCGTCAAGGTCGGTGACGAACCGGTCCTGCTCCGCCGGGTCGGTGGTCCACGCGTTCGAGCCCAGGCCGAAGTCGCTGTCGTTGGCCAGCGCCACCGCCTCCTCGTAGGAGCCGACCTTGAACAGGCCGGCGGCCGGCCCGAACACCTCCTCGGACCACATCCTCATGTCCGGGGTGAGGTCGGCCACCACCGTCGGCGGGTACCACCAGCCGGGCCGGTCGAGCCGCGTGCCGCCGCACAGCACCCGGGCGCCCCGGCTGGCGGCGTCGCCCACCTGCTCCTCGACGTCGGCGCGACCCTGCTCCAGCGCGAGCGGCCCGATGTCGGTGGTGGACTCCATCGGGTCACCGACCCGCAGCGCGGCCATCCGCTCGGTGAACGCCTCGGTGAACTCGTCGTACACGTCGGCGTGCACGATGAACCGCTTCGCGGCGATGCAGGACTGGCCGTTGTTCTGGCAGCGGGCCGTGGTGGCGACCTCGGCCGCCCGGGCGATGTCGGCCGACGGCATGACCACGAACGGGTCGCTGCCGCCCAGCTCCAGCACCGTCTTCTTGAGTTCCCGCCCGGCCACCGAGGCGACCGCCCGGCCGGCGGCCTCGCTCCCGGTCAGCGTGGCGGCCCTGACCCGGCGGTCGCTCAGCACCCGCTCCACCAGGTCCGAGCCGATCAGCAGGGTCTGGAACGCGCCGTCCGGGAAGCCCGCGCGGGCGAACAGGTCGGCCATGAACAGCGCCGTCTGCGGCACGTTGGAGGCGTGCTTGAGCAGCCCGACGTTGCCCGCCATCAGGGCCGGCGCGGCGAACCGCATGGCCTGCCAGAGCGGGAAGTTCCACGGCATCACCGCGAGCACCGGGCCCAGCGGCTGGTAGATCGTGTACGCCCGCCGGGCCTTGACCGCGGCCGCGTCGGCCGGCTCGGCGGCGAGGAACGCCTCCGCGTGCTCGGCGTAGAACCGGCAGGCGGCGGCGCACTTGGCCACCTCCGCCCTGGCCGCGGCCAGCGTCTTGCCCATCTCGGTGGTCATCATGGCGGCCAGATCGTCGCGCTGTTCGTCGAGGATCGACGCCGCCGCGACCATCCACTCGCCGCGCTGGGCGAACGAGGTGGCGCGCAGCGCGGCGAAGCCGTCGACCGCGCGGGCGAGCGACCGATCGATCTGCTCCGGTGACATGGCATCGAAGGCCTTGACGACCTCGCCGTTCGCGGGATTGATGGTTGCGATAGCCATGCCGCACCGTCCTTTTCCTAGGGCTCACCCAAACGTTATCGAGGTTGCCCTCCGGTGGCGAGGAGTGCCCGGCCCCGGGCCCGCCCGGACGAGCCACCCGTTCGGGTGTAACCGGAGGCCTGGCGGGTAGCCCATAGGCATGACAGTGAACCCGATCCAGCTGCAGAAGTTCCTGGGCGGTATCGACTACCCGACCAGCAAGCAGCAACTGATGAAGAGCGCCGAGAAGCACGGTGCGGACAAAAAGGTGATGGACACGATCCGGGCACTGCCCCGGGACGATTTCAACTCGCCCAACGACGTCAGCGAGGCGATCGGCGACATGCGGGCCTGAACCGGTCAGACCCCCGGCCACGGTTACGGTCCGCGCCTGACGGGCCGTAATCGCTGCCGGGGTTCGAATCTCTCCCCGAACACTTCCCCCGGTTATCGGGTGATGAGGTCGAGTAGCGGCTCGGGCGTGACGTGTTCAACGTTGACCATGACGCCGAACGGCACGGTCGCCGCGATCGCGTCGGTCACCGCGTGGACGGCGCGCTCCGCCTCCTCCACACCGCAGCCGCACCGGCGGGCCACCGCCGCCACGAAGTCGCCGCGGTCGACCTGGCTGGCCGAGGAGTCGGCCGGGAAGTGCCGACCCACCTCCGCGCCCATCGAGTCCGGCAGGCTGGACGCCAGGTACGCGGCGGTGCCGTACGGCAGCACCTCGCCCAGCGTCTCCAGCACCGAGCACACCGCCTGCCACGCGGGTATCCGGAGGCCGGCCGCCTCGACCCGGTCGATGATGTCCTGGCTACGGGTATCCCGGCTCGCGCTCATGCGCCCCTGGTTACCCGTCCGGCCATGATTCATGCCGGTTGGGCGCCCCCGGTGCGGGTAATCCGACCAGATGTTCCGCCACCTCGATCCGGGCGACCCGCTGGCCTTCCGCGCGCCGCGCGAGCTGGACGTGCTGATCCCCAGCCGGAACCGGGCGACCGAACTGGCCGCCACCCTGGCCGGGCTGGCCGGGCAGGACCTGACCGGGGTGGAGCCGGACTTCGGGGTGGTGGTCAGCGACCAGTCGGACGGCGAGCCCACCTGGCGGCACGCGGCGGTGGCCGGCATGGTCCGGGTGCTGCGCCACCGGGGGCACCCCGTGCTGCTGCACGCCCACCTGCCGCGCCGGGGCGTGGCGGAGAACCGGGGGCACTTGCTGGCCTCGTCTGCGGCACGGTACGTGCTGTTCCTCGACGACGACGTGTGGCTGGAGCCGGCCGCGGTGGGCCGGCTGCTGGACTCGATCCGAAGCCTGCGCTGCGGACTGGTCGGCAACGCGCCGCACGGGCTCTCCTACGCCGACGATCACCGACCGGATCAGGAGAAGACCTACCGGGAGTGGGCCGGGCCGCCCACGCCAGAGCGGATCGAGCCCCGCGGCCCGGAGTGGAGCCGGGCGAGCGTGCACGCGGCGGCGAACCTGCTGCACGTCGAGCAGCGGTTGGCGCTGCGCGCCGGGCAGTGGCGGGCGTACCGGATCGCCTGGGTGGGCGCCTGCGTGCTGTACGACCGGGCCAAGCTGGTGGACGTCGGCGGGTACGACTTCTGGCCCCGGGTACCGGTCGAGCACAGCGGCGAGGACGTGCTGGTGCAGCTGCGCGTGATGGAGCGCTATGGCGGCGCGGGGATCGTGCCCAGCGGCGCGTTCCACCTGGAGACGCCGACGACCGTGGATGCCCGGGAGACCGAGTGCTTCGACGCCGTCCCGCCCTACGACTGAACCGAGCCCTACGACTGAACCGCCGCGCGGCCAAGGAGTTCCAGGGCGGCGTCGCGAACCTCCACCGACGGTACGTCCGCCACGAACGACACCCGGTGCTCGCACGGCGTGGCGCCATCCCGGGCCGGGTACAGGTCCCGGGTGCAGTCCAGGCCGCACTCCGGGCAGTGGATGGTCCACGAGATCATCGGCAGGTGCCGGGTGCGCTCCGGGGGCGCGCAGTTGATCAGGTTGCCGATCCAGTAGATGCCCACCGTGGGCGTGTCCACCGCCTCGGCGAGGTGCAGCGGACCGGTGTCGTTGGAGACCACCGCCGCGCAGCCGGCGTAGAGCGCGGCCAGCCCGCCCAGGGACAGCCCGCCGACCAGCGCCCGGGCCGGGCGGCGCATCTGGCCGACCACCTCCTCGACCACCTCGCGCTCGGGCGGGGTACCGGTGACGATCACCTCGGCTCCGGCCTCGGCCAGGGCGTCTCCGACCTCGCTGAACCTCCGCGCCGGCCAGCGCCGCCGGGTGTCGCTGGCACCCGGGTGCAGCGCCACGCGCGGGCCGGCCGGCACCCCCGCCACGGCCTTGGACTCCATCAGGTCCTGCTCGGTCAGCTCCAGCCGGGGCCGCCAGCCGACCGGCGACGCGCCGATCAGCCCGACGACCTCCAGGTACCGGAACACCTCGGGTTGGTAGTAGTCGTAGCGCACCCACCGGTCAAGCGCGGGCGCGTCCGGTGCGCGCAGCCCGATCGCCAGCCGGGCGCCCAGGCCGAGCACGAACGGGTTGGAGTTGCGCCCACCCCCGTGCAGCTGCACGGCCACGTCGTAACGCCGGGCCCGAACGGCCTCCTGAAACTCGGGCAGCGAGGGTGCCTGCTCTCCCGCGTCGGCGGTACGGATGCCGGGCAGGGGAGGCACCACCACGACGTCGTCCACGGGTCCGGGCCGGCCGGTGAGGAACCTGGCGTGCCAGGGCGCGCCGAGCAGGGTGATCTCGGCGTCCGGGTACGCGGCGCGCAGCGCGTCCAGCGCGGGCAGGGTGAAGATGAAGTCGCCGACCGCGTTGGCGCGCAGCACCGCTATGCGCGCCACGTCGGGCTCCGTCACGACCGGCCGCCGCCCGAGCTGGCGGGCTGCGCGGAGGTGGTTCCGGTGCCGGGTGGCGGAGCCTGCCCGGCTTCCGGCTGGGTGGCCGCCTCGGTCACCAGCTCGAGGCCCGCCTCCGGCGGTTCGCTGGAAGCCGACGCCGCGGCCCCCGGGGACGCCGGCTCCCGGCGGCGGATCCGCTCGATGATCGCCGAGGTCGACCGGTCCGGCAGGTACCCGAGGGTCTGCACCTCGCCGCCGAGGGCGTACACCAGCTCCGCCTCCGGGATCAGCTCGGGCGTGTAGTCGCCACCCTTGACGTACACGTCCGGCCGGATCGCCTCCAGCAGGTCGGTCGGGCTGTCGTCGTCGAAGATGATCACGTGGTCCACGCAGCCGAGGGCGGCGAGCACCCCCGCCCGGTCCTCTTGCGCGTTCACCGGCCGGCCCGGTCCCTTGAGCCGCCGCACCGACTCGTCCGAGTTGACCGCCACGATCAGCACCTCGCCCAGCTGCCGCGCCTGCACCAGGTAACCGATGTGGCCGCGGTGCAGCACGTCGAAGCAGCCGTTGGTGAACACGATCCGGGCGCCCACCGCCCTGGCCTCGTCGACCATGCGGGTGAGGTCGTTGATGTCCAGCGCCCGGGGCGGCTGCGGGGCCATCCAGTCCAGCAGCACGTCCACCCCGCACACGGAGGTGCCGGGCTCGGTCAGCGCCAGGCCGGCGGCGCCCTGCGCGACCTGCGAGGCCGCCGCCGGCCCCGCGCCGGCGACCAGGGCGAGCACGAACCCGGCCAGGTAGCTGTCGCCCGCGCCGGCGCTGTGCGCGGCCGGGCCGGGGTTGGCGACGGTACGGTACAGCCCCCCGGCCTCGTCGAGCACCAGGGAACCGTCCACGTCCAGGGTCAGCGCGACCGATCGGGCCCCGGCCGCCTCGCGGACTGCCGGCAGCCGCTCGGTGGCCCAGTCCACCCGGCCCCGGACCGGCGCCGGCCCGCCCAGCAGCCGGGCCGCCTCGTCGAGGTTGGGCGTTACGAGATCGGGCTCGGTACGGCGCCACCGCCGTAGGTCGTGCGCGTCGACGGCGAGCAGGCCCACCTCGCCCCGGTACTGGCAGAGCAGGTCGATCAGCTCGTCGGGCAGGGTACCCGCGGCGTAGTCGCACACCACCACGCAGGCCGGCCCGTCCTCCAGCACGGAGCGCACCTCGCCCAGCAGCACGGCGGCGTGCTCCGGGGGCAGCGGGCCGACGTCGCCCTCGTCGAACCGGGCCACGATCTGCTCCCCGGCCAACAGGCGGCGCTTGGTCACGGTACGGCGGCCGTCCACCGGCACCAGCCGGCTGCTCACCCCGGCGTCGGACAGCCGGTCGGACAGCAGCTGGGCCGTCTCGTCCCCGCCGGTCGCGGCGACCAGTTCCACCCGGGCGCCCAGCGCGGCCAGGTTGGTGGCGGTGTTCGCCGCGCCACCGGCCGTGTACCGGCTGTCGGACAGCTCCACGACGCCCACCGGCGCCTCCCGGCACAGCCGGTCCGGCGTGCCGGTCAGCCAGCCGTCGAGCAGCGCGTCGCCCAGGACCAGTACCCTCCGGCCCGACCAGCGGGCGGCCAACTCCGCAATGGTTTCTCGCTCCACGCCCACGCCTTACCCCGCCTCCGGCGAGACATGCCGAGCGCACGGGAGAAACCCGGCCCCGCACCGTTTACCGGCGACCGGGCCGGGTAGCGGGTGAAGTCATGACAGACCAGGACCAACCGCCCGAAAATGAACCTCTGGAGAACCCTCCACCCGAGGAGCCGGGCGTCCGTCCAGTCCGGGTCCCGGACCCCGGCGAGTACCGCCGTGACCAATATCCGGTACCCGAGGCAGCCTCCGAGCTCGCCGGCGACGAGCCGGAACGGTGGAAGACCGCCATCGGCGGCGGCGCCCGCACGATCCAGACCGAGATGCAGCCGTCCGTGCTGCGGCCCACGCCCATCCTGCCGTACCCCGGCCCGGTGCACCGGCAGGTCAAGGGCTCGGCCATCGGCCGGCTGCTGCGCACCACCGACGCCAAGCAGATCGGCCTGCTGTACCTGACCACCGCGTTCGGCTTCTACAGCATCGGCGGCCTGATGGCCATGCTCATGCGCGCCGAGCTGGCCCGGCCCGGGATGCAGTTCCTGTCGCTGGAGCAGTACAACCAGCTGTTCACCGAGCACGGCACGGTCATGCTGCTGCTGTTCGCCACGCCCATGGTCTTCGCGTTCGGCAACTACATCGTGCCGCTGCAGGTCGGCGCCCCGGACGTGTCCTTCCCCCGGCTCAACGCGTTCGCCTACTGGCTGTACCTGTTCGGCGGCAGCCTGGTCATCGCCGGTTTCCTGACCCCCAACGGCGCCGCCGACTTCGGCTGGTTCGCCTACGAGCCGCTGGCCAACGCCCAGAACACCCCGGGCGCGGGCGGGAACATGTGGTTCATCGGCCTGGTGATCTCCGGTCTGGGCACCATCCTGGGCGCGGTCAACATGATCACCACCGTCCTGACGCTGCGCGCCCCCGGCATGACCTTCTTCCGGATGCCGCTGTTCACCTGGTGCATCTTCATCACCGCGATCCTGGTCATCCTGGTCTTCCCGCTCCTGGCCGCCACGCTGCTCGCCGCGTTCGCCGACCGAATACTCGGCGCCCACGTCTTCGACTCGGCCACCGGCGGGCCGTTGCTGTGGCAACACCTGTTCTGGTTCTTCGGCCATCCCGAGGTCTACATCGTGGCGCTGCCGTTCTTCGGCATCATCTCGGAGGTCATCCCGGTCTTCTGCCGCAAGGCGCTGTTCGGCTACAAGGGCATGGTGATCGCCATCATCGCGATCGCCGGGCTGTCGATGACCGTGTGGGCGCACCACATGTTCGCCACCGGACAGGTACTGCTGCCGTTCTTCTCGTTCCTGTCGTACCTGATCGCGATCCCCACCGGCATCAAGTTCTTCAACTGGATAGGCACGATGTGGAAGGGCCAGGTGACCTTCGAGACGCCGATGATGTTCGCCATCGGCTTCCTGGTCACCTTCCTGCTCGGCGGCCTGTCCGGGGTGCTGCTGGCCTCGCCCCCGGTGGACTGGCACGTCTCCGACACGTACTTCGTGGTGGCGCACTTCCACTACGTGCTGTTCGGCACCATCGTGTTCGCGGTCTTCGCCGGCGTGTACTTCTGGTTCCCCAAAATGACCGGCCGGATGCTCGACGACCGGCTGGGCAAGCTGCACTTCTGGCTCACCTTCATCGGCTTCCACGGCACCTTCCTGGTGCAGCACTGGCTGGGCGACGAGGGCATGCCCCGCCGGTACGGCGACTACCTGCCCAGCGACGGGTTCACCACGCTCAACATGATCTCCAGCATCAGCGCGTTCATCCTCGGCGCCTCGACCCTGATCTTCTTCTGGAACGCCTACAAGTCCTACAAGTTCGGCCGGCTGGTGACCGTGGACGACCCCTGGGGGTTCGGCAACTCCCTGGAGTGGGCCACCTCCTGCCCGCCGCCGCTGCGCAACTTCGAACGGCTGCCCCGCATCCGCAGCGAACGACCGGCCTTCGAGGTCAAGTACGGCAAGCACCTCGCCGATCTCGCCCGCGACGCCAAGCAGCGCGAGGTACGCGCGGCCCAGGACCTGGAAGAGCAGTAGGTGCCTGATGGTGACGTTCTCCGGCGACGAGCCGGTACCCGCCGGGGCCCGGGCCGCCCGCACCCGCCCGCTGCCGGCCGAGCAGGCACTCGGCCCGTACGGCCAGGTGGGCTCGCTGGTCCTGGCGACCGCGCGGGGGCTCGGCGCCGAGGACCGCGGCCAGCCACCGGGCGGCTCGGTGCTGCGCCGCATCGCCGCCGGCCTGGCCGCGCCGGTCGCGGAGCGGGCCGCGCTGCACCCGACCGAGACCGGCCTGATCGACGCCGACGCGATCGCCGAGTTCGCCACCGGCCAGTACCCGCGCCAGCAGTTCCCGGCCGTGGTGATCGGCTCACCGCACGGCGCGGCGGCACACCTCGCCGTGGCGCTGCGGGTGCCCTGGCTCCCGGCGGCGTTCGACGTGACGGTGCAGGCGGCGGAGCCGGCCGAGGGCGGCGTACCGGCCCTGCTGTCCGGCGGCTCGCTGGTGGCCGAGGCGGTGCTGTCCAGCAACCCGGAGCTGTCCGTGCGGCAGGTGCACGACCCGGCCACCGCGACGCCGGGCACCATCACGCTGTTCCTGCGGTGGCGGGCGCTGCCCGCCGCGTATGAGGAGTTCCTGACCGAACAGCTCGCCTCCGGCGCCTCGATCCTGCTGGTTCGCGACACCAGCACCGCGCCCGCACTGGTCGGGCCGGGGCGCTTCGGGTTTCAGTACGGCGGCCCGGACGACGACCTGCCCAGCCTGCCCGGCACCTGGGTGCACGGGGAGACCGCGTACGGGGTCAACGGCGCGTTCGCCGAGGCGCTGCGGGTCTTCGCCACCGGCCACGGCCACCCGCTGCGACGGATCATGTTCGGTCGGCCGGAGGCGCTGTCCGCCGCCGTGGCCGACGTGTACCGGCGCTGGCTGCGCTCGGCCGGCAAGACCGGCAACCGGCTGGTGATCGAGTGCGGCCGGTTGATCGACCCGGCCCAGGTCGTCCGGGCCGGGCTGGTGCCGTTCTGGCTGCCCGCGCCGAGGCGCCACACGGTCGCCGAGACGGCCTGGTGGCTGGCCGGCAGCGAGCCGTTCACCCAGATCGAGGTGCTCATCGAGCCGCCCGGCACCAGCGCGCCGACCCTGGCCAGCCTGGCCCAGTTCGAGGCGGTGGCCCGGTTCGCCACCCGGCAGGGCAGGGTGGACACGGCGACGGCCCGGGCGTACCCGTACGGCACGATCTCCGCCCGGCACGCCAGCCGGGTGCTCAAGGCGCACCCGTACGACCTGCCGGTGCCGCCGGAGCTGCCCACCGGCACGGCGGTGCGCTGGCTCGCCGACAGCGCGGAGACCGACGATCTGATGATCTGTTGACCATGCAAAGACGTTTAAAGGCCACCACGTGCAGGTAGGGAACCGGACATGCGCGATATCGAACGCGTCCTGACCGAGGAGTGGGCGGCCACCCCGGCCGACGAATGGATCACCAAGCTCGACCCCGCCGACGGCTCGCCGGTCGGCCAGATCCCGGTCGTGCCGCCGCGCCGGGTCGTCGAGGCGGTCCAGGCCGCCCGCGCCGCCGCGCCGGGCTGGGCCCGCACGTCGCCCGCCCAGCGGGCCGCGATGGTGCACGAGGCGGCCCGCGCCATCGAGGAGTGCGCCGACGACCTGGCCTGGCTGACCACCCGGGAGATGGGGCGGCCGGTGGGGCAGGCCGCGGAGTCGGTCGCGGCCGGCATCGGCACCCTGCGCCAGTACGCCGAGCTGGGGCCGCTGCACCGCGGGCGGTCGCTGGCCGGCGAGTGGGGCGCCACCGACCTGATGACCTACCAGCCGCGCGGCGTGGCGGCCGTGATCACCCCGTGGAACGACCCGGTGGCGGTCTCCTGCGGCCTGATCGGCGCCGCGCTGGTCACCGGCAATTCGGTCGTCTACAAGCCCAGCGAGCGGACCCCCGCCACCGGCTGGCTGCTCGGCCGCATCCTCGACGGCGTGCTGCCGCCCGGGGTGCTCACCACGCTGTCCGGCGGCCCCACCGTGGGCGCGCTGCTGACCGAGCAGCCGGTCGACGTGATCGCACACGTCGGGTCCAGCGCTACCGGCCGCCGCATCGCCCAGGCCGCCGCCGTCACCGGTGCGGCCCTGCTGCGCGAGAACGGCGGCAAGGACCCGCTGATCGTGGACGCGGACGTCGACCCCGCCTGGGCGGCGGAGCAGGCCGCCACCGGTGCGTTCGCCAACGCCGGGCAGCTGTGCGTCGCGGTCGAGCGGATCTACGTACACGAGCGGATCGCCGGGGACTTCCTCGACGAGCTGACCAAGCGGGCCGAGCAGTTCCGGATGGGGCCGGGCTGGGACCCGGAGACCACACTGGGGCCGCTGGTCGACCTGGCGCTGCGGGAACTGGTACACGACCAGGTACGCGAGGCGGTCGCGGCCGGCGCCGAGCTGCGCTGCGGCGGCGAGCTGCCGGGCGGGCCGGGCGCGTTCTACCCGCCCACCGTGCTGGCCAACTGCGCCGAGGCGATGGCGGTACTGCGCGAGGAGACGTTCGGGCCGGTGGCGCCGGTCGTGACGGTCGGTTCCTTCGAGGAGGCGCTGCGGCTGGCCGACGGCGGGGACTACGGCCTGGCGGCCAGCGTGCTGACCGGGTCGGTGGCGCACGCGCAGCAGGCCTGGCGGGAGCTGGACGTGGGTACCGTCAAGGTCAACGATGTGTTTGGCGGCGCGCCCGGTGGCGCGGCCCATCCGCGGCGGGCCAGCGGCTCCGGCTTCGGGTACGGGCCGGAGCTGCTCGACGAGTTCACCACCGTCAAGGTGGTACACCTGGCCCCGGCGCCGGCCTGAATCAGAGGCTGCGCGGCTTCTCGACCGCGCCCCGCTTGACCTCGTACTTGCGGCGCACCACCACCTGCTGGGGCTTGTGCGCCGGGTGCTGCGGCCGCTCGGCGAACGCCACCACCTCGGGGCAGTAGGCCAGACCCCACCCGGCCCGCTCCAGGTCCATCACCAGGCGGCGGGTCGGCCCGGTCGGTGACGCGGCCGGATCGAAGCCGCCGACCTCGAGAAACGCCTCCCGGCGCAGGATCGCGGAGGAGGCCCGGAAGAGCTGGATGGACGGGCCCGGCAGGTCGGTCTCCTTGCCCTCGCTGGCGCTGGCCATGGACTTCGTGATCGGGTCGGGCTTGCGCTCCTTGCCGGACAGAGTACGGGCGGCGACCACGGCCAGCCGGTCGTACTTGCCCATGAGTTCCACGCCCTTCTCCAGCGAGCCCGGCGCCCAGCCCGAGTCCACCTCGGCGAGCGCGACGAACGGGGTGGCCGACGCGGCCACCCCGGCGTTGCGTGCCTCGGCCACGTTGGTGGGCTGCCGGCGCAGCAACCGCACCTGCGGGAAGTCGCGCGACACCATCCGTGCGGTTGCGTCGTGCGCGCTGTGGTCCACGACCACCACCGCCGGCTTGGCGCTCAGCTCGGCCAGCGCGCTCAGGCAGCGGCGCAGCCATTCGCACCGGTCCCGCGCGGTGACCACGACGGTGATGTCCGGCATCGGGCTCAACCGCCCTCGACGGACGGCACCGAGAAGCCCAGTTCGGCGAAGGCGTCGCTGCGCGCCGCGCGTACTGACTCCTCGCGTGCGACCAGCATGTCGTATTCGGCTAGTTCGGCCGGTTCCGCCACCACCGACATCCGCTCCGCGAACTCGACCAGTTGGGCGGCGGCCATCTCGCCGGCCCGCGCCGCGCGCCTGGCCCCGTCGAGGGCCTCCATCTCGTCCATGCCGCCCGTCTACCCAGCGCGGCACCGGTCACACCCGGGTTTCGTGGCCGGGGGGTCGGGTAGGCATATTGACGCAGACCGAAAGGAGCAGTCATGAGTACGGTGACCGAATCGGTCGACGTGGCAGTGCCGGTACGCACCGCCTACGACCAATGGACCCAGTTCGAGGAGTTCCCCAGCTTCATGGAGGGCGTCGAGGAGGTCCGCCAGGTCGACGACCAGCTGACCCACTGGCGGGTCAGGATGGCCGGAGTGACCCGCGAGTTCGACGCCCGGATCACCGAGCAGTTGCCGGACGAGCGGGTCGCGTGGTCCTCGACGGGCGGCCCCCGGCAGGCGGGCGTGGTGACGTTCCACCGGCTCGACGCCGACCACACGCGGGTGACCGCGCAGATGGACTTCGACCCGCAGGGCATGACGGAGAACGTCGGCGACAAGGCCGGCGTGGTCACCCACCGGGTCAAGGGCGACCTCGACCGGTTCCGCCAGTTCATCGAGGGCCGCAACGACGCGACCGGCTCGTGGCGCGGTGAGATCCGCCGCCCCCAGCCGTAGGGGCCGCTCCCAGCGGTAAGGGCGCAGCGTCTCGAGGCGCACGCGCCGCGCGAGACGAAGCACGGGCGGGCCGGGCCGGAAACGGTGCCGGCCCGCCCTAGTTGTTCGGGGTGGGTGAGGGATCCGGGGTCGTCGTCCCGTCCTGGTCGCTCAACCAGCGCCCGACCCGGTCGTTCTGCACCGCCTGGTACAGCTCCGCGGCCTTGGCGTCATCGGGGTACACCACCTCCTCCTCGTCCTCCGTTCCGCCGCCCGCCGTGGGGCTGGTCAGGAACGTCAGGTCGGTACTGCGCAGGTTGCGCAGCGCGACCGCGACGGAGAGCAGGTCGAAGTTGCGGTCGACCGTCATCGAGTGAGTAGTCGAGCGCAGGAACGCGTTGAGTTTGCTCGGATCCGACAGCATGCCGGCGCTGGCCGCCTTGTCCATTACCGCCTGGATCAGTTGCTGCTGGTGCCTTTCCCGGGCGAAGTCGCCGTCGTCGAACTGGTAGCGCTGACGCACGTAGTCCAGCGCCTGCGCGCCGTTGAGATGCTCCCGGCCCTGCTTGAACACCCGGTACGGCGGGAAGATCGACGTGATCGTCTGGTCGATGGGCATGTCCACCCCGCCCACGGCGTCGACGATCTGCTGGAAGCCGGCGAAGTCGATGAGCACCACGTGATCCATCCGCACGTCGGTGAACTGCTCGACGGTCTGGACCGCGAGCGGTACCCCACCCCACGCGTACGCCGAGTTGATTTTCGCCATTCCGCCGCCATGCTCCCCGTCCGGCGACTCGGGCACATTCACCCAACTGTCCCGGGGAATGGAGATGACGTACGCGTGCTGGTGGTCCGCGTCCACATGCATCACCATCATCGTGTCGCTGCGCGAGTCGATGGTGTTGTCCGGGTCGCGGGAGTCGCTGCCCAGCAGCAACACGTTCATCGCGCCCGCGACCTTCACCGGCGGCCTGCCGTCGAGCGACAGTCCGTTGAACGCGTCCGTGCGCTTGAGGTCGGAGTTGAGCGAGCGCCCGTACGCCCACACCCCGGCGGCCCCGCCACCGGCCACCACGAGCAGCCCGGCCATCACCCCGAGCAGTACCCGTCGCCCTCGGCGTCTCATCGCCCGCCACCCCCGTTGCGCTCCCCCCACCGAGGTTAGACAGGACGGTAGCGCTTAATCGGGTTTTGCCAGGTTCACCGAACCTTTGTCTCGCAAGCGAATCCGCGCGCCCGGCATTACCCGTGACGTCATCGACTCCTCGATCCGGTCGGTGCAGCATTGGTCGTGTTCCGGCCGGGACGACCGACAGACACCGCTACGGAAAGAGACCTGACGTGAGTGACAGCAACGAACTTGTCGGCCGCTATCTAGCCATCTGGAATGAACGGGACGCGACCGCCCGGCGCGCGGCGATCGCCGGCGTGTGGACCGAAACCGGCAGCTACACCGACCCGCTGGCCTCGGTCCGCGGGCACGAGAACCTCGACGCCGTGGTCGGCGCCGCCCAGGCGCAGTTCCCCGGGCTGGTCTTCGAGCCGCTCGGTGACGTGGACGCGCACCACGACCTCGCCCGGTTCGGCTGGCGGCTGGTGCCGGCGGCCGGCGGCGAGTCGCTGGTGGAGGGCTTCGACGTCGCGGTACTCGCCGAGGACGGGCGCATCCAGAGCGTGTACGGCTTCCTGGACAAGGTGCCGGCGGCCTGAGGAGCCTCGGGCCGGCCCTAGAGCACGGACCTAACCAGTCCGTACAGGCACAGCGCCACGGGCATGCCCAGGAAGCAGATGGCCAGGCCGAGGCGGGGGTTGCGGGGCGACGGTTCACCGTCCCCGGCCACCGCCCGGCCGACCCGGCCAATGATGAAGTAACCCGCGATCCAGGCCAGTATCGGAAATCCGGCGCAGAGCCAACCGAGCAGCACCCAGGTGCTCAGGTGCCCGACGTTGGACCCGATGAGCAGCACGAGCTGGGCCACCATCGCCACCGCCGCACAGGCGCCGTACACCAGCAGGTTGCGGGTCGGGGCCGACGAGCCGGGCAGCAGCGACGGCTGGGCGGCCATCCGCTCGACCTCGGCCGTCTGGGCGTCCGCCAGGTCGGCGTGCTGCCGGGCGAGCTGCAACGCCTGCACCGGGTCCATCCCGCCGGCCGGGCCGACCAGCTCGGCCGGCTCCGGCGCGTACAGCGGCTCGCCGAGCACCCCGCCCAGCTCCTCCAGGCGCCGGCGCTGGGCGCCGAGCCGCTCGTTCAGCGCGCCGACGGCCTCGGCGACGGCCTGCCGCGCGGCGGCCTGGTCGGCCGCCTGCCGCTCGTCGTCGCGGTACAGCTCGTCGAGCTGCCGGGCCAGCCGGGTGTACTGGTTCCAGGACATCGCCTCAGGCCTCCTCCACCACCCGGCCGGGCCGCACGAACGGCACCAGCAGGACGGTGCGCTGCTCATCGCGGTCGACCAGCAGGGCCCGGTTCGACCGCGGCTGGTAGGCCAGGTCGATCTCGCCGAGGTACAGGCCGAGCTCCTGGCCGGGCACATTGAGCACGACCAGGCAGGAGACGTCCTCCCGGTTGCTGGTGCCGCCGATGTCGTCGCTCAGCCGGCGCAGCCCCCGCCACCAGCCGAGCAGGTGCACCCCCGCGGCGGGGCCGCCGCGCAGCACCGCCCGCAGGTCGTCCAGCCCACTGCGGAACAGCTCCGGATCGCGCACGGACAGCACCCCGCTGGCCGCGTCCACCCCGAACACCACCAGGTACGTGCGGTCGTACCCGCCGGCCGGCTCGGCGAGCACGCGGAGTTCCTCACGCAGCCGGGGGGCGTCCAGCACGGTGACCGGATGCCCCGCCGCCCGCAGCGCCGCCACAGTCTCGTCGGCCACCTCGTCCGCCCCCGCGACCAGCGGCGCCACCAGGAACCGGGCGGTACCGGGCGCGTGCTGGCGGGCGACGCTCACGGCCGCGGCGTGCAGCACGTCCGCGCCCAGTACGGAGGTGCCCACCACGCCCACGTGTCGCCCCGGAGTCGCGTCCAGCGCGAAATACCCGGTGCTCTGCGCCACGTCCAGCACTCGGCCCACCAGGGCCACCGGCCGGCGCCGCCCGGGCGTCAGGCCCCGGAAGGTCGGATCGTCCTCGACCTGCCTGGTCGCGTACCCGGCGAAGACCGCCGGCTCGGGCGCGCCCGGGGTACGCAGCTCGAAGATGCGGTGGCGCACCTCGGCGACGGCGCCCCGGTCGGCGTGCGCGTCCGGGAACCGCACCACGGTGTCGGCGCCGGCCACCCCGCCGCTGGAGTTGACGATCGCGCTGCCCAGCCGCAGCCCGTCGGCCGCGTTGTTGAGCGTGTCCAGCACCCCGGAGCCGCCGGGCAGGGCGATCCGCAGCGGGAACTGGCCGAAGATGGAATCGTTCTTGCCGTACAGCGCCTCGACGCCGGAGACGGTCTGCGAGGCGAGCACCAGGTGGATGCCGTACGAGCGGCCCTTGCGCGCCAACTCCTCCAGCAGGGCGGTGGCCTCCCCCGCCAGCCGGTCGGAGCGCTCGAACAGCACCTGGAACTCGTCGATCACCGCGACGATCCGGGGCATCGCGATATCCTCCGGCCCCGAGCCGCTTGACGGTCCCGGGCCGCCCATCCCCATCGTCTCGTCGTCCGGTGTCGCGCGGCGCAGCTCGGCCAGGTTGGTCGCGGCGTTGCGCTTGAGGACCGCCGCCCGCCTGTTGATCTCCCGGCGCAGCTCGCGCAGCACGGCCACGCCGTACTCCCGGTCGGACTCGATGCCGACGGCACGTGCGTGCGGGATGAACGAGGGGTCGCGCACGGTCGGGGTGAACTCGGTGAAGCTGATGCCCTCCTTGAAGTCCAGCAGATACAGCGCGAGCTCGTCGGGCGAGTAGCGGGTGGCCAACCCGTACAGCACGTCCAGCAGGAACACCGTCTTGCCGGCGCCGGTGCGCCCGCCGATCAGCCAGTGCGGGGTCGCGTCGTCGAAGGCCAGCTCCACCGGCGCCGGACCGGCCCGCCCGATCGCGGTACGCAGCCCCTCGACCGAGGACTCCTCCCACAGCCGGGGCGGGATCAGGTCGGTGAAGCTCAGCGTCGACTCGCGACGCACCCGCTCACTGATCTCGGCGACGACCCTGGCCACCACCGGTGCGGGCAGCCTCGTGTCCAGCGCCACCGGCGCGGCCAAACCTCGCCCGTCGGCGCCCAGCCGCCAGCGGGGCGGGTCGCCCACCCAGGCGCGGCCCCCCTCGATCTGGACCCTGGTCACGGCGCCGAGCGCGGGCGACTCCCCACCGGGAAGCACCTCGGGCCAGCCCGCCGCGACCACGCAGACCCGGGCCGCCGCACCGGCGTGCGTGAGCGTGGCCAACCGGGTCAGGTCGGCCCGGGACTCGCCCGCCGAGCAGGCGACGACCAGCAGCCAGGGCCCGCCGCCCGCCGCGGCACCGGCCAGCGAACGCTGCGCGTGCGTCCCGGCCTCGTCGAGTGCCTGTCGCGCCTGCTCCTCGGAGGCCGCGGGCGGTGCCATCACGCCGGCCTCGACGAGCCCGCGCAGCGGCAGGAACGTCCCGCCCAGCGCCGCCTGATCGATCACCAGTACCCGCAGGGAGCCGGCCGGGGCCGCGGCCACCAGCCGGAGTACCAGGCTGCGCAGCATCCCCGCCACCCACGGGTCGCGGGCGTCGGTGTCGAGCACGAGATGGTTACCGCCCAGGATCGGCACCACGGCCGGGAACGCGCCGGCACCGGGCACCCGGGCCTCGCCGATCCTGACGATCACCGGATCGTCCACAGTGGATAGACCGGCGAGCGGCTCGTCGAGGAGGGCGCTCAGCTCCTCGCCGAGCCAGCCGGGCACCAGCTTGCGGCCCACGCCGTCGAGCTGCTCGACCAGTTCCCGCAGCATCATGGGCACGGGCGCCTGGACACCGGGCCGCCCATCGAGCTGATCCGCGGGCCCGGCCTGCGCAGGGATGACCCCCGGCCGCAGCCCGCCGCCGGGGGCGGCTGGGTTGGCGAGGCCGGCACCGCCGGCGGGGTTGGCGAGGCCGGCACCGCCGGCGGGGTTGGCGAGGCCGGCACCGCCAGCGGTCGCGATGGACCTGGAGACGGCGGTCCGGGCCAACTCCAGGTGGGCCAGCGCGTTCTGATGCGACGCCAAAGCGCGCTGGAACGCGGACGCCAACCTCCCCACGGCAACCCCCAGAGGCATGCGCACAATCGGGCCGTTACGCGCACAGTAACGGAATCTCCGGCGCTCACCCAGCCCGACCCGCGCCGCCCTGGTGAGCGACGCCCCGCCCTGGTGATCGACCGCCCGGTGCCGGGCCTGCCGGTGCCGGGCCGCCCCGGCGCGGGGTCAGGCTGCCGGCTTCGGGGCCAGGCCCACCTGCTTCGCGATCAGCTCGAACGAGCGGATCCGGTCCTCGACGTCGTACACCATCGTGGTGAGCATCAGCTCGTCGGCGCCGGTGCGCTCGCGCAACTCGCTGAGCTGGCGCGCCACCGTCTCCGGGGAGCCCATGGCCTGCCCCTCGAACCGCTGCGCCGACACCTCGCGCTCCAGCTCGGTGTACGGGTACCGGGCCGCCTCCTCGGGGGTGGCCAGCGGCTGCGGCCGGCCGGTGCGCATCCGCAGGAACGAGAGCATGGCCGGGCCGGCCAGGTACTCGGCGCGCTCGTCGGTCTCCGCGCACACCGCGTTGACCGCGATCATCGCGTACGGCTTGTCCAGCCACTGCGAGGGCCGGAAATTCTGCCGGTACAGGGCCAGCGCCGGCAGCGTGTTGGCCGAGCTGAAGTGGTGGGCGAAGCTGAACGGCAACCCCAGGATGCCGGCCAGCTGCGCGGAGAACCCGCTCGACCCGAGCAGCCAGATCGCCGGCATGTCGCCCAGGCCGGGGGTCGCGGTGATCCGCAGCCGCGGCTCATCCCCGGTGAAGTAGCTCATGAGGTCGGCCAGCTCCTGCGGGAACGCCTCGGCGGACAGTCCCTCCATCGTCCGGCGCAGGGCCAGCGCGGTGACCTGGTCGGTGCCGGGCGCCCGCCCGATACCGAGATCGACGCGGCCCGGGTGCAGCGCCTCCAGCGTGCCGAACTGCTCGGCCACCACCAGCGGGGCGTGGTTGGGCAGCATCACCCCGCCCGAACCGACCCGGATGGTCGAGGTCGCCGCGGCCAGGTGGGCGAGCAGGACGGCCGGGGACGAACTGGCGATTGCCGGCATGTTGTGGTGTTCGGCCACCCAAAACCGGCGGTAGCCAAGATCCTCGGTGCGCACGGCGAGCGCGGTGGTGTGCCGCAGCGCCTCACCGGCATTTCCATTGGCGGCTACCGGCGCAAGGTCAAGAACGGAGAGAGGTACGTCGATCACAAGATCATTCAACCCGTCCGGGCCCGGTTTTCTTCCTCCGGGAGACGATCGCGTCCGGCGGAATATCCACCTGGATCTCGCCGCCCAGCTCCCAGCCGGCGGTCAGCGCCAGATCATCGCCGCTCCAGAACCGCCCCGGGTCGTACCAGCTGGCCCGCCGCCCGGTCGGCAGCAGCCCCATGGCCTCGTACGTCACCGCCATCACCTCGGCGCAGTACGCCGTCTCCAGACCGGCCTCCCGCCGGGAGAACCGGGGCAGCCGGCCGCGCACCCACCGGCCGGCCAGCCGCGCCGTGGACGGGAACGGCACGCCGTCCAGCCGGGCGATGGTACGCAGCACGGCGTCCTCCATCTCCCGGGTCGCCGGCCGGTCGAGCTGGCGCAGCCAGGCCCGCTGCCCGTACCGGTTGGCCCAGACGATCACCGCGTCGCGCAGGTCGTGCAGCTGCACCCCGCGCTGATGGCCGCCCGACCACAGGTCCGGCAGGGATTTGCCCAGCTCGGCGTGCCACATCAGCGGTGGCATGTCCTCGATCACCACTGCCATGCCGACGTGGTTGATCGGGCTGTTCGTGGTGATCTGGATGGCCCGGTCGGGCACCGAATGACCCCGGAACAGCCAGACGTCGCCGGTCCGGGTGAGCTCGACCGCCTCGTCAAGGTCGATGGACACCGCAGTAGCCTATGCACATGCGTTGGTGGAAGGTAGTCGGTCTGGCCGGCTTCGTCGGGGTGGCCGCGACCGGAGTGGTGATCGTGCGAGCCGAGCGACGCCGCCGCGCGTACAGCCCTGACCAGGTCAGGACCCGGCTACGCGAGCGCCACTCCGAGGCCGTCTCGGCCCGCTGAACGACCGCCGGCTCACCCGGCCGGCCGGCGCTTCGACGTCTGGGGCCGCTCAGGCGTCGCGGGGTGCGCTCAGGCGTTCGCTAGGTGCGATCACGCGTTCAGGTAGGCGAGCACGGCCAGCACCCGTCGGTGGTCGCTGGTGGACGGTGCGAGGCCGAGCTTGTCGAGGATGTGGCCGATGTGCTTGTCCACGGCCTTCTCCGTGACGAACAGGCGCTGCGCGATCGCGGCGTTCGACCGCCCCTCCGCCATCAGCCCCAGCACCTCCCGCTCGCGGGGCGTGAGGCCGGCCAGCGGCTCGGCCCGCTGCGGGCGGGCCAGCAGGGCGGCGATGACCTCGGGATCCATCGCGGTGCCGCCGGCGGCCACCCGACGCACCGCGTCGACGAACTGGGCGATGTCGCCGACCCGGTCCTTGAGCAGGTAGCCGACCCCGCCGGCGGCGTCGGCGAGCAGCTCGCGGGCGTACAGCGCCTCGACGTACTGGCTGAGGATGAGCACCGGCAGCCCCGGCACCTGGCGGCGCACCTCCAGGGCGGCCCACAGCCCCTCGTTCGTGAACGTCGGCGGCAGCCGCACATCGACCACGGCGACGTCGGGCCGGTGGGTCAGCAGCGCCCCGACCAGTTCCTCACCGCTCTCCACCGCGGCGACGACCTCGAAGTCGTGCGCGCTCAGCAGCCTGGTCAGGCCGTCCCGCAGCAGCGCGAGATCCTCCGCGATCACTACCCGCATGGCAACTCCACGTGCAGTACGGTAGGCCCGCCGGGTGGGCTCGTGATGGTCATCCGGCCGTCGAACGCGTCGAGCCGGCCGGCGATGCCGGCCAGACCGCCGCCCCGGCCGGGATCGGCCCCGCCCTTCCCGTCGTCGCTGATCTCCAGGTGCAGCACGTCGCCGACCCGTTCCAGGCCCAGCCCGGCCCGCGTGGCGGCGCTGTGCTTCGCGATGTTGGTCAGCGCCTCGGCGGCCGTGAAGTAGAGCGCCGACTCCACCGGGGCGGGCAGCCTCCCGACCGGGCCGAGGTGTGACTCGACGGGTACCGCGCTGCGCAGGGCCAGCGCCTCCAGGGCACCGGGCAGCCCCCGGTCGGCGAGCACCGGCGGGTGGATCCCGCGGACCAGATCGCGCAGCTCGGTCAGCGCGCTGCCGGCCGACCCCCGCGCCTCGGCCAGCAGCCGCGCGGCGGCCTGTGGATCGGTCTGCAGCACCTCCTCGGCCAGTCCGAGACTCATCGTGAGGGAGACCAGCCGGGCCTGGGCGCCGTCGTGCAGGTCGCGCTCGATG
Source organism: Rugosimonospora acidiphila (assembly GCF_039543385.1). NCBI lineage: Bacteria > Bacillati > Actinomycetota > Actinomycetes > Micromonosporales > Micromonosporaceae > Rugosimonospora > Rugosimonospora acidiphila. The sequence continues at coordinate 267,567 of NZ_BAABJQ010000005.1, forward strand.
CGGCGCAGCTCGGCGGCGCGTGCGTCCACGGTCTGCGCCCGGCTCACCGACAGGTCCTCGACCCGTTGCGCCAGCCGGGACCCGGCGGTCGGCCGCAGCAGCCAGCGCGCCAGGTACGCCTCGCCGAGCGCGAGCGGCCGTGCGACCAGGGCGGCCACGATCGCGTTCAGCACGCCGAGCGGGACGACCAGCAGCGCGCCGGACAGGTTGTGCACCCGCAGTCCGTCGTAGTCGATGCCGAGGTGGTCGGGGACCACCGCGTACCAGGCCGGCATGGTGATGCCGATCAGAGAAACGGCCCACAGGCCGCCCACCAGCAGCCCCACGGCCGGTCCGTACACGGTGTGCACCCAGAGCCAGGCCAGGTCCCGCCAACTGGGCGGGTCGGCGAGGATGCCGCCGTAGCGGGCCAGCATTCCGCGCCGGGCCGGCCGGTACGGGCGCTCGACCGGGGTACCCAGCAGGCGCCCGGCCCGGGAGCGTTCGACGTTGGCCAGCGCGCGCACCATCGGTATCGCGACGAACAGCACCAGCGGCACGCCCACCAGGAACGGGAAGCTGGCCAGGCAGAACAGGTAGACCAGCAGCGCGACCCAGGCGCCCAGCCCGGTCAGCCCGCCCACGAGCAGATATCCCAGGGAGGACCAGGGCCGTATCCTCCCCGCCCACGGTCGACGCATCGATGACCTCCCCCACCCTCGCCCGGCCCTGGCGGAATCACCAGGTGCAGGGCAAACGCTACGCAGGCACGGACGCGTGTCACGATCGGGCGGGCCCGCCTCGCCGGGCGGAGGGCCAGCACTACCCGGTGGTAGTGGCAGCCCCACCACGCACGGGCAGGGCGGGGCGGGGCCGCAGCGCCGGGGCCGAGGCGGCCACCGCCAGCGCGAGCACGGCGGGGATGCCCAGCGCGCGGGGCAGCCCGACCAGTTGGGCCGTGCCCCCGATGACGACCGGGCCCACCACGAAACCGAGGAACCCCAGGCCGGCGACCCGGGCGATGGCCTGCCCGGCCCGGGTTGGATTGCGGCTGCCGGCGGCGGAGAAGACCTGCGGCGCTATGCACGACAACCCGGCGCCGAGCAGGCCGAACCCCGCCACGCCCGCGATCGGGCGCCCGACGAGCAGCCCGGCCGCGAGCCCGAGCGAGGCCAGCACGCCGCACACCCGGACCAGCGACACCGGGCCGACGGCCGCGGCGAGCCGGTCGCCGACCAGCCGGCCGGCCATCATGGCGATGGAGAACGCCGCGTACGCCGAGGCGGCCAAGCCCGCGCCGGTGCCGAGGCTGTCCCGCAGGTACACGCTGCCCCAGTCCGCGGCGGCGCCCTCCCCGACCAGGCAGCAGAACACCAGCAGGCCCATGAACAGCATGCCGCGCATGGCGCCGGGGGTGCGGTCCTCCGGCTCCGGCACGCCCGCGTCCGGCCCCTCCGGCCGGGCCCAGCCGGCCGGCAGCGCCCAGCGCGCCACCCAGATCGAGGCCACCACGGCCAGGCCGGTCACCGTGAGGAACGTGGCGGTCGGCCCCAGCGCGGCGCGCGCGAACAGGCCGCCGATGCCAGCGCCGGCGAACCCACCGATGCTGTACACCGCGTGGCACGAGGAGATCATCGGCCGCTCCCGGGCGCGCTGCACCTCGACCGCGTTGACGTTCATCGCGACGTTGAGGATGCCGTGCACCGCGCCGAACCCGAGCAGGCAGCCGGCCAGGCCCGGCAGGTTGGGCGCCAGGGCCGGCCCGACCAGCGCCACCCCGTCGATCAGCACGGCCGGAACCATCACCGCACCGCTGCCGTACCGGTCGACCAGCCGGCCGGACGCCTGCATGCCGATGATGGCACCGGCGGCGAACGCCAGCAGTGCGAGGCTGAGCTGCCCGTCGGTCAGCGCGAGGCGATGCTTGACGGCGGGGATCCGCGCGGTCCAGGTGCCGAGAATCGTGCCGTAGAGCAGGAACAGCAGCGAGGCGGCGACCCGGGCGCGACGTAGCACCGCGGCGTGTGGCGTCAGCACGCTGCCCTCCCCTGCTCGTGCCGCCCATCGTGTCACGCCGCCACGCCGTCACCCCACCCCGAAATTCCGCCGAACCAGACTGCCCGGATTGGCTCTTGGGTGGCATCGCGGCGAATGAAAGGCTTCCAGCGTGGTGGCACTCTCCTCGATTCTCGGTGTCGGCGCGGTCGCGCTGGGCATGGTCCTGACCCCCGGGCCGAACATGATGTATTTGGTCTCGCGCAGCATCACCCAGGGGCGCCGGGCCGGCGTCATCTCCCTGGGCGGAGTGGCGATCGGCTTCCTGGCCTATCTCACCGCCACCAATCTCGGCCTCTCGGTGCTGTTCGTCGCCGTGCCCGAGTTGTATCTCGCGGTCAAGCTCGCCGGTGCCGCCTACCTCGGTTGGCTTGCCTTCAAGGCGCTGCGCCCGGGCGGCGTCTCGGTGTTCGAGCCGACGCGGCTCACCCCGGACTCACCGCGGCGGCTGTTCGCCATGGGGCTGATGACCAACCTGTTGAATCCCAAGATGGCCGTGATGTACCTGTCGCTCATTCCCCAGTTCGAGCGCCCCGCGCAGGGGCATCTCGTCCTGCAGGGCTTCGTGCTGGGCGGCGTCCAGATCGTGGTGAGCCTCACGGTGAATCTGGGCATCGTGCTGGCCGCCGGCGCCATCGCGCTGTTCCTGGCGAAGCGGCCGCTCTGGCTGCGGGCGCAGCGTTACGTCATGGGCACCGTGCTCGGCGCGCTCGCGCTCCGGCTCGCCACGGATCACGCGCGCCCGTCGCCCGCCTGACCCGTCCCGTCCTCCCACCGGAGCAGGCTTGACCACGCTTTCTAACACCGTTAGATTGTTTCTAACACCGTTAGAAGGCAGGTGGCCATGGCACCCCGACCGCAACGTAAGTCCGAACAGCCCGGCAACGAACAGCCCCGTAACGAACAGCTCAGCCAGGAGGCCATCCGCGCCGCCGCGCTCGAACTGGTCGACGAGCAGGGTTTCGCGGCACTGTCCATGCGCACGCTCGGCGCGCGCCTCGGCGTCAAGGCCGCCTCGCTCTACTACCACGTGCCCAACCGGGCCGCGCTGCTACGCCTCATCGCCGACAGCATCGCCATGGAGGCGATCGGGGCGATCCGGGAGTCCCTCGACTGGCGCGGCCTGCTGACCCGGCTGGCGACCGACCTGCGCCGCGCCCTCAGCGCGCACCCCGGCGCCGCCCTGATCGTCGCCACCCAGAACGTCTCCCCGCACGTCCTCGAGCCCGTGGTTCCGGCCGTCCTGTCCACCGTCCACGAGTCGCTCAACCTCACCGACGACGAGGCGCTGTACCTGCTCCAGTCCCTCTACGTCCTGGTCACCGGCCATGCGCTGGCGGAGTTCGGGGACGCGCCGCAGCCGCCCGCCGCGCCGGCCGAGTACTACAACGCCTGGTTCGACATTGCCGTGTCCACATTCCTCGACGGGATCGCGGCCCGCTACTCCCGCTGACGTCCACCGCTCGACCCACCCCCGGAGGAATCACCGATGTTCACCCCGGCACTCGTGCTGCTTCTCGCCGCGCTGCTCTACTTCCTCGTCACCACATTCGTCGACCTTCACCCGTTCAACAACGTGCGCGGCTCCAAGCGGTCCGAACGGCTCAGCGAGGCCACCATCAACGGACCGGTGATGGCGCTGCCGGCGATCCTGCTGATCCTCGCGTCCGCGTTCTCGCTGCCCGTGCTCGCCTACGTCGGCGGCGCCATCGAGGCACTCGTCGTCGCCGGCGGGCTCAGCCTGTGGTGGCTGCCGTACCTGGTCGGCAGGACCGTGCCGTGGGCGACCGCGGGGACCGGTGCGTCCTGGGCGGAGCTGCACTCACGCACGTACGCGCACACCGTCATCGTGCTGCCCCGCGTCGGCGACCGGCCCCGGCCCAACCTCGAGCACATGATCCTGCACACCCTGATCCTGCTCGGCGCCGTCTTCACGCTGGTCGCGGCGCCCTCGCTGTGAGGCGCGCCCGGGGGCCACGGGTGCCGTGGCCCAGCCGCGCTCAGCCGGCCGACTGGAGCCCGCGCAGGTACGCCGCCTGCCCCACGTGCTGTGCGTCGTCGTTCACGATGCTGACCAGCCGGACGCCCAGAGTGACCGGGGGCTGCCACGACTCGTCGACGATCCGGTCGAGCTCGTTGGCCGTCAGGCCGCGCAGCAGGTCGCGCGTGCGCGCGTGGACCGCCTCGTAGTAGTCGATCAGCGCCGCGTCGCTCTCCGGCTGGACGGTGGCGATGTCCTCGGCCGAGTGGCCGAAGCCGGTGTTGGCGGGGTCGGGGTCCAGCGCGAACCGGCGGGCCCAGTCCCCGGACACCCAGATCTGGTCCTGGCCGAGGATGTCGGCGATGTGGTCGTCCTGGATCCGGGTCAGATGCCAGACCAGCCAACCGATCGAGTTGGCGCCGACGGCGGGCGCCCACGACAGCTGTTGCGGGGTAAGGCCCTCCACCGCCCCCCGAACCAGATCCGGCAGGCGGTCATACGTCTCGACCAGCAGTTCGCTCACGTCCACGAGACCCGACCCTATACCCGGACCGGCCGGGCCGCCGCGCAACGCGACGGCCGCCACGGCGCCGCGACGCTCCCCCACCGCACCGTCCCGCCGAGCCGGGCCGCCACGGCGCCGAGCCGGGGCGGGCCGGGACCCCATGGTCCGATCGCCGCCAGTCCGAGTACCCGACGGGGCGGCGGGTGGCCCCGTCCACGAGGCCATCGCGGTTACCGGGACGGAGCCAGCCGGAACACCATGAGGGTGCGGTCGCCGGCCCGCAGCCGGTACGTCTCGTACGCCGGCCAGACCGCCAGCAGCAGCCCGAGCAGGCGCTCGCGCTCCGCGCCGGCGGCCAGCGTGGCGCGCACCGGGACCCGCCGGCCCCCGACCGTGACGACGGCCAGCGGGTCGGCGACCAGGTTGAGCGCCCACGCCGGCTGGTGCGGCTGGCCCCAGTTCGAGCCGACCACCGCGTACCCGTCGCCGTCGGGCGCGAACAGCAGCGGCTGGGTGCGCGGCCGGCCGGTGCGGCGGCCGGTGGTGGTCAGCAGCATCGAGGGCAGCTCACGCATCCCGAGCGCCACGACGCGCCCCCGGGTGAGCCGGCCCAGCGCGCGGTCGACCGGGGCCAGGGCGCGCCCGAGCCGGGCGAACCAGCGCCGGTGCCCCAGGAGCCGAACCCGGCCGGCAAGGCGTGACATCCCCACAGTGTGCCGCACGGATCCGGACAGCACCGATCCGGTTGCGGCCGGTGGCATTCCGCCACCGGCCGCCGCCGTCCCATCGAACCGCACCGCCCCCGTCAGGTCGCGCGCCGCTCGCTGGGCAGGCGGGACCGGGTGAGCAGTCCCGCGCCGAGCATCGCCACGACCGGCACCACCACGAGCGAGACGAGGAAGTTCGTCCACGGCACGTGGATCGGCACGAGGTCGGGCCCCGGCCATTGCCGGAGGTACTGCTGGTTGAGGCCGGTCAGCACCGCGGCCGCCGCGCCGAACCCGGCCACCACGCCGAGCAGCGCACCCAGCCCCGCGATCGTGCCCGCCTGAGCCAGCGACAGGAGGCGCCGCACCCGCGGCGCGGCACCGACCGCGGCCATCGTCATCAGCTCGGCGCGCGATTCCGAGGCCGCCAGGCCGGTCGCGATGGCCGCGGCGCCGAGCGCCACGAGGCCGGCCGAGATCGCCAGGATCAGCGGCACCGGTGACTGCCGCTCGACCGGGATGTGCTCGACGATGGCGCCGTCCGTGATCGAGCCCAGCCGCGCCTCGAGCACGTCCATCCGCGCCGCCGTGGGCGCCGTCGTCGGCCGAGCGATCACCTCACCCACCCGCACCCGCGTGCTCGCCTCGATGGTCCGGGCGAACGACGGCCCCAGCGTGGAGGCGGACAGGACCGCCGGCGACAGGATCGGCTGGGCCGCGCCGCTCGACACGACATAGGCCGGCACGCTGATGGCCACGTCGCCGGGCGGCAGGCCCGGCACCTGGCCGGGTAGCGACGGAGTCTGGCCGTCGTCGGTCGCCGTCAGATCGCCCAGCGACAGCAGCGCCCGTCCGTGCTCGACGTAGGACGGGTCCGAGACGAGCACGCCGCCGCCGCGCAGGGTGGAGACCGCCTTGTCCAGTGCCGCGCCGCGCAGCCCGGTCAGCGCGGCCACGACGGTGGGATCCTCGGTCACCACCTCGCCGCCATCGCTGAAGTAGCCGGTCCCAGCCCCGTCGTTGGAGCACCGCGGATCGGCCCGCGCCCGGCGGATTTGATCGGCGCTCAGCTCCGGCCCCGGGATGTACGGGCAACGCCGGTCGAGCGGCAACTCGGCGTAGACGGAGCACAGCGACTGCACGCCGACACAGGAGATCGTCGTTACCGCCACCGGGGTGACCCCGGGGAACACGTCGCGCAGGGACTCATCGATCTTCGTCGCCGCACCGCCGGCCGGCGCCTCCCGGTTGCCGTGGTTGTCCGTGCCGGAGGTGGGAACCACCACGGTCCCCGCCGGCGCGGAGAGCACGAACCGCGCCGGGTCATGGTTGTCCCCGGCCAGGTAGACGGTCAGCACGACGCTGCCCGCGACGGCCGCCATGACCGCCGAGATGGCGGGCGAGGCGGCGGTGCGGCGGCGGGAGATGTCGCGCAGCGCGATGCGCGGCGAGAGCGGCAGGAACCGGCCGAGCCGGGCCACCTGCCCGACGATCGCCGGGGTGCACAGCACGATGCCGAGTTCGGCGACGCACAATCCGCCGACGGCGACGCTCGGGTGTTGCCGGTACGCGCCGGCGATGGCCGCCAACCCGCCGAGGACCACCAGCGCCACCCCGAACAGTACCCAGCGCGGCCGGGACCGGTGCGTGCCCCGCCGGCCGGCAAGGGTCAGCACGATGTCCTGCCGCCCGGCCGTGAACGCCGGCACCAGCGCGCCCAGCAGGCCGGTGACCACCGCGATGGCGGCGATCCCGACCAGCCACCAAGCGTCCACCCGGTACCCCGGGAAGCGCTGGTCGAAGACGCGCGTCTCCAGCTGGCCGCGCAGCCCGTACGCGAGCGCCAGGCCCAGCCCGGTGCCGACCACTCCGGCGACGACGCCGGACACCACGCCGTCGGCGAGCACGACGCGGCGCATCGCGGCCGGGGTACCCCCGTTCGCCCCGAGCAGCGCGAGTTGACGCTGCCGGCGGCGCGCCCCGACCGCGAATGCCGGCCCGGCCAGCAGCACGACCTCCAGCAGGCCGAGCCCCGCGACGACGACGCCGAGACTGAACTCCGACAGGCCGCCGACCGCGCCTGGAGCGGAGTCGCCCGGCAGGCCCTTCGGCGGGTGCAGCATCATCGCCCGCGACTGCGCGACGAAGCCGCCGCGGTTCAGTCCCTGGATCTGCGGCCAGGTCATCGGGCCCGGCTGCTTGACCAGCCAGTACCCGTCGGCGTCGCCGATCGGCGCGGAGGGGTGGAAGACCAGCGTCTCGCTGAGCTGGCCGGACACCTCGACCAGCCCCACGACCGTGAACCGGGTGCCAGTCGCGGTCGCCACGGTTCCGCCCACCCGGGTGCCGAGCCTGGTCAACGCGCTCGGCGACACCGCCACCTCGCCGGCGGTGCGGGGCATGCGTCCGCTGACCAACCGGGTGAGGCCCCTGGTGATCGGGTTGCCGGCGTCGATGCCGTACGCCGGCAGCTTGCCGAAGCCGTGCGCCGTACGCATCTTCACGGTGGTCTGCCAGACGCCGGTGGCGCTGGACCCGGCCGGCAGGTACGGCAGGATCGTGGCGGCCTCGTGCGGGGTGTCGTCCGCATACCCTCCCATGACCGGGTCGGCCGCCTCGATCTCGAACTCCACGACCGGCAGGGGCTTGCCGTCCGGCCCGCTCTGCCGCTGGGCGCGGTACACGATCCCGTCGGCCGAGCCCATCAGTCGCGTCACCCGGTCCTGCGGGGTGAGCCGTTGCATGTCGTAGACGGTGGCGACGAACGCCAGCGCCAGCACCGGAAGCCCGATCATGGCGACGATCAACGCGGTGCGGCCCTTGGCCCGCAGCGCCTCCCGCCGGGCGATACGCATCGCCACGAGCCACGTGCCCCTCACTCGGCGCCCCCGGCGGTGAGCAGATCCTCCGGCCGCGGCAGCGGCCCGGCGGTGTCGACGATGACGCCGTCGCGCAGGAACACCACCCGGTCCGCCCAGCCGGCGTGCCGCGCCTCGTGCGTCACGAGCAGTCCGGCCGCTCCCTGGTCGACCCTGCCGCGCAGCAGCTGCAGCACCGCCTCACCGGTCACCGAGTCGAGCGCTCCGGTCGGCTCGTCGGCCAGCACCAGCCGCCGGTCCCCGACGAGGGCGCGGGCGATGGCGACGCGTTGCTGCTGGCCGCCGGACAGGTCGTCCGGGTACCGGTCGGCCAGTTCGGTGAGCCCGACCGCGTCGAGCGTCGCGCGAGCGGTCCGCTGCGCCCTGCGCGGCGATACCCCGTCGAGCTCCAGGGGCATCGCCACGTTCTCGGCGGCGGTCAGGCTGGGCAGCAGGTTCAGGTCCTGGAAGACGTAACCGACCATTCGCCGGCGCAGCGCGGCGAGCCGGCGGACGGGCAGGTCCGCGAGCCGCTGACCCGCCACGAAAACCTCACCCCGGGTCGGGCGGTCCAGGCCGCCGGCCAGGTTCAGCAGGGTGGACTTGCCGGAGCCGGACGGGCCCATGACCGCGACCAGCTCGCCGGCCTCGACCGTCAGGTCGACGCCGGCCAGCGCGTGCACGGCGAGTTCGCCGGTGCCGTGCGTGCGGTGCACGCCGCGCAGTTCGAGGATGCTCACCGACGACCTCCCTTGCCCGCGCGGGCGCCCGGCGCCGCCGGCTGTCCCGGTTCCGTCGGTGACCCGGGCGCCGGCGCACCCGCGGATCCCGCGCTCGCGGATGCCGCCGCGCTCGCGGATGCCGCGGGCGCCTGCCGGACCAGCTCGGCCTCGCAGTGGTCCAGCCAGCGGACCTCGGCCTCGGCCTGGAACAGCATGGCGTCGATGACCAACCGCCAGGACAGGTCGGCCAGCTTGGCCGGGCTCGCCTTGAGCCGGGTGTATTCCTGCATCGCCCGCACCGTCGCGGTGCGCTGGCCCTGGACGACCGCGCGCACGTCGACCCCCGGCGTGGTGAGCGCCAGCGCGAGCTTGATGGCGAGCTCGTCGCGCGGGCGGTCGGCGCGGCTGACCGGCGTGGCGAACCACAGCGTCAGCTCCGTGCGTCCCTCGTCGGTGATCTCGTACTCCCGCTGGCCGTCGTGCTCCGGCAGGGATCGCACCAACTCGTCGCGCTCGAGCCGGCCGAGCGTGGTGTAGACCTGGCCGATGTTCAGCGGCCAGGTGCCGCCGGTGGACTCCTCGAAGGCGGATCTGAGCTGGTACCCATGCATCGGGCCGCGCTCGAGCAGAGCCAGCAGGCCGTGTTTGATGGACATGGCTACCTAGTATGCATACTCGGTATGCATCGAGCAACAACGGCGGCGACCGACACGCCGGTCGGTCGCCGCCGTTGTTGTCTATTCGCCGGCCACGAAGTCCGTGGACTCGCTCACCTCGGCCCACCGCTCGGCCTCGGCGGCCCGGATCCGCGACGACTCCCGCGCCAGCCGCAGGGCGTCCGGCCCCAGCAGCAGGCGCAGCGGCGGGTCGTCCGCGCCGACAATGTCCACAATGGCCTTCGCCGCCCGGGTCGGATCCCCCGACTGTTTCCCGTCGACGTCGTGCCGGTACCGGTTGACCGTGCCCACCGTCTCCTCGTAGTCCTCGCCCACCGGTGCGATGCCCATGGACGAGCCGCCCCAATCGGTGCGGAACGCGCCCGGCTCGATGATGGTCACCTTGATGCCGAACGGTTTCACCTCGTTGCTGAGCACCTCGGAGAAGCCCTCGACGGCGAACTTCGCGGCCTGGTAGGCGCCCATCCCCGGGGTACCGCCAACCCGCCCGCCGATCGACGAGAACTGCAGGAAGTGGCCGCCGCGCTGGGCGCGCAGCACCGGCAGGGCGGCCTTCGTGACGTTCACGACGCCGAACAGGTTGGTCTCGACCTGTCCGCGGAAGTCCTCGTCCGAGACCTCCTCGATGGGCGCGGAGTTCGCGTACCCGGCGTTGTTGGCCACCACGTTCAGCCCGCCGAACTCGTCCAGCGCCAGCCGCACGGCCGACCGGGCAGCCGCCGGATCGGTGACGTCCAGCGCCGCGGCACGGATCCGGTGGCCGTACCCGCGCACCAGTTCGTCGAGCCGCTCCGGCTGCCGGGCGGTGGCGACCACCCGGTCGCCGGCCTCCAGCACCGCCTTCGTGAGCTCCCAACCGAGGCCACGTGAGCTGCCGGTGATGAGCCAGGTCTTGGCCATGAGTCAATCCAATCCAGGGCTACGCGGTGAGCGTCTCGACGGATACCTTCCAGAGCTGGGCCGCCGCGTCCGGATCCAGCGCGTACGCCGCGACCCCGTTCCGGGTGCCGGGCTGGTTGGGGCCGGCCTCGTTGCAGTCCTCGAAGTACCGGCCGCCGACGCCGTCCAGCAGCGGCGAGGTGGCGAGCAGGACCGAGGTGGCCGCACCCTGCTCCGGCGTCTTCCAGGTCGGCAAGGCGGGACCGCTGGCCGCGCGCATCCGCTCGAGTTCCTCGTCGCTGACGTAGCGCTGCAGGTTGGTCCGGATGCCGCCCGGGTGCAGGGCGTTGATCGTGATGCCGTCGTCCGCCCAGCGCTTCGTCCCCTCGACGGCGAACAGCACGTTGGCGGTCTTCGACTGGCCGTACGCCGACCACGGCTCGTACTCGCGCCCCTCGAAATGGATGTCGTCGAAGACGACCGGCGAGCGCAGGTGCGCGCTGGAGCTGACCGAGACCACGCGGGCGCCGCCGGCCGCCGCGAGCGCGCGATGCAGCCCGGTGGCCAGCGCGAAGTGGCCCAGGTGGTTGGTGGCGAACTGCATCTCCCAGCCCCGCGCGGTGCGCATCAGCGGCGAGGCCATGACACCGGCGTTGTCGACCAGGATGTGTAGCGGCCCGTCCCAGTCGGCGACGAACGACGTGACCGAGGACTGGTCGACGAGATCCAGCCGGGCGACCTCGATCTCCTGATTACCGGTGGTCAGGCCGATGTCCTCGGCGGTGCGCCGCCCGGCCTCAAGGTCGCGGACCGCGAGGGTGACCCGTGCGCCCGCCCCGGCCAGCGCGCGGGCGGTCTCGATGCCGATGCCGGAGGCGCCGCCGGTCACGATCGCGCGGCGGCCGACGAGATCGATGCCGGCCGCCACCTCCGCGGCGGTGGACTCGGCACCGAACGGCGTGGTGATGCGGGTACTGCTAATCATGATCATCCGTCCTGATCGACGCGAATCGAGGATCCACCCCGGGAAGTAACCGGAGGACCCTCCGCTATACCTCCAGACTAAGCGGAGTCTCCTCCGGTCGACAACCCACGGGCGCGAGCCACGACAGTCGCGCGCGTCACCGGCCGGTGGATCACTGCCCGATCTTGACGCCCGGCTCGCCGGCCCGGTACTGGATGGGCTCGCCGGGCAGGCCACCCGGACGGTTGGTGCTGCCACCCACCCGGCCGACCGGGAGCACCACCCGCTTGAAGGTGGACTCGAACATGATCGCCGTGGCCGTGTACCAGCCCAGCACGGCGGACGCGATGAAGATGTACGCGCCGGTGGTGCGCCACGCCGAGGAGCCGCTGATCATCCCCACCGCCTCACAGGTGGCACCGGCGGCCAGCGTGGCCAGCACCGACGCCAGGCTCAGATTCACGGCGAGCGCGGCGACGGTACCCGACCAGGTGATCGCGGCGAGTGCGATGAACCAGAAGCCCAGCGCCCTGAAGGGGGTCGGCGGGACCAGCACGTGCACCGCGACGAGGAGGTAGAGGATGCCGTACCCGAGCCAAAATGAGCCCCAGGTGCCGTGCATCGCCGTGGCGAGGGTGTCCCGGGCACGGTAGGCCCACATCCCCGCGAGGAACTGCGCCAACCCGCCGAACATCGCGGCGAACGGGAACAGGAAGGTCGGGGTGGTCGTCGTGGACCCGTACCAGCCGGCGAGGTTCGCCGCGACGATGAACGTGGCCCCCGCGAAGCCGAACAGGCCCAGCACCGAGGGTGCGGCGACCGGCGAGAGCGAAATGGTGGTGTGATCCCGCCAGAACGAGAACTCCCCGCCGTCCATGGACGGCCGTCCCGACGATTGAGCGTTGTGCGACATCGTTCCCCCGTGGGTGCAGGATGAGATCCGGTGCGACGGCGACCACGAGCGCTCCCGCGTTACCCGTCTGACCGGACAGGCCCGGCATCCACCGCCGTACCCCTCCAGAAACCCGATAACCGCTCGTCGTCGCGAGAGAAACCCGCGGCCGGTCCCGTCCCCGTTGTCCGGTGCGCGTCCCCGAAGGGGCCGGCCGTCCCCCGCGCCCGAATCGCACCGGGCGGGCGGCGACGCGGCGGCGGCGCTGCGGCAGCGCGGCGGTGCCACCGGGTCGCGGGGCTGTCGCCCGCACGGTCGACTGACTACTGTCGAACCCGCCGCTCCCCCGCGCTCCTGGAGGTCGCCGATGGCCGACGTCGCGCTCATCGTCTCGGGATACCCCGGCATCCAGCCGGCGCAGCTCGACCTGATGACCCGTGAACTCGCCACGGACATCCAGCGATACGCGCGGCTGGCCGCCCGGCCCGTCCAGTCGACCCCGGCACCGGGCAGCAAGTCCGGCTCCGCCGTCGACATCGGAAGCCTGCTGCTGACCGGCGTCTTCTCCGCGAGCACCGTCAAGGCGCTGTCGTCCGTGCTCAAGACGTGGATCGCACACCGGCGCGCGGGCACCATCACCATCCGGGACGGGGACCGGAAGATCGAGATCGCCGGTGGCACTCCGAAGGAGCTCGGCGAGGCGCTGAGCCAGCTCACCGGATTCTGGGAGCAGAGGGACTGACGCGGATGTCCCGGCGCACGGCCGTGCTGGTCGCCAACAACAGCTACCGGCACCTGCCCGATCTCGTCGCCCCGGTCGACGAGGCCCAGGACCTCCAGGCGGTGCTCACCCATCCCGAGGTCGGCGGGTTCGACCGGGTGGAGCTGTTGCGGGACGAGTCGAAGACCACCGTCGAGCGGGCGCTGGCCGACACGCTGGGCTCGGCCGAGCCGGACGACCTCGTCCTCATCTACTTCTCCGGACACGGCCAGTTGTCCAGCCGGGGGCGCCTGTACCTCGCGGTACACAACTCGGAGCCGAGCCAGTTGCCGGCCACCGCGATCTCCGCGTCCTGGCTGCGCGAGCTGCTGGAGGAGTGCGTGGCCGCGAGCACCGTCATCCTGCTCGACTGCTGCTACAGCGGGGCGTACGTGTTCGCCAGCAAGTCCTCGCCCGAGGTCAACCTGGACCAGGAGCTCAAGGCGGGCAGCGGGCGGTACGTGCTGACCGCGACGACCGCCGTCGAGCAGGCCGAGGACGCCGGCGCCACCCGGGAGCGGTCCGCGTTCACCGAGGTAGTGGTCAAGGGGTTGAGCACCGGCGCCGCCGACCTCAGCGGACTCGGCGTCATCACCCCCGAGGATCTCGGCCGGTACGTGCGCAACGAGCTACCCAAGTACACCGCCTGGCAGACGCCCACCATGAATGGCAGCGTCCAGGACGACGTGTTCCTGGCCAGGGTTCCGGGCACCCGGTACCACGCCGACGCCGACAACAGCACCATCCGCCTCGGCGAGCTGCTCGGCGAGCTCACCGAGACCGGGGATGTGTCGCTGTGCGCCGTCGAGTGGCGCGCCCGCGGCCCGCTGCTCGTACCGATAGGTCGAGCCTTCCGCCCCGGCATGCCGCCCGGCGAGGTGATGACGCTCGACCTGACCGGCCCGGCCGGAAACGTCATGGTGGTGGGCGGCTCGGGCAGTGGCAAGAGCACTCTGCTGCGTACGCTCATCGCCGCCACCGCGCTGACCCACGCGCCACACGAGGCGGCCTTCTACTGCCTGGAGTCCGGCGGCAACCGGCTCGGGTCGCTGCGTTCACTGGGGCACATTTCCAAGGTCGCCGGCGACGACCAGCCGGACGAGGTCGGGCAGATACTCGCCGAGCTGCGCGAGTGCCTCGCCCAGCGCAAACGGATGTTCCGGGTTCACGACATCGAGTCGGCCGGCCGGCTGCGGCAGCTGCGCAACGAGCTGCCGGACGGCCCGCACCCCGACATCTTCCTGGTCATCGACAGGTGGCGCGAGTTCAGCGAGAAGTTCCCCGACTTCTCGGCGCAGGTCCAGGAGATCGCCAACAGCGGGTTCGACTACGCCCTGCACGTGGTGATCTCGGCGCGGCGGTGGGCCGACCTGCCCGAGGACGTCGTGGAGCTCGCGCACTGCCAGATCGAACTGCGCGCCGGCGCTGGCGGCCAGCGCTCGGCAGAGCCCGACCGGCGGATACAGCTGCCACGCGACCGCCCGGGCTGGGCGCTGGTGAACAACCGCGTCTTCCGCGTAGCGCTGCCCGACATCAGCGTCGAACCGTCGCCCGGCGACCCGGCCGACGGGTCGGGCCACGACGACGGCGGTCGCGCCCTGCTGGAGCGTCTGGTGGTGGCGTGGCGGTGGGACGCGGAGCGGCCCGACCAGCGCCAGCCGTCCACCATGGTCAGCGACCTGGCCGGCAGCCCCGACCTGCTGCGGCTGCTCGACGTCGAGCGGATGGCGGACATCCCGGCCCTCGCACACCGCCCGCGCTCCCGGCAGGCCCGGCTGCGCGTCCCGCTGGGCACCGCGCCGGGCGGCGACATCGTCGAGCTGGACCTCAAGGAGCAGGCGGAGCGGGGCATGGGCCCGCACGGCCTGATCATCGGCGCGGTGAGCTCCGGAAAGACGGAGTTGCTGCGCACCATCCTCGTCGCGCTCGCGGCGACTCACCTGCCCGACGAGCTGAACTTCTTCCTGATCGATTACAAGGGCACCGCCACGTTCGCCCCGTTCAGTGGCCTGCCGCACACCAGCGCCCTGGTGACCAACCTCCTCGACGAACGGCCGCTGATCGAGCGCCTGGCCGCGGCGCTGACCGGCGAGCTGACGCGCCGCCAGGAGGTCCTGCGCGACCGGGGTGGCCACCCGTCCCAGTCCGAGTACGAGGTGGCCCGGGCGGCCGGTGAGCCGCTGGAGCCGATGCCGAACCTGCTGGTGGTCGTCGACGAGTTCAGCGAGCTGCTGGCGGCCCGGCCGGATTTCGTCGAGGTGCTCGTGCAGATCGCCCGGGTCGGCCGCTCGCTCGGCGTCCATCTGCTGCTGGCCAGCCAGCGCCTGGACGAGGGGCGGCTGCGCGGGCTGGAAACTCACCTGTCGTACCGGATAGGTCTGCGCACCTTCTCGGCGGCGGAGAGCCGGGCGGTGCTCGGCGTACCCGACGCGTCCGAGCTGCCCCGCGCCCCCGGCCACGGTTACCTCAGGGCCGGCGTCGACGAGCTGACCCGGTTCCAGGCCGCGTACGTCTCCGGGCCCGCCGATCGTGCCGTGTGGGAGTCCGTGCCCGAGGCCGGCCGGCCGGAGCCGGACACCAGCGTGGGGGAACTGGTGCTCGCGCAGCTGGACGACCGGGGTGAGCCGGCCCGCCCGCTCTGGCTGCGACCGCTGGCCGAGTCACCCACGCTCGGCGCGGTCCTGGGGCGGCTCGTGGTCGACGCACAGCGCGGTCTCGTGGCGCCCGACTGGCCGGTGCACAGGCCGCTGAATGTGCCGGTCGGCGTCGTGGACCAGCCGCGCTTCCAACGGCAGGATCCGCTCGTCCTCGACCTGTCCGGCGGGGCCGGCAACGTCGCGATCGTCGGCGGCCCCAGGTCCGGCAAGAGCGTCCTGCTCCGCACGCTCATCCTGGCGCTGGCCCTCACCCACACGCCGGAGGAGGCGCAGTTCTTCTGCCTCGACTTCAGCGCGAGCCTGCGTAGCCTGGCGGGGCTGCCGCACCTGTCGGTCCTGACCGCCGGCCGGCGGGACCGGGAGATGCTCCGGCGCGCGGTCTCGGAGGTCCGCGCGATGGTCAACGACCGGGAGGCGCGCTTCACCCGGCTGGGCGTGAGCTCGATGGCGGAGTACCGCCACCGGCGCCGCGGCGGCGAGATCACCGACGACCCGTTCGGCGACGTGTTCCTGATCGTCGACGGGTGGTCGATCATCCGTCAGGATTACGAAGAGCTGGAACCGGTGTTGAACGACCTCGTTGCCCGGGGGATCGGCTTCGGTGTTCACGTGATCGTCGCCGCCAACCGGTGGGCGGACATCCGGCCGGCCCTTCACGATCACTTCGGCACGCGGCTCGAGCTGCGGTTGGGCGACCCCGGTGAGTCGGAGATCGACCGTCGCCTCGCCGTCGACGTGCCGGAGAACTCGCCCGGGCGCGGCCTGGCCCCCGGCAAGCTGCACTTCCTGGCCGCGAGGCCGGGGATGCGGCCCGGCGCCGGCACAGACCTCGCCGACGCCACGGCCGGGCTGGTGGCCGAGATCGCCTCGACCTGGCCGCACCCCCCGGCTCCGAAGGTGCGCCCGCTACCGATGATGCTCCCGATGGCCGAGCTGGCCCCGCTGGTCGATCCCGGGGCCGGTCTGGCCATCGGCATCGACGAGGACAATCTCGCCCCGGTGTACCTGAACTTCGCGGCGGAGCCGCACTTCGTGGTCTACGGCGACGACGAGTCCGGCAAAACCAACCTGCTGCGCCTGATCGCCAGGGGCATCGTCGATCGGTACACGCTGGGGGAGGCGCGAATCGTCATCGCCGACTACCGGCGCACCCTGCTGGGCGCGATCGAGGGCGAGCATCTGATCGGATACGCCGCGACCAGCGCCAACCTCACCGGGGTGATCAGCGATTTATCCGGGGCGATGAGCAATCGGCTGCCCGGCGGTGACGTGACCCCGGCGCAGCTGCGCGAGCGCTCCTGGTGGCAGGGCCCGGACCTGTACCTGCTGATCGACGACTACGACCTGGTGGCACTCGGCAGCGGCAACCCGATGGCCGCGCTGACCGACCTGCTGCCGCAGGCCAGGGACATCGGCCTCCACGTCATCCTGGCGCGCCGCACGGGCGGCGCCGGCCGGACGATGTTCGAACCGGTGCTTACCCGGCTACGGGAGCTGGCGACGCCGGTGCTGCTGCTGGACGGCATGGCCGAGGAGGGTGCGCTGGTCGGCGGCGTAAAGCCCGGCCCTCAGCCGCCCGGCCGGGGAGTGCTGGTGCATCGCCGCTGGGGCCATCGTCTGGTGCAGACCGCGTGGGTACCGCCGGACTGACCACACTGTCCCGCTTCTGTCTCATGTGGACGGCCAAATGCGCCACCGCAAGGAACGCCCCGATAAACCTTCACCTTTCGCGGGTGGGCCCGATTAATGCGGTGCGCCAGTAAAGAATGTGTCAGTTGACGCTCACCCGAGCGCCGGCACCACGGCCGGGTGGGACAACGCGACCCGGTTGTATTGACCCGCCGAGAGCTGCGCTGTTAGCTTCACTCGCAGTTGGCCACTGCCCACCACCAGCGAGGCAGTAGCCGACAACTCCGGCGCACGAGGGGCACGATGCCGACCCACGACCGGAACGAATAATCGCTTTTCACGTCCCGGCATTCGGCTGTCGCCCAAATACCTGTCAATAGTGAAGCGCCCTACCGATAGCAACGGCCGGCGCGACACTCACACGCGCTCCACATTGGACTGAGCACGTAAAAAAAGTTCACGCGCACAGTCCCAGCGCGCCAAATCCACCGTGGTCACGTAGCCACTCACAAAGTCACGTAGTCACGTAGTCACGTAAGGAGCAGGTCCATGAGGATCAACATTCGTAGCAGCAAGGCCATCCTGGTGCCGCTGGCGCTGCTGGCCGGCGCGGCGCTGTCGGTCGCCCTGCTGAGCCCGGCCACCGCGGGCGCGGCGCCGCGGGCGGCATCGTCCACAGTGGTCGCTGGCGCGCAGACCGGGTCGGCGGCGCAGCCCTCGGTCAGCAAGGCTGAGGCCGACCAGGCGCACGCCGCCCTGGTGCCACAGACCACCACCGGCATGCCGCCGACGGCACAGACCCTCTACGCCGTGGTCAACTCCAACGGCACGCTGGCCCGTGGATTCGGCGCCTCCTCGGCGGTCATCCTGGCCACCGGCACCTACCAGGTGAACTTCTCACACGACGTCACCCACTCCGCGCTCATCGGGACCATCGGCCTCGCCGGCACCTCGGGCTCCTCGGCACCCGGCTTCATCACCGTGGTCGGTCGCGTGGGTGTGGCCAACGCGGTGTTCGTCCAGACCTACAACTCGGCCGGCGCGCTGGCCAACCTGGGCTTCCACCTGGCCGCGCTGTCCTGATCCCGGCTCGCGCCGGCTCCGGCCGGCGGTCCGCGCCCGGAGCGCGGGCCGCCGGCCTCGGCGCGCTCAGCCGATCGGCTTCTCCCAGACCGAGACGTGCTGCCGGCTCTCGCTCGTGAACGGCCGACGGTTCCACCCGTCCCAGCGCTCGTGCAGCCGCAGCCCGGCGAGCTGCGCCATCAGGTCCAGCTCGGCCGGCCACACATACCGGAACGGAATGGAGCGGTAGCTGCCGCGCCCGCCCGACACCTCGACGTAGTTCGAGCTCATCGACTGCGTGGCCACGTCGTAGGTGTCGAATCCCCACCGCGTCGCGCTGGTGTGGAACGGCACGACGTCCTGTCCGGGCGGGAGGAGCCGCAACTCCGGCACCATCACCTCGATGAGAAATCGACCCCCGGGCTCAAGGTGCGCCGCCACGTTGCGAAAGCAGTCGACCTGAGCCTGCTGGCTGGTCAGGTTCATGATGGTGTTGAAGACCAGGTACGCGAGCGAGAACTGGCCATCCACCGTCGCCGTCGCGAAATCGCCGATGGTCACCCCGATGGCGTCGCCGCCGGGCTTAGCGCCCAGCCTCGCCACCATCGCCCGGGACATGTCGATTCCGTGGACCGGGATTCCACGCCGCGACAGCGGCAGCGCTATGCGCCCCGTCCCGATGCCCAGTTCCAGGGCCCGGCCGTGACCGGCAAGCTCCGCCAGGACATCGACCACCTCGTTCACGACATCCGGCTCGAACATTTCCGCGGACGACTCGTCATAGGTCGCCGCAACCGACTTCCCGAAGTACCCGTCTTGATCCACAGCGGCAACGTACCGCACCCGATCGCCCCGGTGCTCGCCGGTTTCCCCTGGTTCCTCCCCCATCCGACGAACCGATCGCCGACGCATCGCGGCACCACGCGAGCCGACCGGGATCTACGCCGGGCTTGTTGCGCAAGTCGAGAAGTGTTACTAATCCATACGCTCACCCCGACAGCGGCACCAGGCATCGGGAATCCACCGAACGGATCCACCGGGTTGGAGCGGACCGTGACGCGACTGCGGGCAGCCGGCCTCGCCCTGGCGACAACGGCACTATTCGTCGGGGCGCTCTCCGGCTGCGCCATTGATTCGCCCCCGGCTGCGGGCAGACCCGCGGTCGCCTCCCTGCCATCGGGCCTGGCGAATTCGAGTTCACCACCGTCACCCAGCCCCGAGCCGACCAACACAGATCTCCGGCCGCTACCGGGGGTGCTGGACGATGAAGTCCTCGACTGGCTCTCGACCCGGTGGGATCTCCACCCCCAGAGAAACGGCCGGACACCAGGCGCGACACGTCCAGCGGAACCATCCTCAGCGTCTTCCTGCTGTCCGACCTCAACCAGCAACTTCTTGTCCTGAACTGCACCGCGACGCAGACCCCTCTGGGCAAGCAGTTCATGTCTAGTTGCGTCTCGGAGGCGATTCCTGGACCGGATCGATTCGCCGCGATGTCCTGGTTGGACACCGAACTCGCCAGCAAGCCGACGCCCTTTGACGCGTACTACAAGGACCAGGTTGGCCACTCCGTGGGGGGCTACGGCCTGTCCCTCGACTGGTATAAGGGCTCCGACTCCTTGACCGACTACGGCGTCATCGTCATCTCCATGCCCGAGTAGCACCGGGTCAGCGTCGGGCGCGGCGACGCTCAACAGTCGACCGTCGTCCCCCCGATTGACGGCCGCTTGTGCTCCTCGCCACATCCGCGCAGCCGCCCGCCGCGCGACGGACGCGGCGACCCGTGAAGATGATCTACGGCGCACCGGCAGCCGCCGTCGGCGACGAGGACCGGGCCATCGCCTCCCGCTCGGTGCGCCCTGATCAACGGACCCGAAGCAAGATCGGCGCCCGATCCGGCGAAGACCCGGTACAGCAAAAACGCCCCGGTCGTCGCGACCGGAGCGCTTGCCTTGCGAAGGGTGGAGCCGAGGGGATTCGAACCCCTGACCCCCACACTGCCAGTGTGGTGCGCTACCAGCTGCGCCACGGCCCCTTTGTGCCCTAACGCGCCGGGCACTCGCGCAATAGTACACAGGGCTCGGCACCCGGTCACGCGGGCGCCCCCCTCAGTTCATCGCGGGATCCGGCGGGAAGATCGCCACCGCCGCGGTCAGCCCGCCCTGCCGGCGCAGGACCATCGGCCACAGGTCGTCGGGGCGGCTGACGAACGCGTCCCCGGGCAGCGCGTCGAACACCAGCCAGGAGCCCGATTCGATCTCGCTCTCGAGCTGGCCCGACGCCCAGCCCGCGTACCCGGCGAAGACCCGCACCGTGAGGACGCTTTCCTGAAGCTTGTCCGGATCACCCGACAGGTCGACCGTGCCCACCGCACCCGACACCTGGTTGAACCCCGGTACCCGCCGGACGCCCATCCGGGTGCGTGCCAGGCAGATCGCCGCCTCGGGCTGCAGCGGCCCGCCCTCGAAGACCACCGCCGGCTCGCCCGCGAGTCGGCCCCAGCCCTCCAGCACCTCCGACACCGGCACCTCGGTGGCCCGGTTGAGCACCACGCCAAGCGCGCCACCCTCCTCATGCGCCACCAGGAGCACCACTGTGCGTTCGAAGTTCGGGTCCTTCAGCGGCGGAGTCGCCACGAGCAGTCGCCCGGTCAGCGACTCCATTTCGCGTCCCCCGATCGTCGGTTCAGGTTGCATTCTCCGCCGCCTACCCGTCCGCGCCCATGCCAGACTTCTCACGCCGGGGGTCGATCAGCACCACCGCGACGCCAAGGGCCGACGGCCAGCACGACGATCGTGGGATCGACCCGCCGCGCGCCGGCTCGGAAGAGCCGGGGGACCTCCCCGTGCACAACGCCATCACCGCACCATAGCGTGCCAATCGCGGGCCAGTTAGTGTCTGGGTCGTGACCGAACGCGCCGACCTCGCCGTCATCGGCGGCTCAGGCCTGTACGCGTTGCTCGACGACGCCGAGGAGCACGAGGTCGACACGCCGTACGGCTCGCCCTCCGATGCCGTAGCGCTCGCCCGCGTGGCCGGGCGCCGGGTCGCCTTCCTGCCCAGGCACGGCAAGGACCATCGGTTCCCGCCGCACCGAATTCCATACCGCGCCAACGTGTGGGCGCTGCGCGAGTTGGGCGTCACGCAGATTCTCGCCCCGTGCGCCGTCGGCGGCCTGCGCCCCGAACTCGGGCCGGGCACCTTCGTCGTGCCCGATCAGCTGATCGACCGCACGAGCGGCCGGGCGCAGACCTTCTTCGACGACCGGGCGGTACACACCAACTTCGCCGACCCGTACTGCCCGGACGGCCGGCGGACGGTGATCGACAGCGCGGGAGACCTGGACATCCTCGACAACGGCACGATGGTCGTCATCGAGGGCCCGCGCTTCTCCACGCGCGCCGAATCCCGGTGGTTGCGGTCGATCGGCGGCACGGTCATCAACATGACCGGGCAGCCCGAGGCGATCCTCGCCCGGGAGTTGGGCCTGTGCTACACCGCGATCGCGCTGGTGACCGACCTCGACGCGGGCGTCGAGGGCGAGCGCGGGGTCACGCAGGAGGAGGTGCTCGCCGTGTTCACCGAGAACATCGGGCGGATGCGCGCCCTGCTGGTGCGCGCCCTCGCCGCCCTACCGCGGGAGCGAAACTGCGGCTGCCGCGCCAGCGCCGGCTGAGCCGTCAGGCGCCGGGCAGCCGGACCAGGAACCGGCAGCCGCCGGCCACATTGCTGACCGCCACCGCACCGCGGTGCGCCTCGACCAGACCGCGCACGATGGCCAGGCCGAGTCCGCCACCGGCACCGTCGTGGGCGACGTCCCGAGTGGCGTTGGACCTCGGGGTACGGGCGGCCTCGCCGCGGAACGCGACGTCGAACACGCGCGGCAGGTCCCCGTCGGGGATGCCGCCACAGGCGTCGGTGACCGCGAACCAGCCGCCGTCGCCGTCCTGCCCCCCGGTGACCGTGACGGTGCCGTCGGCCGGTGTGTACCGGATGGCATTGCGCAGCAGGTTGGCCACTATCCGGGATAGCTCCGGCTCGCTGGCCCGCACCACCGGCCAGCCGTCGCCCGGCGCTACCAGCCGGATCCCCCGCGCCGCCGCCAGCGGGACGGCGGAGGCCACCGCGTCGGAGACCACGTCGCCCAGCGACACCATCGCCAGCGACAGCCGCAGTACCCCGGCGTTGATGCGGGACAGTTCGAACAGGTCGTCCACGAGCCGGGCCATCTGATCGGTCTCCACCCGGATGCGGCGGTGGTATTCGCGTACCGTCTCCGGGTCGATCACCACCCCGTCCTCCAGCGCCTCGGCCATCGCCCGCATCCCGGCCAGCGGAGTACGCAGATCGTGCGACACCCACGCGATCAGGTCGCGGCGGTTCGCCTCGGCCTGCCGTTCCCTCGCCCGCGCCTCGTCCGCCCACATCGCGTCGGCGGCCAGCCGCCGGCCGAGCCACCAGCCCGTGATCAGGCTGACCGCGCCGGCCAGGGAAATGACGATCATCAGCACCCGCAGGTCGTGGTGCGAGATGAACATCGCCTGGGCCACGCCGATGACGCCGGCCAGCACCGCCAGCACCGCGACGGCCAGCAGCACGCAGATGTGCACCACTATCGACCGGCGCCGCAGCAGCCGCAGCACCAATGCGCCGGGCAGCGCGACCACCAGCGCGCCGACCAGCGCCGCCGCCAACATCACCAGCATTTCGCGGACGTGCATCAGGCCCGTCCGCCGATGCGCTCATAGCGGTACCCGACGCCCCACACCGTGAGGATCCGCTCCGGCTCGGCCGGGTCGCGCTCGATCTTCTCCCGCAGGCGTCGCACGTGAACGGTGACCGTCGACTGGTCGCCGAACGTCCACCCCCACACCGCGTCGAGCAGCTCGCTGCGCTTGAACGCCCGGCCCGGGTGCCGCATCAGGAACACCAGCAGATCGAACTCGCGCACCGTCAGCGCCAGCTCCGCGCCGGCCAGGGTGGCCACCCGGCGGTCCGCGTCCACCCGCAGGCCGCCGTCGACCAACGTCTCCTGGTCCGGTACCGGTCGGGCCAGCGAGCGGCGCAGCACCGACTGCACGCGCAGCACCAGTTCGCGCGGAGAGAACGGCTTGGTGACGTAGTCGTCCGCGCCCAGTTGCAGCCCCAGTACCCGATCCGACTCCTCGCCGAGAGCGGTGAGCATCACAATCGGCACCTCGTCGGCCCGACTGCGCAGCCGCCGGCACACCTCCAGCCCGTCGATGCCGGGCAGCATCAGGTCCAGCACCACCAGGTCCGGCTGCCGGCGACCGAACTCGGTCAGCGCGGCCGGCCCGTCCCCGGCCAGCGTCACGTCATACCCGGCCCGTTCCAGGTAGCGGCGCACGACATCGCTGACCGTGGGGTCGTCATCGACGACGAGAATGGCCTGACCCATGTCGGCAACTGTAGGCACGCGAGCCGGGAAATCGACGAGCCGTCAGCGGTCCGTAATCAGGTCTCGCCGCCAATGTCCGTCTGGTACGCCTCGTAGACCAGGTCGGCGCCGCGCTGGCGGTGCCGGGACAGCTCCCGCAGGACATCCCCCGCCCGGATGCGCAGATCGTCCGGATCGGTCCCCGGCACCCGCTGCCGTACGGCGTCGATCGCCCGCGTCAGCGGCGCGTGCTCGCGGGTCAGCACGTACACCCCGCGGGCCAGCCGCGGCGCCGGATCGAGCAGCTGCGCGTACAGGCCGTCGGTGCCCTCGGTGGTCGACACGTGGTCGGCGAACGCCGAACCCAGCTCGGTCAGGCCGTCGGCCACCAGGTGCCGCCAGTCCCGCTCGGCGACGGGCCTGGACAACGCGTGTTCGAGGCGCTCGATGCCGGCCAGCAGCCGGACACGTTGCTGATCCGCGAGGTCGAACGGACTGGTCGTGGCTGCGGAGTATGACGAACCCACGGCGCGCCTCCCGCCGGTCCTAGCTGCGATGGATTCTCGGGCCCCCACCCTTGACCAGAATGGTGCGAGCGGTGCGCGCCGCTGTCCAGAGCTGCGGGGAGATTAGGCACCAGGTCGGCACGTCACCGGCCCCATCGGCCTCAGGCGTCACCCTCGTCGCAGGGGATGTCATTGAGCGAGAATTGCCGGGGCTGCTCGTTCTTTCCCTTGTACGTGCCGACGAAGCCGATACCGACCGATTTACCCGGGTGCACCGAGCCGTTGATTAATATGTCGCGCACAGTCACCCGGCTGCCGTTCTGCTTCCACACCCCGCCCCATCCGACACCGAGCTTCTGATCGCCGGGGAAATCGAAGGCGAGAGTCCAGCTGGAAATGTCGGCGGTACCGCTATTGGTCAGGGTCAGCCGGGCCTGGAATCCGATGCCGTAGTCCTTGACCTGATAGTCGATCCGGCACCCGAGCGTCTGCGCCGCGGACGACGGGCTGGGCTTCGCCCGCGTGGTCGCCGGCGCGGCCGGGGCCGACCGGACCGGGGTCGACGCCGCCGCCTGGGTGCCGTGGTCCCGCCGGTTGACCAGCGAGGCGCCGGCCAGGCAGGCCAGCACGACCAGCACCAGCGCGGAGGCCACCACCGGCCAGCGCCGGGGGCGGCCCCGCCGCAGCGGCTCCGGAGGGGGCGGCGGCATGATCCGGGTGCCGTGGGCGACCCGAGTAGGCGGCGCCGCCCCGTATCGCGGCACGGCCCGCAGCGCGTGCGGCGGTGCCGGCGCCCGCCCGGTCGTCGAGCGGGCCTCCAGCGGGATCGCGGCGAGCCGGTCGGCCACCGAGGAGCTGGTCGGCCGGCGCCGGGGATCCCGCTCCGAGCACTCGTCGATCAGCGTGCGCAGTTGCGCCGGCACCGTGGCGGCCGGATCCAGTGCCCGGTACAGCAGCTGACCCAGCGCGTACACGTCGCTGGCCGGCGCCGCGGGCGCACCGGCGCGCTGCTCGGGCGCGAGATAGCCGGGCGTACCCAGTACCGTCGGTCCCCCGCGCTCCCCCACCACCGCCGAGATCCCGAAGTCGACCACCTTGACCCCGGACGGGCTGAGCATCACGTTTGCCGGCTTGACGTCCTGGTGCACCAGTCCGCGGGCGTGCGCGGTGGCCAGTGCGCCGGCGACCTCCGCCCCGATCGTCACGACCGTCTCCCAGGGCAGCGGGCCGTCGGCGAGCCGATCGGCCAGGGATGGCCCGTTGACCAGCTCCATGACAACAAACGGTGTGCCGTCCTCCGCCTCACCGTAGTCGTACACATTGGTGATGTGCGGGTCGGAGAGCCGCGCCGCGGCCTGCGCCTCGCGGCGGATCCGGGACCGGAACTCCGCGTCGGTGGCGAACTCGGCCGCCAACACCTTCACCGCCACCTGCCGCCCGAGCACGTTGTCGTGCCCGCGCCAGACAACCGACATGCCGCCCGAGCCGAGCGGCTCAAGCAACCGGTACCTTCCAGCGAGCGTGTCCACAATGACGCCAGTGTGCAACGCCCGCGCCAACCACGCACTCATCGCCACGTGTAATCGCGAACTTGGCGGGCAATTCGACCAGATGATGACCCTGGTGGGGGGACGGTACCGGCTGATCGAACAGATCGGCACGGGAGGCGCGTCCGCGGTGTGGCGGGCCACCGACGAGCTTCTCGACCGTCCGGTCGCGGTCAAGCTGCTCGGCCCCAACCGGCAGGGATCCGAGGTGTACCGGGAGGCCCGGGCCGCCGCCAGGCTGTGCAACCCACACGTGAGCACGGTGTACGACGTCGGCCAGACTGCCACCGGTACGGCGTTTCTGGTCATGGAACTCATCGACGGTCCGGCCCTGTCACAGCGGCTCAAGCTGGGCGTACTGCCCTGGCGGGCGGCGGTCGAGGTGTGCGCCCAGGTGGCCGACGGGCTGGCCGCGGTACACGCCTCCGGCCTGGTGCACCGCGACGTCAAACCGGGCAACGTGATGCTGGCGCCGACCGGCGCGAAGCTGGTCGACTTCGGCATCTCGGAGGAGATCGGCGAGACGGCGGACGAGGCCCCGGACGGATGTGTCGTGGGTACTCCCGCCTACGTGGCACCGGAGCGGCTGTCCGGGCTGCCGGCTCACCCGGCGGCGGACGTGTACTCGCTGGGCCTGCTGTTGTACCGGGCGCTGACCGGCTGGCTGCCCTGGAACGTGGACTCCCGCACCGCGGTCCTGCGCGCCCACCTGATGGCGGAGCCGGCGCCGCTGCCCCCGATCGACGGGCTGCCGGAGGCCGCCGTTGACCTGTGCGAACGCTGCCTGGCGAAGAAGCCGGAGCTGCGCCCGACGGCAAAGGAGTTGGCCGACGGCTGGACGGCCTCGATGCCGGCCCCGATGGCCACCCTGGTCCCCCCGATGTCCTCGGGTACCTGGTAGCCGGGCCAACGGCTGGCGGAACTCGCTAGTTAGCGCGGACCTCGCTAGTTAGCAAGCGGCGGCGCCACCCTTCCGGGTGGCGCCGCCGCTGTCTGGCTCTCCAGGTGGAGGTGCCGGGAATCGAACCCGGGTCCTCCGTTGCGTCGCCAGGGCTTCTCCGAGCGCAGCTCGCTGTGCCTCTACTCGGCCCCTCCGATCACGCGAGCGAGTCGGTGTGACGGGCCCAGTCGCTGATTAATCTCACCGCACAGACCCCGCGACCGGGTCTGATTGGCCAGCCTTCTAACTGATGCCGGTGAACTAGGCCGAAGGCCCTCCTAGACCGACAGCGACGTCACTCGCCTCAGGCGGCGAGGGCGTACGCAGCGCGACTGTTAGTCTTGGCGCTTATTGGTTTCCGACGACGATTTTCGAGACGACGTCGGCTTCCTCGGCTCGCTTCCCCTGCCTCTACAAACGCAGTCGAAACCTGTCACCCCCTGGTCTGAGTCCGCGCCCTTCGGTGCGAACACCTAAGCCTAACGCCTGCGGCCCGAAGATTCATTCCGGATTCACCCCCGCCGCGCCGGGCCAACCTGAAACCGGATAACCGGCTACAAACAGGGCATCAGCACGCCGCACCGTTGATCGTGCAGCTCGACGGCGTGAGCGAGCCGATCACCCGGAACTGGAAGCTCACCGAGCCACCCGCCGCCAGCGTCGCGTTGGAGGAGGTGTTGGTGAACGTCACCCGGTTGCTCGTGCCGGTCGCGTGCACATCGGTGTCCTGGGACGTGATCTGGCCGCGCCCCGCGAACACGACGACCAGACTCCATCCCTTGACCGCGGCCGTGCCCTGGTTCGTGATCGTGTACTTGCCCGAGTAGGTCTGCCAGCCGCCGCCGGTCCTGCGGAACTGGGCGGTCAGGTGTGCGGTCGGGGCCGGAGGCGATGGAGGCGGCGGCGAGGTCGTGGCCGGGCGCTGCGGCGTGTGGAGGGGCGGTGGGGCCGGCGCGTTGACGGTGGTCGGCGTGCGCGTCGGGCTCGGCTTCCGGATCGGCGTGGGGCTCGCGCCGGTACGGGGCGAGCCGGTCGCCGACGCCGAGACCACCGGGCTCGCCGTCGGCGACGAGCCCTCGGGCACGACAGCGTCATTGAGCATGCCGTCGGTGGGCGCGGACAGGCTGGGCGGACTGACCTGCAGGGTCGTGATCTGCGGGTCGGTGCCCCGATTCACGGCCCAGACCAGCCCGCTGAGCACGATGGTCGCGACGATCGCGGCCATCACCGCGATCCGGACGGGCGCGTTGGAGCGCTGGCGCCGCTGCTCCGGCACCGCCGCCAGCACGACGGTCTGTCCTGGCTCCCGTGCCGGCGACTCGACGATGTACGCGGGTACCGGCGTCAGGAGTTGCGTCTGGTCCGCCTCCGGCTCGGCAGGCCAGCCCATGTGCGGCACACCCATATTCGGCGCGTTGTGCTTACCCACGGGTCGGTTCCCTCCCTGGCGCCAATTCGCCAGCGGGAAGGGTATCCGATCTACTGCATACCCTTGCTGCGCCGTCCCATTGCCCGGCTGATCTCCCGGTCGGCGTCCCGCTTGGCCAGGTCCTGCCGCTTGTCGTAAGACTTCTTACCGCGGGCCAGGCCCAACTCGACTTTGGCCCAGCCGTCAGAAAAGTAGAGGGACAACGGCACCAGGGTCAACCCGCTCTCCTGGAGCTTGCCCATCAGCCGGACAATCTCGAGCCGCTTGAGCAGCAGCTTGCGGGTGCGTCGCGGCTCGTGGTTGGTCCAGGAACCCTGCGTGTACTCCGGGATGTGCATCCCGTAAAGGAATATCTCGCCGTCCTTCTCCTGGGCGAACGCGTCCACCAAAGAGGCCCGCCCGGCACGCAGCGACTTGACCTCGGTGCCGGTCAGGGACAGACCCGCCTCGTAGGTGTCAAGGATGGCGTAGTCGTGGCGAGCCCTCCGGTTGGAAGCCACCACCTTGCGGCCCTTCTCTCTCGGCACGCGACTCACCTCCCTTGTTCCGTCAGCCTGGCGCGACCTCCCAGTCGGGTCGCGACCTCACATACCGGTGCGACCGCACATATCGGCGCGACCGGCAATGCTACCGGATCTGATCGTCTAGCCGTCCAACAAGTTATCGGGGCAGCGTATGCCCGTCTGGCCCCGATCGGTCGCGGAATGGCCGCTCGCGGCCTGGTACGTGCCTCGGTGCCCGTCACCTACCCGGCTCGGCCGGGGAACGGTAACGTACGCCGCGCCGGGCGGTGCTAGCGCGCGGTAAGGGCGAGGGAGGCCAGATGACGACGTATGAGGCGGCGTTCCAGATATCCAATGGCGTACAGATCGGCCTGCGGGTACCGGTCGCTCTGGTGGGAATAGCGGGGATCGTTCTCGCCCTGAAATTCATGCGCCAGCACAGCGGTAAGGCCGCGATGCTGGCCGCGGTCGGCATGGCGCTGTTCGCGCTGGACCAGATCCTCAACATCGTCTGGGCGGCGTCGGCGTCACACCTGGGTCTGGCGGTCTACATCACTGTCAGCAGCATCTTCTCCTTGCTGGACATCGTGTTCGTGATCGCTGGCCTGCTGGCGCTCATCGCCGCGTTCTCCGCCGCCCGCGGTGGGAATTCAGCGACCGCACAGGCCGGCTACGGCGGGTACCCCAACCCGGCGTACCAGTCGCCGAACCAGGCGCAGTCGCCCTACTCGCAGGCGGGATGGGCTCAGCCCGGCGTCCCGACGGCGGCCGCGCAGCAGCCGGTGCCCCCGCCTCCGGTGTTCCCGCAGCAGCCCACCCCGGCGAACGCGCCCGTCTTCTCGCAGCCCAACTTCGCGCAGTCGCCAAGCTTCCCGGGGTCGCCGAGCGACCAGCCGCCGGCCGCCCCGCAGCCCCCGACGTTCACCCAGCCCCCGACGTTCACCCAGCCGCCGGCGTCCGCCGCGCCACCGGTGTTCGCCCAGCCGCCGGGATTCCCGCAGCCGCCGGCCTACCCGCAGCCGCCGGCCTACCCACCGGCACCCGGCCATGCCGCACCGCCCAGCTACCCCGCCCCGCCCACTTACCCCGCACCGCCCACCTACCCCGCACCGCCGTCATATCCCGCGCCGCCGTCCCTTTCTCAACCGTCGGCCTTTCCGCAGCCGCCGACCGCGGCGCCGCAGCCGGGCGCGACACAATCCATCAGCGCGCCGCCGTCGGTGAGCGCCCCGCCGGTGTCGCCCGCGCAGCCCGCGTACCCTCCGTACCCCTCGCAGCCCGCGTACCCGCCACAGGCTCCGCCGCAGCCGCCTTACTCCGCGCCGCCCCAGTAACTCGCCGTGGCTGAGCCGTTGCGGTAGGCCGCCGCGGGAGACCGTTGCGGGGAGCTACCAGGCCGCCCCTCCCGGGGTGATCCAGCAGGACTCGGCCTACCGCCGGCGGCGGCCAGTGTGTGCGGCCCAGGCCGCGGAAGAACATCACGCACGCGGCCCCACCAGGCCGGCCGCAGCCGGTGACTCGGAGCTGGTGCCCCGCAGGAACCGGTGCACCGGCACATGCGGAAGGGCCCCGGACCATCACGGTCCGGGGCCCTTCCCGTGCTTTCCGGGCGGTTCGGAGTTACTTCTTGATGTAGAACCGCAGGGTGACCCAGCCTGTCACGCCGCTGATGATCGCACCGATCACGAGCAGGACCGGAATCATCAGGTAGATCCGCGACCAGGGCGCCGGAGTCAACAGGGACGCCAGCGATTTGAGCGACCCGTCGATGAGGAACACCTTGCCCGCCACCATCGCGCCGGAGGCGATGATCGCGCCGATGATGCCAGCGAACATCGCTTCCAGGACGAACGGCGATTGTATGAACCAGTTGGACGCACCCACCAGCTTCATCACCGCGACTTCTCGTCTGCGGCTGTAGGCGGCGACCTGGATCGTATTGCCGACCAGCAGGAGGGCGGCGAGTCCCTGAACCAAGGCGACGACCAACGCCAGGTTCTGTGCCGCGCCGAGCACCCCGAAGACCTTGGATAGCAATGTCTTCTGGTCGACTATCTCGTCGATCCCGGCCTTGCCGGTGTACTCGGACGCCACCTCGGCGTACTGGTTCGGGTTCTTCAGCTGGATGCGGTATGACTCGGGCAGCGCGTCCTGCTTGGTAGCGCTGATCAGGTCGGGCGCGTCCTTGAACTGCTGCTTGAACTTGGTCCAGGCCTGCGCCTTCGTCTCGTGAATGACCGGCTGCTTGATGAGCGGGTCGGCGGCGAGCGCGGACTGCAGGTCGTTGCGCTGCTGCTGCGAGATGTCGTCCCGAAGGAAGATCGACACCTGGACCTTGTCAAAGTAGTAGGTCTTCATGCTGTCGATCTGTTGGTACAGAATCAGACTGGCGCCGAGCATGGTGAGCGACACTGCCATAGTGATGATCATGGCTACGGTCATCGTGACGTTGCGCCACAGGCCGACCATGACCTCCGACAAGATGTACTTCGCGCGCATCGGAGTTCTTATCCCTTCGGGTCAGCCGTAGACACCGCGCGGCTGGTCTCGCACGATCTTGCCGCTCTCAATTTCCACGACGCGGCGACGCATCTGGTTCACGATGTTGGAGTCGTGCGTGACCATGACGACCGTGGTACCGGTGCGGTTAATCCGGTCGAGCAGCCGCATGATTTCGATGGACGTGTCCGGGTCGAGGTTACCGGTGGGCTCATCGGCGAGCAGAATCAGTGGGCGGTTCACGAACGCCCGGGCCACCGCCACGCGCTGTTGCTCACCACCGGACAGTTCGTGCGGGTAGCGGTGCTCCTTGCCGCCGAGGCCGACGAGTTCGAGAACCTCGGGCACCACCCGTCGCGCCACCCCCTGCGACTTGCCGATCACTTCGAGCGCGAAGGCGACGTTCTCGTAGGCGGTCCGGTTCGGCAGCAGCCGGAAATCCTGGAAGACGCAGCCGATCTGGCGGCGGAACGCCGAGATCTTCCAAGAGCGCAGAGCCGTGACGTCCTTGTCCGCGACGACGACCCGCCCCTTGTTGGGCTGGATCTCGTGCAGCAGCAGCTTGATGATGGTGGACTTGCCGGAGCCGGATGGTCCGATGAAGAAGACGAAGTCACCCTTCTCGATCGAGACCGACACGTCGTCGAGCGACGGCCGCGAGGCTTTCGGGTACGTCTTGGTCACATGCTCGAGCCGAATCACGGGTCAGCAGTCTACGCGGTGTAACTAAAACGCCAAGTGCGACAGGTAGTGGTACGTGCCTTTTACTATGAATCGCGCGGAAGATTCCAGTGCTCGCCTGGCACGAGATCCACTCGATCAAATTCCGCACCTTCCAGATAGGGATTACGTAATCGCGAGAACTGTTCACGCGCGGTTAATAATTGGCGCGCCGTCCCTATCCCGAAATGTGGAAGATCCCCGGTTACCCGCAGCACGCTCGGGGCCATCGATGCGTATCGGCCGGCCGGGGCCCACCGCCGCCGGGCGGCCACCCGACCAACCCCGAGCCGGCCGCCCGCGCCCGCCGGAGCCGACCACGACCGTGCCAGCCCGTTCCGACATGACTACAGACAGCTATCTGACACTGCCGGACCGCACGGCCAGTCCGATCCCGGCCGGACCACCCTCCCGGGTTGTCCCCCGTCGTTCCGGCCGGAGGCCCGTGGTGGCCCCGGGATACTGATCCGGCGGGGGCCATCCCGCCGGGGACCCCGCGACACGACAGCCCGCCCCACCAGAGGCGGCACCCACCCAGAAACTGGTATCGGCATGAGTGGAATCGTGGTCCTGTCGGGAGATCCACGCCCCGACTCCCATACCGCGCGGCTCGCGAACGGCATCGGGTCCGGCGCGGCGCAGCTGATCGGGGCGCGACCACCGGAGGTCTTCGACCTCGCCGACTACGGCCACCGGCTGCTGGTACCCGACGACACCGACGTGATCAGGGCCGTCGCCGCCGTACGCGACGCGGATCTCCTGGTGATCGCCACGCCCGAGTACAACGGCACGTTCACCGGCGTGTTGAAGGTCTTCCTCGACCGCTTCCCGTCCGGCGGGCTCGCCGGACGCCCCACGTTGAGCGTGGTCACGTCGTCGACGCCGGGACGGGCCGAGGTGGCCGAGAGCCACCTGCACGCGCTGCTGGCGGACCTGGGCGCCACCACGCCGGGGCCGGGGCTCGCGGTGGCCGAGGACCAGCTGACCCGGCCGGACGTGCTGATCAGCGGGTACCTGGACCGGGTCCGCAGCGCCCTGGGCGTGCCGAGCCACTGATCCGGGCAGGCAGCCGCACGACCAGCGTCAGTCAGGACCAGCGGGCCGAGCCGGGGTCAGCGGGGTTGCCAGGCGGAGTGATCGGCGATCAGCCGGCGGACGTGTGCCGGCAGCCTGCCCTTCGCCACCTCGGCGAGGCTGACCTCGTCGAGGACCCGGCGGACCGCCGCCCGTACCGCCACCCACAGTTCCTGCAGGTGCACCGCCGTGCCGCCGTACTGGGTCTCCTCCGGGCGCAGCCCGCGCACCCCGGCCAGCGGGCCGTCGACCGCCCGGAGGACGTCTCCGACCGCGATGTCGGCCGGGGGCCGGGACAGCGTGTACCCGCCGTCCACGCCCCGGGTGCTCTGGACCAGGCCGGCCCGGCGCAGGTCCGCCAGGATGGTCTCCAGGAACTTACGGGGCATCTCCTGCTTCGCCGCCAGTGCCTGAGCCGAAATCGTCCTCGGGTGGGCCGCCGCCAGCTCGACCGCCGCCCGGACGGCGTAGTCGCCGCGCGCCGAGATCTGCACGTCAGCGCGCCTCCAGCTCACGCTGCTTGCGCCAGCGGATGCCCGCCTCGATGAAGGCGTCGATCTCACCGTCGAACACCGACGTCGGGTTCCCGGTCTCGTACTCGGTCCGAAGATCCTTGACCATCTGGTACGGGTGCAGCACGTATGAGCGCATCTGATCGCCCCACGAGCCGGCCACGTCGCCCTTGATCGCGTCCATCTTGGCCTGCTCCTCGGCCCGCTTCAGGGCCAGCAGCTTGGCCTTCAGCACGCCCATGGCGGTCGCCTTGTTCTGCAGCTGGGAGCGCTCGTTCTGGCAGGAGACCACCAGCCCGGTGGGCAGGTGGGTGATCCGGACCGCGGAGTCGGTCGTGTTGACGCCCTGGCCACCCGGCCCGGACGACCGGTACACGTCGATGCGCAGGTCGTCCTCGGGGATGTCGATGTCGTCGGTCTGCTCGACCACCGGCACCACCTCGACGGCCGCGAAGCTGGTCTGCCGGCGGCCCTGGTTGTCGAACGGGCTGATCCGGACAAGCCGGTGGGTACCGCCCTCAACCGACAGGGTGCCGTACGCGTACGGGTGCTTCACCGCGAACGTGGCCGACTTGATGCCGGCCTCCTCGGCGTAGCTGGTGTCGTACACATCGGCCGAGTACCCGTGCCGCTCGGCCCAGCGCAGGTACATCCGCAGGAGCATCTCGGCGAAGTCCGCCGCGTCCACGCCGCCGGCACCGGAACGGATGCTGATCAGCGCCTCGCGCGAGTCGTACTCCCCGGACAGCAGGGTACGAATCTCCAGTTCGTCGACGGACTTGGTCAGCGCGGTAACCTCGCTGCCGACCTCGGCCAGGCTGCCCGGGTCGTTCTCGGACTGGGCCAGTTCGAGCAGCACCCCGGCGTCGTCCAGCCGGCCGCGCAGCCGCTCCACCCGGTTCAGCTCGCCCTGGACGTAGGACAGCTTGGACGTGATCTGCTGCGCCCGGGCCTGGTCATCCCACAGATCCGGGGTGGCGGCGACGGCCTCCAACTCGGCCTTGTCCTTGCGCATCCGGTCGAGGTCGAGCACGGCTTCGATGTTGCGCATGGTGTTATCGAGGCTTTTGAGCTGGTCAGCGAAATCGGCAGCGGTCACGGCTGTTAAGGGTACTGTCACCGCCGCCTGATCTGCTCATGTGGCCGCCCGGGACGGTCGAGGGAGTTCCTTTGCCCCCGGTTCGGGCGATTCCGCCCACCGGTCCGGACCCCTGCCGCCGGTCCTGGCCGAGTCGGTCGCGAGTCGGCCCGCCCTCCGGACGGGGCCGCCCGGTGCCGGGGCCGCCCGGGGCCGCCCGGGGCCGCGCGGTGCCGGGCCGCGCGATCCGCCGCCGGGCTACTTGGCCGGGGCGTTCTTGAGCCAGGCCAGCGCCGCCCGGTGGTACCCGACCGCGAACTCCAGGGCCGCCGCTCCGTGATCGTCGCCGTCGCGCCGCAGCTCCTTGACCGCCTCCCGGGCCTCGTTCAGCGCGGCCGTGTGGTACGCCGTGGCCTGCGCGTACGCCGTCTTCAGCTGGGTCGCCGTCTGGTACTTGCCGAAAGCCGCCCGCAGCGCGACCGGGCTGCGCACCGCCTCCCGGGCCGGCTCCTCGGCCAGCCACTTCCCGAACGCCCGCTTGCCGGCTGGAGTGATCGAGTACGGTTGGCTGGACCGGGCACCCGGCTTGCCGAGCTTCACGTAGCCGGCCTCCGCCAGGGCGGGCAGTTCGCGGTAGACCTGACTCCGGGTCATCGACCAATACGCGCCCAGTCGCTTCTGCGCGGCGGTCATCAGCTGACCACCGGTCATCGGGCCATCGTGCAGCAGGCCTAGTAGGGCCGCCGCGGTTGCGTTCACTCCAGTTTCCGCCATGCCCTCTACGCTGCCACTCCATCACCTTGTAGTCCAGGATTTCCCCACAATTGCTCCATTGTGCACTGTCCCCGCTGGACAGTCCGCTGTGGACACTGAGACGGTCACCAGTCAAAAAGTGGCCCTGGCCAGGCACGGAGCGCCAAATCCGGAGGCTCCGGCGGGAAAGAAGTGATCATACAATTACCGAGCGTTGAGGCTTGACGGGCATCCGGAGGGCTTTTACAGTTGGGTCAATCGTTAGGAACCCTGTCTAACAGTTAACCAAACGTCAGCCCGACCGACAGCCCCCGCATCGCACGCCAGCACCGGTCCCGGCGGATCGCGGCGACCCCCAGATGGGCGCGCGTGCCCGGCGAACCGGCGCCGCCCCCGACTGGAGCCCGAGCATGAAGATCACTGTTGTCGGTGGCGGGTCGACCTATACCCCCGAGCTAGTCGACGGCTTCGCGCGACTGTTTCCCGACGTTACTGAATTGGCGCTGGTAGATCCCGCGCACGACCGGCTGGCCGTGGTCGGACCATTTTCCCAGCGCATCTTCCGCCGCTACGGACACCCAGGTCAGATCACTTACACCGACGATCTGGACGCCGGCCTGGCCGACGCCGAAATCGTCATCATCCAGCTCCGCATCGGCGGCCAGCAGGCCCGCATTTCCGACGAGACCTTTCCACCCGAGTGCGGCTGCGTCGGCCAGGAGACCACCGGGGCCGGCGGCCTGGCCAAGGCTCTGCGCACCGTGCCCGTGGTCCTCGACGTGGCCGAGCGGGCCCGGCGCCTGGCGGCCCCCGGCGCCTGGATCATCGACTTCACCAACCCGGTGGGCATCGTGACCCGCGCGCTGCTCGACGCCGGGCACCGCGCGGTCGGCCTGTGCAACGTGGCTATCGGCTTTCAGCGGCGCTTCGCCGCCATGCTGGGCGTCGATCCGGCGGAGGTGATCCTCGACCACGTCGGGCTCAACCATCTCACCTGGGAGCGGGCCGCCTATGTGTCCGATGTGGACAGACTGCCGGAGCTGATGGCCGGCCAGCTGGAGAAACTGGCCGGCGAGGTCGCCCTGCCGGTCGAGTTGCTCAGCACGCTCGGCAGCGTGCCCTCCTACTATCTGCGCTACTTCTACTGCCACGACGAGGTGGTCCGCGAGGAGCGCGGGGTGCCCACCCGGGGGCAGAAGGTGGCCGACATCGAGGCCCAACTGCTGCGCATGTACGCCGATCCGACGCTGGATACCAAGCCCGAACTGCTCGGCCAGCGCGGCGGCGCGTTCTACTCCGAGGCGGCAGTCGGTCTCATCGCCTCACTGCGCTCGAACGACGGCGCGGTGCACTCGGCGAACGTACGCAACCGTGGCCACCTGCCGTTCCTATCGGACGACGCGGTCATCGAGGTCAGCTGCCGGGTGGGCGACGACGGCGCGGTACCGGTTCCGACCGGCCCGCTGGGCCCCGCGCTGTCCGGACTCATCGCGCACGTCAGTGGGTACGAGGAGTTGGCCGTGGCGGCGGCCATCCACGGTGGACGGTCACGGGTGTACCAGGCGATGCTGGCGCACCCGCTGATCGGCCAGCACGAACTGGCCGACGCCCTGACCGACAAGCTGCTGGCCGCGAACGCGGCGCACCTGGCGTGGGCCCGATGAGCGAACCGCACGGCACGGCACCGGCGAACGGCGACCCGCCGCTCGGGCCGCTGTACATCGCGATCGACGGCGGCAACTCGAAGACCGACGTGCTGGTCGGGTCCGCCCGCGGCGAGCTGCTCGGTCTCGTACACGGCCCGAGCTCGCAGCCGCAGGAGTTCGGGGTACCGGCCGCCATCGCGCGGCTCGACTCGCTGGTGCGCCGGGCGCTCGAGGAGGCCGGCCTGCCGCCCGGCACCGTGCTGGCCCGCGTCGACGCGTACCTGGCCGGGGCGGACCTGCCGGTCGAGGTCGACACGCTGCTGAAGGCGATCGGCGAGACCGGCTGGGCCCGGGAGTACCGGGTGGACAACGACCTGTTCGCGCTGCTGCGCTCCGGTACCGTCGACGCGGACGCGGTGGTCGTCACCTGCGGCGCCGGGATCAACTGCCTCGGCCGCCGCGCCGACGGTCGGGTGGCCCGGTTCCCCGCGCTCGGCGAGATCACCGGCGACTGGGGCGGCGGACACCACCTGGCCGCGCTCGCCCTCTGGCACGCAGCCCGGGGCGAGGACGGCCGCGGCCCGCGCACCGCGCTGAGCCCGGCCGTGGCCGCCCACTTCGAACGGGCCAGCGTCGAGGACGTGGGCGCCGCCATCCACCTCGGCGAGCTGGACCGCGCCCGGATCAACGAGCTGTCGCCCGTACTGTTCTCCGTCGCGGACGCCGGCGACCCGGTGGCCCGCGAGGTGGTCGCCCGGCAGGCCGAGGAGGTGGTGGCGCTGGCCACCGTCGCCGCCCGCCGGCTGGACCTGCTCGACCGGCCGCACACGGTGGTACTCGGCGGTGGGGTGCTTGCCGCCCGGCACTCGCTGCTGCACGACGCGGTCATCGAGGGCATCGCCGCGCTCGCACCGCTGGCACGGTTCGTCGTCCCGGGCGACCCGCCGGTGACCGGCGCCGCCCTGCTCGCCATGGACGCGCTCGCCCCGCTCGACCCCGGGGGCGAGGCCGCGCTGCGCGAGGCGGTGCGCACCGCGGCCGCGTCCGGGTAAGCGCCCTACAGGCGGCTGCGCAGTTCCCACAGCTCCGGGTAGAAGCGCAGCTCGACCCGGGAACGCAGGTAGGCGCCGCCGGCCGAGCCGCCGGTACCCGCCTTGGTCCCGATCTGCCGCTCCGCCATCAGCACGTGCCGGGCGCGCCACAGCGACCACGCCTGGTCGTGGTCGACCAGCGCCTCGGCCAGGTCCCACAGCGGCCCGAACCTGGTCCGGTCCCGGGCGACCTCGACGTACGCCGCGAACCGCTCCTCCTCGCTGTCCATGGCGAAGCCCGCGTGCCGCAGCACCGCCAGGTACCCGTCCCACAGCGACGGCTCCGCCAGCCGCCGCTCCAGCCGCTCGCGCTCGCCCTCGGTCAGCCCCCGGAACCGGGTCAGATACCCGGGGTCGCGCAGCCCGGACAGGAACTCGACCTCTCGGAACTGGGCGGACTGGAAGCCGGACGCCGGAGCGAGCTTGTTGCGGAACGCCAGGAAGTCCTGAGGCGTCATGGTGTCGATCACGTCCACCTGCTTGATGAGGACGTCCTCGACCGAGCGGGCCCGGGCCAGCCGTACCCGGGGCAGGTACGCCTCGCCGGCCAGCATCCGGTCGCGGGCATCGGTCAGCTCCGACAGCAGCAGCTTGAACCACAGCTCGTACACCTGGTGGATGGTGATGAACAACAGTTCGTCGTGGGCCGGCGGCACCGACTCGGCGACCTGCTGATCGAGCAGGTCGTTCAGGTGCAGATACGCACCGTAGGTGAGCAGGCCACCCTGCTCACCGAAGCGTGGGTCAGTCACCCCGCCACGCTAGTCGGCCTCGGGCCCGGGCCAGGCGCGGCGGGCTAGCCTGGCTATCCGTGGCATCCTCACTGTCCCGGTGGCTCGGCGCCCTGGAGCCGGATCGACTGTCCGCGCTGCTGACCCGCCGGCCCGAGGCGCTGACCGAACCGGTCCCGCGCACCCTCGGCGAGCTGGCCGGGCGGC
The DNA here is from genome assembly GCF_039543385.1 of Rugosimonospora acidiphila. Taxonomy (NCBI): domain Bacteria; kingdom Bacillati; phylum Actinomycetota; class Actinomycetes; order Micromonosporales; family Micromonosporaceae; genus Rugosimonospora; species Rugosimonospora acidiphila. The sequence goes on from NZ_BAABJQ010000005.1 coordinate 306,528, forward strand.
TGCAGGGCCGGTTCGGGGTGGCCGGGGCGGTCCAGTCGGTGCCGCTGCCGGCCGTGCAGGTGCTGGAGACGGTGTACGCGTACGACTGCCAGACCAGGGCCGACCTCGCCGACCTGCTGGACGGCGACGGGCTGGACGGCGACGGGCTGGACGAGGCCCTGACGGCGCTGGCCGACCGGGCGCTGCTGTGGGAGTACGAGGGCCGGCTCGGCGTGGCCGGCGAGGCGATCAGCGTGCTCGGGTACCCGCTGCGCCTCGGGCCGAACGCCGCCGACCTGTTGGCCGTGCGCCCGGTGACCGAGCTGCGCGGCATCGCCGGCGAGCTGGGCCTCGCCGCCGCCGGGCCGGTGAAGAGGAACCTGCTGCGCGAGCTGGCCGGGTTCTACGGCAACCCGGAGCGGATCCGCGGGCTGGCCGCCTCGGCACCCGCCGAGACCCGGGCGGTCCTCGACGGGCTGACCTGGCACGGCCCCCTCGCCACCAGCCCGACGACCGGGTTCGGCGGCCCGGCCGGGCCGCGCTACCTGGGCCCGGAGGACTGGGCCGTCCGGCGCGGGCTGCTGCTGCCGGACGGCTGGCAGCAGCTGGCCATGCCGCGCGAGGTGGCGCTGGCCCTGCGCGGGCCGGGCTGGCGGCCGCCGTTCGACCCCCGGCCGCCGAGCCCGGCACCGGCCGAGGTCGACGAATCGGCGGTCGCCCGGGAGGCCACCGCGGCGGCCGGCACGCTGGTCGACCAGGTCAACGCGTTGCTCGCCGCCGGACCGATAGCCCGGCTGAAGTCCGGCGGAGTGGGCGCCCGCGAGCAGCGCCGGCTGGCCAAGCTGATCGGCGCCGACGAGCCGGGGGTACGGCTGGCCGTCGAGCTGGCCCACGGCGCCGGGCTGCTGGCCGCCACCCCGGAGGCGGTGCTGCCGACCGAGGCGTACGACCAGTGGGCCGCCGCCGAGCCGCCGGAGCGCCTGCCGCCGCTGCTGGTCGCCTGGCTCCGGCTGCCCGTGGTGGGCTGGCGGGACGGCGCGGCGCTGATCCGGGACCCGGTCGGCCGGCTCATGCCGGATCTGCGGATGGAGTTGCTGGCCGTGGCCGCCGCGCTGCCTGAGGGGCGCGGGCTGGCGGAAGAGGGGTACCTGTCCGCCGCGGTGCGCTGGCACGCGCCCGTACTGGCCGGGGCGTTCGAGGATCCGGCCGAGTTCATCGGTCCGCTGTGGGCGGAGGCGGCCCGGCTCGGCCTGGTCGCGCACGGCACGCTCTCGCCCCTCGGCCGGGCATTGATCGCGCTGGACGCGGAGCGGCTCGGGCGGGCGGCCAGCGACCTGCTCGACACGGCCACCGGTACCGCCATCTTCCAGGCCGACCTCACCGCGGTGGTACCCGGCGCGCCCAGCGCCGCGCTGGCCTCGCTGCTGGACGGGTCCGCCGACCGGGAGTCCCGGGGCACCGCGTCGACCTGGCGCTTCACGGCCGCCTCGGTGCGCCGGGCGCTGGACACCGGGGCTACGGCACCGGAGCTGCTGGCCCGGCTGCGCGCGGTGGCGACCGGCGGCACCCTGCCGCAGCCGCTGGAGTACCTGCTCGGCGACGTGGCGCGCCGGCACGGGGCGCTGCGGGTACGCGCGGTCGGCTGCGTGCTGCACGCCGGCGACCCGGCGATGCTGGCCGAGCTGCTGGCCAGCCGGGCGCTGGCCGCCCTGCACCTGCGCGAGCTAGCGCCCACCGTGCTGGCCAGCGCCGCCTCGCCGGCGGACACGCTGGCCGCGCTGCGTTCCGCCGGGTACGCGCCGGTACGCGAGGACGCCTCGGGTGAACCGCTCGTGGAACGGGTGGACCGCCGCCGGGCGGCGGCGCCGGCCCGGCACCGTACCGTCCGGCGCCCGCAGGCGGGCGAGCTGGCCGACCCGGCCGTCCTGGCCAAGTCGCTGCTCTCCGCCCAGGACGCGGAGCCCGCGACGCTTACGGAGCCCCCGACACTTGCGGAGCCTCCGACACTTACGGGGCCCCCGAGACTTACGGGGCCCGCCGGGTTCGCGGGGCCGTTGGAGGCCGGGCCGGCGGCGCGGCGGCACCGGGCCGGCGGACGCGAGGAGCGGCCGGACACTCTCGAGACGATCGGGGCGCACGCCCCCGGGCTGGACGAGGACGAACTCCGGCTACTGGCACACGCCATCGACTCCGGCGGGGCGGTGCGCATCGCCTACCGGGACGCGGACGGCCGGTCAACGGTCCGCGTCATCGAGGAGATCGAGCTGTCCGGTGCCGTGATGGAGGCCTGGTGCCGGCTGCGCGAGGACGAACGGATGTTCATGCTCGCGCGCGTCGAGGCGGTCGCGCCCGTCTGACCCGGGCGCGCCCGGGTCAGCGCGTGTGGTCGAGCACCAGCTTGCCGAACACCTCTCCGGTCTCCAGCCGCTCGAACGCCCGGCGCACGTCCGAGAAGGGGTACTCCGAGTCGATGATCGGCCGGATTCCGCGGCCGGCGCACAGCGACAGCAGCGCGCCCAGCTCGTCCCGGGTGCCCATGGTGGAGCCCAGGATCTCCAGCTGAAGGAAGAACACCCGGCGCAGGTCGACGCTGGCCAGATGCCCGGCGGTGGCGCCGGAGACCACTATCCGGCCGCCCGGCGACGCGCACTTGAGCGAGTGTTCGATGGTAGGCGCGCCGACCGTCTCGATGACCACGTCGACCCGCTCCGGCAGCCGGCCGCCCGGCTCGACCGGGGTGGCGCCCAGCGCCGCGATGCGCTCCCGCTTGCCCGGGTCGCGGCTGGTCGCGTACACCCGGGCACCCAACGCGGCCCCGAGCACCGTCGCGGCCGTGGCCACGCCCCCGCCGCCACCCTGGACCAGCACCGAGCCGCCCTCGGGCAGCCGCCCGCGTACCCGCAGCATCCGGTACGCGGTCAGCCACGCGGTCGGCAGGCAGGCGGCCTCGGCGAAGGACAGCTCGGGCGGCTTGGGCACCAGGTTGCGCCTGGGCACCCGGACCCGCTGCGCCAGCGTCCCCGGGTACTTCTCCGACAGCAGCGTGCGGCCCGGGTCCATGGTCTCGTCGGGGTACTCCGGCGAGGCGATGACGGCGTGCACCACTACCTCGTTGCCGTCCTCGTCGACGCCGGCCGCGTCGCAGCCCAGCACCATCGGCAGCCGGTCCGCGGGCAACCCCACCCCGCGCAGCGACCAGAGGTCGTGGTGGTTCAGCGAGCTGGCCCGGACCTCGACGCTGACCCAGTCGTCCGGCGTGACCGGGTCGAGTTCCCCGACGGTGAGCCCGGCGAGCGGGTTGTCCGGATCGATGGCGGACGCGTAGGCGGCGAGCATGATCGGACGCTAGCAGCCCTTCCCAGAAAACGCAGCCGTGGCGGGGGCGGGCAACGCGCCGGCGCCCGCCCGCACCACGGTTGCGGTCAGGCCTTCCGGACCACGCCGTCCTTCACCGCGGCCTGCGCGACCGCGGCGGCGACGGCAGTGCCCACCCGCGGGTCCAGCGCGGCCGGCACGATCGCGTCCGGGCGCAGGTCCCCGGCGACCACGGCGGCAATCGCCTCGGCGGCGGCCAGCTTCATGTTCTCCGTGATCCGGGTGGCGCGGGCGTCCAGGGCACCGCGGAACACGCCCGGGAAGGCCAGCACGTTGTTGATCTGGTTGGGGTAGTCGCTGCGGCCGGTCGCCACCACCGACGCGTACCGCGCGGCGATCGCCGGATCGACCTCCGGCGTCGGGTTGGCCAGGGCGAAGATGATCGCCCCGGGCGCCATGCCGGCCAGCGCCTCCTCGGCGATCGTGCCGCCGGACAGGCCGATCAGCACGTCCGCGCCGCGCAGCGCCTCGCCGATGCCGCCCGTGCGGCCGGCGCCGTTGGTGGTGTGCGCGAGATCGAGCTTCGCGCCGGACAGTCCGTCGCGTCCACTGTGGATGATGCCCTGTGAGTCGCAGATCACCACGTTCTCGCTCTGCACGCCGCCGGCGATCAACATCTTGGTCACCGCTACCCCGGCCGCGCCGGCGCCGCTGATCACCACCCGGAGGTCACCGAGCTTGCGATCGAGCAGTTCGGCCGCGTTGCGCAGCGCGGCGAGGACCACTATCGCGGTGCCGTGCTGGTCGTCGTGGAAGACCGGGATGGGCAGCGCCTCGTCCAGCCGGCGTTCGATCTCGAAGCAGCGGGGCGCGGAGATGTCCTCCAGATTGATCCCGCCGAACGACGGTGCCAGCGCGGTCACCACCGAGACGATCTCGTCGACGTCCTGGGTGTCGAGGCAGATCGGCACCGCGTCCACGCCGCCGAACTGCTTGAACAGGACCGACTTGCCCTCCATGACCGGCATGGCACCCCGCGGCCCGATGTTCCCCAGGCCCAGCACGGCGCTGCCGTCGGTCACCACCGCGACCGTGTTCGCCACCCACGTGAACGTGTTGACGAGCGACTCGTCCGCCGCGATCGCCTGGCACACCTGTGCCACGCCGGGCGTGTACGCCAGCGAGAGATCCTCCCGCGTCGTCACCGGTACGGTCGCGGCCACCGCCATCTTGCCGCCACGGTGCAGTTCGAAAACCGGTTCCTGGAACATCCCTGTAAACCCCTCAAGGCCTCATTACCTCTGGTTTGCCGAGGGCGCTTACGGTTTGGCCTCCGGCCGCCGCGCTAGCACGGTCGGCCAGCGTCGGCGCAGTTCGCGGGGGTCGCCCGGTTACTGGCCCGAGCATAGTGGGCGACGGGGGCGAAATCCGTGGCCAGGGTCACCGTCGTCGCATCAGGGACAACCGGGGCCACCAACGCAGCCACACCCTGCCCACCACCGTGGACGGTCCGTAGCGGCGGGAGTCGTCCTGTACGAACGCGTTGTCGCCCTGCACCCACCAACCGTCGCCAGCGGGCCGGATCGCTCGCTTGACCATGAGACCGTCCTGTCCAGGGAACTCAACGATCACCACATCTCCCGCGCGAACCCGGCTGGTACGCCGTACCAGCAGGGCATCGCCGTCCCGCAGTGTCGGTGCCATCGAGGGGCCCCGGACCAGTGCGGTGAACCACCCGTCCACGCTGCCCGTACCTCCTCCCAGGAGTAGGGTTCCCCGTGAGGGCGATCATCGCAAAATAGCCAGGAGGATCCTGATGCGACTGCCACGTTTCCTTACTCCTACCACCGTGGTCCGGGCCCACTGCGACCTTCCGTGTGGCGTCTACGACCCGGCGCAGGCCCGGATCGAGGCCGAGTCGATCAAGGCGATCTGTGAGAAGTACCAGGCCAACAACGACCCGGAGTTCCGGACCCGGGCGCTGATCATCAAGGAGCAGCGCTCCGAGCTGGTCAAGCACCACCTCTGGGTGCTGTGGACGGACTACTTCAAGCCGAACCACTTCGAGAAGTACCCGCAGCTGCACGGCCTGTTCAACGAGGCCACCAAGCTGGCCGGCGGTGGCGGCGGAGCCAAGGCCTCGACCGACCCGGCCGTCGCGGAGAAGCTGCTCGGCAAGATCGAGGAGATCTCGAAGATCTTCTGGGAGACCAAGCAGGCGTGAGTGTCACGTCCATCCGGCCGGCACGTCCCGAGGACGTGCCGGCCATTGTGGCAATGGTCCACGAACTCGCCGAGTACGAGCGGGCACCGCAGGACTGCCACCTCACCGTCGAACAGCTGCACGAGGCCCTGTTCACCGACCGTCCGGCGCTCTACGGGCACGTCGCCATCGGCGACACCGGCGAGCCGATCGGCATGATGCTGTGGTTCCTGAACTTCTCCACCTGGAACGGTGTGCACGGCATCTATCTGGAGGACCTCTACGTGCGGCCGGACTTCCGAGGTAGCGGCGCCGGCAAGGCACTGCTGGCCACCCTGGCGCGGATCTGCGTCGAGCGGGGCTACTCCAGGCTGGAGTGGTGGGTGCTGCACTGGAATCCGGCCCGGGAGTTCTACCACGCGATCGGGGCGGCGGCGATGGACGAGTGGCTGCCGTACCGGTTGACCGGCGCCCCGCTGGCCCGCCTCGCCGAGGCCGTCGGCCCCGGTATCGACGCTGTCGAGCAGGGCGGACCACACGACCTGGCAGCGACCCCCTAGAGTCATCCTCGGGGGGACCCTTTGACTCAGCTGGCACCTCGCGACCCGGCGGCGACGAGCAAGGATGACGTCGTCGTGCTTGTCGTACCCGCCGACGGCAGCTACCTGGCGGTGCTGCGCACCGCCACGGCGGGACTGGCCGCCCGGCTCCAGTTCACCCTCGACGAGATCGAAGACCTCCGCATCGCGGTCGACGAGGCGTGCGCCATGCTGCTGGCGGTCGCGCCCACCGGCGCGGAGTTGACCTGCGAGTTCGAGGTCACGGCCGAGGCCCTGGCGATCAATGTCACGGCGCCGGTGAAGGGCAGCGCGGCCCTGCCGGGCGGGCAGTCCTTCGCCTGGCAGGTGCTCACCGCGCTGGCCGGGAAGGTGAGCGCCGACACGACCGACGAGCGGGCGACGATCCGGCTCACCAAGCACCGTTCCAGCCGCGGCTGACCCGCCCGGCGGCCGACCCTGCCGGCCTCGGCCCTGCCCTTCCTCGGCCCTGCCCCTGCCCTTCCTCGATGCCCGGGCCCCGGATGGCCGGGGCGCCGATCCGGTCGCGAGCCGGCGTCAGGCCGGCCGGGCCGCCGGAGCCGGGGTGGCCGCCGGACTCCGCCGGCCCGCCCGTAGCTGCTCCGGAACAACTGTGCGACGCGGTGAGCCGGGCCGTGCCGCGTGCAGTCGCGCCAGGTGCCAGGTCACCGCGCGCTCGGCCGCCGGCCCGTCGCCGGCCGCCACGCAGCGCAGGATCTCCCGGTGCTCCGCGTCGATGCCCAGCCAGGTGCCCTGCGGCGCCAGGTCGGACAGCTGAACCTCGTTGGTGATCGCGTACAGCGGGCCGGTGACCAGCTCGAACAGGGGGTTGCCCGCCGCCGCGGCCAGCGCGACGTGGAATTCCCGGTGCGCGGCCAGCCGCACCGGCAGCTCGTCGTGTACCGGATCGAACATGGTCGAGCGCAGCCGCTCCAGGTCCGCCTCGGTGCGCCGTCGCGCCGCGAGCCCGGCGGCGGGCACCTCGAGCATTTCGCGCACCTCCATGAGGTCGCTCATGCCGGCCGCCGCCGTCGCCAGGAGCAGCCGCACCCCGGCCGACAACGACTCGGCGAGCTCCGACGCGTTGGGCTCGGCGACGAAGCTGCCGCCGGTCACGCCCCGGGTAGTGACGATCAGGCGCTGGCTGGACAGCAGTCGAAGGGCCTCCCGCACGGTGCTGCGGCTGACCCCGGCGCGGGCGCACAGCTCCGGCTCGGTGGGCAGCCGATCACCCGGCCGCAGCCGACCCGAGGTGATCTGGGACCGCAGGTCATCGGCCAGGAGTTGATACGCGGGGACCCGCGCTTGCTGCGCCATCTGGTTAGCTCGCCGACGCTCGCTCACGGATGGCTAGCCTACGGTACCGCTCAGTGAATGCCGAGCGCTTCCCGCGACGACGGGGCCAGCAGCAGCCCGGCCCCCAACAGACCGAGGATCATCACCGGTACCCCGATCCAGGTCGCCCCGCCGGCGACCATGTAGTACCCGATGGGCACCATCAGCAGTTCCAGCACGATCGAGGGGCCGCGCGCCCAGGCTTGCCGCCGCCGCAGTTGCCACGCGAGCAGCGCCAGCACGACGGCCAGGGCGAACGGGAACGCCACCGAGATGATCGTGCTGCTGACCCCCACCGTGGGCTGGGTGGTGGCGTAATACGCGAGCAGGCCGGACGCCACCACGACGCCGGCCGCCTCGACGAGCAGCAGCAAGATCGCCCAGCGCAGGCTGGCCCGATCACTGATCTTCGGCTCACTCACCACCAGCCCAGGTTAGGCCGTGCCGGTACAGTCCCTGCCATGCGGGCGCTTCTGGTGGTCAACCACCGGGCCACCACGACGAGCGGACGGGTCCGCGACGTACTGGTCCAGGCGCTGCGGAGCGTGGTCAATCTCGAGGTGGCCTACACGCAGCGGCGGGGCCACGCCGCCGGGCTGTCCCGGCAGGCGGCCAAGGACGGCATGGACGTGGTGGTCGCGCTGGGCGGCGACGGCACCGTCAACGAGATCGTCAACGGGCTGCTGTCCGACGGCCCCGGCCCGAGGGTGCCCGCCCTGGCCGTGGTGCCCGGCGGCTCGACCAACGTCTTCGCCCGAGCCCTCGGCCTCCCCAACGACTGGGTCGAGGCGACCGGCGTGCTGCTGGAGGCCCTGCGCGAGCATCGGTCCCGCACGATCGGGCTGGGCCGGGCCGACGATCGGTACTTCACGTTCTGCGCCGGTTACGGGCTGGACGCGGAGGTGATCCGCAAGGTCGAGCAGGCCCGCCGGCGGGGCACCACCTCCACCCCGACGCTGTACGTGCGGGCCCTGGCCACCCAGTATCTGCTCTCCGGCGGGCGGAACCGACCGAAGATCACGCTTGAGCGCCCCGGCGAGATCGCCGACACCGATCTGGACACGGCCATCGTGCAGAACACCACGCCGTGGACGTACCTGGGCAACCGGCCGGTCGACGCCTGTCCCGACGCGTCCTTCGATCTCGGCCTCGACATGCTCGGGGTCCGTGCGCTGCACACCCCCGGCTTCGCGCGTACCCTGACCCAGTTGCTGCTGCCCGACGGGGTGCGCCGCACGCGCTCCGGTGGACCACGGGGGCCGCACGGCAAGTCGGTGCTCCGGCTGCACGATTCGCCCGAGTTCACGCTGCGGGGCGACACCCCCCGGGCGCTGCAGCTGGACGGCGAGTATCTGGGCGAAACGGACAAAGTGCGCTTTGTCGCCGTACCGGCGGCTCTTCGCGTAATCTGGTGACGAACGCTAGGAGCAGTTTCAAAGTCTGGACACTGGGAACAGTCCAGGACGCGAAACACCTGCCGGGAAATGCCGGCAGCTAGGAACGTACTGTACTACATTGATTACGAACTGTCGCAAGCCGGAGTATGGGTTACTCGGGAACCAGTACAAAACGGACGTGAGGTCCCTCACCCGCCTGGAGTTTTTCCGAGAATCCCTCTTGACATCGCAGTAGTTCGTGAAAGTATTCACAAGCGAACGAGTTACGGCCACGTTGCCTGCTCACGCGCTGCTAGTTACCTGACTACTCGTTAGGTAAGAAGCACCGCGCGACGCATAGAGGAATAAAGCGCAATCACTGCTACCGATTCAAGGAGTGTTGCCGCCATGGACTGGCGCCACCGTGCTGCCTGCCGCGACGAAGACCCGGAGCTGTTCTTCCCGATCGGGACGTCCGGCCCGGCCGTGCTGCAAGTTGAGCAGGCCAAGGCGGTCTGCCGGCGCTGTTCGGTGATCGACGACTGCCTTCAGTGGGCTCTCGATTCCGGACAGGACGCTGGCGTCTGGGGCGGAATGAGTGAAGAGGAACGACGCGCTGTCAAGCGCCGCGGCGGAATGCGCGTACGCGCCTCGCTGTAGCGTCCACTTCACCGTCCGAACCGACCGCCTCACAACGCAGGACCCTACAGGCACCCCGGGTGATAACTCACTCCGGGGTGTCACTGTTTGTGCCTCGGTCAATACGAGCCGCCAATATCAACCGTCGATCTGATTGATATTGATGGGCGGGGAGCCGCATCGCTATGCGGCGACCGGATCCAGCACCCGGGCGGCGCCGGCGCGCAGCAGGACGAGCCGCGCGATCTCCGGCGCTGCGCCGAGCGGTCCGGCGATGCCCACCGCGCCAGCGTCCCGGGCCCGCTCCACGATCCGGTCGTGCAGCAGCCCGGGTGCGAGGAAGTAGCTGGCGACCGCGATCCGGCGGGCGCCATCGGCCCGCAGCGCCGCGAACGCCGCCGCCGTATCCGGACCACTGCCCGAGGCGTATCCGGCCCGGCACGGGCGTCCCAGGGCGGTTCCGAGGGCGTCCGCCACGAGATCCACGGTCCGCAGCGCGCCGTCCTCCCGGCTGCCGGCGCCGGCCAGCAGGATCCCGTCAGAGCCGGCCAGCGCGCCGGTCTGGTCCAGCCGGCGGATGAGGGCCGCGGTCATCAGGTCGAGGGCCCGGCGGTCGAGAACGGCGCCGTCGACCGGGCCTAGTACGGTGCCCAGCCCGACGTCGATGCGCGCGCCGGCGGCGACGGCCCGCTCGATGTCCGCGGGCACGTCCACCCGGCCGTGGTAAGCGGCGGTCAACAGCAGCGGCACCACGATCGCGGTCGTCTCGCCGCGAGCCGCCGCGGCGGACAGCACGTCCGGCAAACGCGGGGCGGAGAAGTCCAGGAACGCGGCACTCACCGGGGAGCCGGCCGCCAGGGTCCCGGCCGCCAGGGTGCCGGGCCGGGCCGGTCGCCGGGGACGAGGCAGGCGGCGCCGCCCCTGGGCGGGCGCCAGGCCGCCCGGAATCGGGCTCACCGGCAACGCCAGGCCCGCGCCCGGCATCGCCGGACCCGGACCCGCGACGGTGGCGGCCGAGGTCGGCACGGAGCCCTCGACGGACGAGCCATCGCCGGACGTGCCATCGCCGGCCAGGCGGCGCGCCACCGCGCGGGCCAGCCCGCGGGTCGATCGCGCCGCCCGGGCGTCCCGGCTGCCGTGAGCCACCAGGACCAGCCGAGTGCCCTCGTCACTCATCAGGTCGCCTCGCCGCGCTCGCTCATCCCGCGTGGATGCCGCACTCGGTCTTGTCGAACATCGGCCAGCGCCCGGCGCGCGCGTCCTCCCCGGGCGCCGTACGCCGCGTGCACGGCCAGCACCCGACCGAGGCGTACCCCTTGCCGATCAGCTCGTTCACCGGCACGTTGTACTTGGCGATGTAGGCCTGGACTTCCGCCTCGGTCCAGTACGCCAGCGGCGCGACCTTGACCTTGCCCCGGCCGGCTTCGAAGCCCACCACCGGCGTGTTGGCCCGGCTCGGCCCCTCGTCCCGGCGCAGCCCCGCGGCCCAGGCGTCGTACGGCTCCAGCGCCCGCTCCAGCGGCTCGACCTTGCGCAGCGCGCAGCACTCGTCGGGCTCCCGGGAGAACAGCCGGGGGCCGAACTCGGCGTCCTGCTGGCCGACGGTGAGCTGGGGCCTGATCGACTTGATGTTCACCGGAATGGTGGACCGCACGGTGTCGCGCACCCGCAGCGTCTCTTCGAAGTGCAGGCCGGTGTCCAGGAAGACCACGTCGATTCCGGGGGCCACCTGGGACACCACGTGCACCAGGACCGCGTCGGCGAACGAGCTGGTCACGCAGAACCGCTCACCGAACTGCCCGAGCGCCCACTCGACGATCTCGTGGGCCGGCGCCTGGGCCAGCTCTACTCCGGCCCGGGTCGCGATCTCCCGCAGTTCGCTGGTCGTGTACCGAGTTGCCGTGCTCATCGCTCTACCACCGATCCGGATTCCGACCGCGAGGTCGGGGCCAACAGGCCGACGAACTTGAGGGTGAATACCCGGGTGCAGGACCGGCATTCCCAGGTCCCGTGCGCTTCCCCGTGCGGACGGAGATTTTCTTCGGCGCAGTACGGGCAGTGCTGAGGCGACACCCTCTCGCTCATCGCTCCGCCTCGCTCCGCTCGTCGGAGCGAGGCGGCACGACCGCGCCGCAACCCCACTTCGCTCGCTGACGCTCGCTCACCTGAGCTCCGCCTCCTCGGCCCGGGCGACCCACTGTGAGAAGCTCTCGCCCTCCTGCCGGGCGCCGGCGTACCGGCGACCGAGCCGCTCCACGTAGTCCACGAGGTCCTCGGAGGTGGTCTTCAGACCACGCAGCTTGCGCCCGAAGCCGGCCTCCTGGCCCTCCGCCAGGGCCAGGCCGCCGCCCAGGTGCACCTGGAAGCCCTCGACCATCTCACCGTTCGGGCCCGGCACCAGCTGGCCCTTGAGCCCGATGTCGCCGACCTGGGTGCGGGCACAGGCGTTGGGGCAACCGTTGATGTTGACGGAGATGTCCACATCGATGTCGGCGAGCCGCTTCTCCAGCTCCTCGACCAGCTGGGCCGCCTTGGCCTTCGTCTCGACGATGGCCAGCTTGCAGAACTCGATGCCGGTGCAGGCCATGGTCGAGCGCCGCCAGGACGACGGGCGGGCCTCCAGTCCGATTCCGCGCAGCGCCTCGATGAGGCTCTCCACCCGGTCCTCGGGCACGTCCAGCACAATCAGCTTCTGGTACGGGGTGGTGCGCACCCGGCCGCTGCCGTGCGCCTCGGCGATGTCCGCCAGGCTGGCCAGCGTCGTACCGCTGACCCGGCCGGCGATCGGGGCCACGCCGACGTAGTACAGGCCGTCCTTCTGCTTGTGCGCGCCGATGTGGTCGTGGGGGCGCTTGGGCAGTTCCGGGGCCGGGCCGTCGATCAGCTTCCGGTGCAGGTACTCGGTCTCCAGCACCTCCCGGAAGCGCTCGGGGCCCCAGTCCGCCATGAGGAACTTCAGCCGGGCGCGGGAGCGCAGCCGCCGGTACCCGTAGTCCCGGAAGATGCTGATCACGCCGAGCCAGACCTCGGCGGCCTCCTCCAGCGGCACCCACACGCCCAGCCGCTTGGCCAGCATCGGGTTGGTGGAGAGGCCGCCGCCGACCCAGAGGTCGAAGCCCGGCCCGTGCTCGGGGTGCACCACGCCGACGTACGAGATGTCGTTGGACTCGTACGGCAGGTCGGGCAGCCAGCCGATCGACGACTTGAACTTGCGGGGCAGGTTGGACAGCGACGGGTCCCCGATGTACCGCTTGTTGATCTCGTCGATGACCGGGGTGGCGTCGAGCACCTCCTCGGCGGCGACGCCCGCCAGCGGGCTGCCCAGGATCACCCGGGGCGAATCGCCACAGGCCTCGGTGGTGGACAGGCCCACCGCCTCCAGCTCGCGCCAGATCGCCGGCACGTTCTCGATCTCGATCCAGTGCATCTGGACGTTCTGCCGGTCGGTCACGTCCGCGGTGTCCCGGGAGTACGCCTGCGACACGTGTGCCACGGCACGCAGCTGAGCCAGGTCCAGCTGCCCGCCGTCGATGCGTACCCGCAGCATGAAGTACTCGTCGTCCAGCTCCTCCGGCTCCAGCACGGCGGTCCGGCCGCCGTCGATGCCGGGGCGGCGCTGGGTGTAGAGCCCGTACCAGCGGAACCGGCCGCGCAGGTCGGCCGGGTCGATACTGGCGAAGCCGCGGTGGGCGTAGATGTTCTCGATGCGCGCCCGGACGTTCAGCGGGTTGTCGTCCTTCTTGGAGCGCTCGTTGGCGTTGAGTGGCTCACGGTGGCCCAGCGCCCACTGTCCCTCACCACGGGCACGGCGGGGCGTTGCTCCGGCGGCGTTACCGCGTGCCGGGGCGGCCGAGCGGGAATTGACCGTCATCTCGCGTCTCCTGTTTCACGGGGAGCGCGCGTACCCGCACGGGCCGCCTGGCGGCTGCCAGGACGGTGACAACGGTGTCAGGAGTCCGGCGGTACGCGCGGCCCTGCCTGATCAAGCGGGCTGCGTCAGTGGGCCGGACGACACATGGCGCTGCGCACGCGGCCGTAGTCCACGTGTCGACGAGCGGTCAGCAAGACCACGCGGGCGCGGTGCGCGCCATCATTCATGGTCTTCCACATGCTTACCAGGTTCCCATACCAGGGTCGTTACCAACAGGGTGTCGCTGTTCACTCCCGGGTGATGGGAACGGGCGCTCTGCCGGGAATGCCGCCGCGCACCCGGATCCGCGCTCCCCGGAACTCGATCGTCCGTGGCCATTTGCACCATATCGTAGCGGTATGGGCGTGCTCCGGGCCGGCGCGCGGTTCGCGGTACGGGCGTTCTGGCTGTGGCCCGCGCTGGTCACGCTCGGGCTCGGGCTGGCCCGGCTGGGCCGGCCGGCGCTGTGGGCCGACGAGCTGGCGACCTGGGGCGCGGTGCGGCTGAGCTGGGGCCGGCTGTTCCGGCTGCTGCACGACGTGGACGCCGTGCTCGGGCCGTACTACACGGTGGAGAAGGCGTGGACCACGCTGTTCGGCACCTCGACCGTGGCCCTGCGACTGCCCTCCGTGCTGGCGATGGCGGCCGCCGCGGCACTGGTGGCGGTGCTGGGCGCCCGGCTCGGCGGGGGCCGGTGGCCCGGCCTGCTCGCCGGGCTGGTGTTCGCGGTGGTACCGGCGACGTCCCGGTACGCGCAGGAGGCCCGGTCGTACGCGTTCACCATCCTGCTCGCGGTGCTCGCCACCTGGGTGCTGGTCCGGCTGCTGGAGCGCCCGACCGCCGGACGGGCGGCCGGGTACGGGGTGGCCGTGGCGGGGCTCGGCGCGGCCCACCTGGCCGGCCTGCTGCTGCTGGTAGGGCACGCGGTGGCGGTGCTCGCGGCCTGGGCGCCCGGTCGGCGACCGGAGCCGGCGTCGGGGGTTGCGTCGGGGACGCCCGGCGGCGCTCAGCCGGGCGAGGCGGGGGCGCCCGGCCCCGACCCGGCCCGGCCCGCCGGCGCTGGCGAGACAGCGGGCCGCGCTGTCCCGACAGCGGCTCGCGCGGCGGCGTGGCGCTGGCTGGTGGCGGCCGGCCTGGCCGTGCTGGTGCTGGCGCCGCTGGCCCGGCTCGGGCACCGGCAGCGGGCGCAGATCTCCTGGATCGCCCCGTCCAGCTGGCGCACCCTGGCCGGCGAGCCGGCCGTGATCCTCGGCGACGCCGGGGTGGGCGCCGCGGTGGTGGTGCTGGCCCTGCTCGGGCTGTGCCGGCTGGGGCTGAGTCGGCTCGGATCTGGCCGGGACAGATCGGGCCGGGACGGGTCGGGCCGGGACGATCGGGCCGGTACCCGCCCGGCGCTCCTGCTGGCCGGCTGGGCGGTCGCCCCGGTCGTGGTGCTGTACCTGGCCGGCGAGTTCACGCCCGCGTTCTGGCCCCGGTACCTGCTCTACACCATGCCGGCCCTCGTGCTGCTCGCCGCGATCTTCCTGGCCGGAATCGGCCGGCGCTGGGCCGTCGCCGCCCTGATCGTCGTCGCGCTGTTCGGGGCGACGGCCCAGGCCGCGATCAGGGGCCCGGCCGGGCACAACCACGACACGCGCGGGGCCGCCGCGATCATCGCCGCCGGGGACCGGCCCGGCGACGCGATCGCGTACGCGCTGCGCGAACCGGTGGTGCCGTGGGAGGCCCGGGACATCGTGGCCCGCTACGTCCCGGCCGACCGCCGGCCGCGCGACGTGTTCGAGGTAGCCCCGCAGCGCGTCGACGGGCGGCTGACCGCCACCGAGTGCCCGGACCTGGCCGGCTGCCTGGCGGCGGCGAACCCGGGCCGGATCTGGGTGCTGCGCTACCAGAGCCAGCCCGACCCCCTGCGCGACCTCGGGCAGCCCAAAGAGGACCTGCTGCGCGCGCACTACTCGGTGACCCGGGTCTGGCTGCTGGAGGGGCTGACCGTCGGGCTGCTGACGAGGCGCTAGCTCCGCTTGGTCAGGGGTACCACCAGCATCGCCTCGGTACCGCCGCCGGACCGGCCCCGCAGCTCGATGCTGCCGCGCAGCTCGCCGGTGACCAGGGTGCGCACGATCTGGAGGCCGAGCCGCTCCCCGCCGTCCAGCCGGAAGTCGGGCGGCAGCCCGACCCCGCTGTCGACGACCGTCACGTGCAGCTGCTTGCGGAACCGGTGCGCGGTCACGGTGACCGAGCCGCCGTCGCCCGGCGCGAACCCGTGCTCCACCGCGTTGATCAACAGCTCGTTGAGGACCATCACGAGCGGCGTGGCGACCTCGGCGGGCAGTACCCCGAAGGTGCCCTCCCGGCCGATACGCACCTTGGAGTCGGGCGCGGCCACCTCGGCGGCGGCGAACGCCACCCGGTCCACGATCCCGTCGAACTCCACCACCTCGTCGCTGGACATGGACAGCGTCTCGTGTACCAGCGCGATCGAGGCCACCCGCCGTACCGACTCCTCGAGCGCCGCCCGCGCGGCCGGTGCCCGGCGCGCCTGCAGCCGCAGCAGCGCGGCGACGGTCTGCAGGTTGTTCTTCACCCGGTGGTGGATCTCCCGGATGGTGGCGTCCTTGGTGATCAGCGCCCGGTCCCGCAGGCGCACCTCGGTGATGTCCCGCACCAGCACCAGCGCGCCGATCGGCACCCCGGCCGGCATCAGCGGCAGCGCCCGGATCAGCATCGAGGCGCCCCGGGCGTCGATCTCCTTGCGGGCCGGGGCCTCGCCGCGCAGCGCGGCCAATATCCGCTCGCCGGCGTCGGTGCCCTCCATCGGGTCGTCGGTCAGCCGGGCGGTCAACGCGGCCAGGTCCTCGCCGACCAGGTGGGCGGGCAGCCCCAGGCGCCGGTACGCGGACTGGGCGTTGGGGCTGGCGTAGCTGACCTTGCCGGCGCCGTCGAGCCGGATCAGCCCGTCGCCGACCCGGGGAGCGCTGGTCACCTCGCCCGGGTGCCGCTTCGGCGCGAAGGTGCCGTCGGTCATCATCTGGGCCAGGTCGTCGGCCGTGGTCAGGTAGTTGAGCTCCAGCTGGCTGGGGCTGCGGGCGGTGGACAGGTTGGTGTCCCGTCCGACCACCGCGATCACCCGGCTGTGGCCACGACGGCGGATCGGGATGGCTTCGTACCGGGCCGGGGTGTCGCCGTACCAGACGGGGTCGCCCTCGCGCCAGATCCGGCCCTGGGTACGGGCGACGGTGAGGTGGGCCACCTCCGGCCCGCCGGCCACCCGGCCCACCTGATCATCCTGGTACGCCGTCGGCGCGGTGGTCGGGCGCACCTGAGCCACGCACAGGTACTCGGTCGGCTCGCGGTCCCCGATCGGCACCCAGAGCAGCAGATCGGCGAAGGACAGATCGGAGACCAACTGCCAGTCGCCGGCAAGCCGGTGCAGGTGCTCGATATCGGCCGGCTCGAGCGAGGTGTGCTCCTCGACCAGATCACGCAGCGTGGACACGGGACAAGGGTGCCATGCGTTCCCGGCCAGCGTGAGGGGGTAGCGTCGCTGACGTGTTACGACGCACCGCTTCGTCCCTTGCCACGCTGGCCATGTCGACCGCTGCCCTGGCCGGCTGCGGGTTCGTCGGGGCACACAACGTCAGCGACCAGAAGCCGAACGGCTTCGTTCTGCGCGGCCACGTCTCCGTGCCGGTACCGGCCGGGGACTCCGGCAAGTCCGGCGCCGCGTGCGACTCCTCCCTGCCCGGCGTGGCCCCCAACACCCAGGTGAAGGTGACCGACCCGCAGGGCCACGAGATCGCGGTGGGCTACCTCGGCGACGGCCTGATCGGGGCCAGCACGTCCGGTAACACCTGTGACTTCCCGTTCGAGATCCCGCAGGTACCCGGCGGGGTGGCCAGCTACGGCCTCACGGTGGCCGGCCGCCCGACGCAGACCTTCCCCGCCGAGTCGCTGCGCGAGAGCCAGACCGCGGTCATCTCGTTCGACTCGTAGGAACGCCCGAGCGGCGCCCGCCGGCCGGGGCGTGGAACGGCCCGGGCCGGCTGGTGGGCGCCTGTGCCGGCCGGCTCAGCGGGTGACGGTGACCTTCTTGAGGCCGCGGGGAGCGTCCGGGTCCTCGCCCCGGGCCAGCGCCAGGGCCAGGGCCAGCCGCTGCAGCGGCAGGATGTCCAGCAGCGGCGCGTACCGCTCGTCCACCGCCGGAGTCGGGATCCGCAGCGCCGACCCCGGTGCGTCCGAGGGGCCGACCGCCACCACGTCCGCCCGCCGCTCCCCCAGCCGGGCCAGCACCTCGCGCATGGCGGCCCCACCCGGCCCGTTGCCCACCACGGCGAGCACCGGCACGTCCGGGTCGGCCATCGCGAGCGGGCCGTGCAGCAGGTCCGCGCCGGAGAACGCCAGCGCCGGCAGGTACGACGTCTCCATGAGCTTGAGCGCCGTCTCCCGGGCCGTCGGGTACGCGTACCCCCGCCCGGTGGTCACCACCCGCCCCGCGAACCGGTACCGCGCCGCCAGCTGCCACGCCGTCTGGTCCTCCAGCACGGCCGAGGCCAGGCCGGGCAGCCGGTCCAGCTCCCGCCGCTCGTCGGCCGGGAGCACGCCGTCCCCGGCCCGTATCCCCTCGATCAACATCAGCAGCGCGAGCAGTTCGGCCGTGTAGGTCTTGGTCGCCGCGACCGCCCGCTCGTGCCCGGCGGCCACGTCGAGGCGCAGCTCGCTGGCCTCGGCGAGCGGGGATTTCGGGTTGTTCGTCACGGCGAGCGTCAGCGCGCCGGACTCGCGGGCCACCCGGACCACCTCGACGAGGTCAGCCGAGCCGCCACTCTGGCTGACCCCGATCACCAGGGCGTCGCGCAGGTCGGGCCGCGCGCCGAACACGGTGATGGTGGACGGGCTGGCCAGGCCCGTCGAGATGCCCAGCCGAATCTCCGCCAGGTAGGCGCCGTAGAGCGCCGCGTGGTCGGAGGTACCCCGCGCGGTGAACACGATGTGCCGCGGCCGGTGCGCCGCGATGACGGCCGCCACCCGCGCGATGGAATCGGCGTGCGCGCCGCTCAACAGCCGCGAGAACACCTCTGGTTGCTCGGCGATGTCCGCCGCCATGCCCACGCCACGCTCGGTCATCGCCGGTCCTCCTTCGATCACGCCGTGCTCATTATCCGCGCATTGTGTGCGCAGTCTTGCACAATGGCTCGCCGATTCGCAGCGGTACGAGCAGTGATGTGCACAACGATCGGTAAGAATGATCGCCGCCCGGGACCGTGTCACGGTCCCGGGCGGCGATCGGGTCGAACCGGCTCGGCCGCGTTCCTACTCCATCGCGCCGACCAGCGTGCTGTCCGCGTCGCCCGCGCCGGCCGGCGCGTCCTGCGTCGGGGCGTTGGCCGAGCGCAGCGGCACGTGCTTGATGAACACCGCCGCGATCGGCACCAGGATCGAGATGAAGACCGCCCAGAAGAACACGCTGGAGGTCGCCGTCGCGATCCCGTGCAGCAGGGCCTGGACCGTGCTGGTCGGCATCTTGTCCAGGGTCGACTTGGTCAGGCCGGTGACGCCGCCGCCCGAGGTCAGCTTGCCCGCCGCCGAGGCGCCCAGCCGCGAGGTGATGTCGCTCTTCAGGGACTGGTTGAAGACCGCGCCGAACAGCGACACCCCGAACGAGCCGCCGATCGACCGGAAGAAGGTGGCCGCGCTGCTGGCCACGCCGAGATCCTTCTGCGCCACGCTGTTCTGCGAGATCAACATCGTGGTCTGCATCAGGAAACCCATGCCCGCGCCCAGCACCAGCATGTACAGCGAGCTGTCGGTCTTGCTGGAGTTGACGTCGAGCTGGGCCAGCAGCACCATGCCGGCCACCACGAGCACGCCGCCGAGCAGCGGGTACAGCCGGTACCGGCCGGTGCGGGTGATCGCCTGACCGGCGACCAGCGAGGTGACCAGCAGGCCGGCCATCATCGGCAGCAGCAGCAGGCCGGAGTTGGTCGCCGAGGCGCCCTGGACGGTCTGCTGGAACAGCGGCAGGAAGTTGATCGAGCCGAACATCGTGAAGCCGAGCAGGAAACCGATCAACGCGCTCAGCGTGAAGTTGCGGTTGCCGAACAGGTGCAGGGACAGGATCGGCTCCGCCGCGCGCCGCTCGACCAGTGCGAACGCGACGAGCATGACGACACCCACCACCACCAGGCTGAGCACCTGCCAGGAGCCCCACGCGTACTGGTTGCCGCCCCAGGTGGTGATCAGCACCAGCGCGGTGATGCCGATGGCCAGCAGTACCGCGCCGGTCCAGTCGATCTTGTGCTCGGTCCGGTACTTGGGCAGTCGCAGGCGGGTGGCCAGCAGGATCAGCGCTATCGCGCCGAGGGGCAGGTTGACGTAGAAGGCCCAGCGCCAGCTCAGGTTGTCGGTGATGAAGCCGCCGGCCAGCGGCCCGGCGACCATCGCGACCGCCATGACGGCCGCCATGAAGCCCTGGTACCGGCCCCGCTCCCGGGGTGGGACCAGGTCGCCGATGATCGCCATCACGCCGACCATCAGGCCGCCGGCGCCCAGGCCCTGCAGCGCGCGGAAGGCGATCAGCTCGTTCATGGTGTGCGACATCCCGGACAGCGCCGAGCCGACCAGGAAGATCACGATCGAGACCATGAAGATGTTCTTGCGGCCGTACAGGTCACCGATCTTGCCCCAGAGCGGGGTGGAGACCGTGGTGCCGAGCACGTAGGCGGTGACCACCCAGGAGAGGTGGGTCAGCCCGTGCAGCTCGCCGACGATACGCGGCATGGCCGTGCTGACGATCATGTTGTCAAGCATCGCGAGCAGCATTGCCAGCAGGAGGCCGGGCAACACCACCATTACCTCACGCCGACGCACAGGTGCGGCTTCCGTTGTCATTGCCACGGGTACGCTCCCCCCGAGATCGTGGCCTGCTTACTTGACGGCCGGTTAGTACTTCTATCGTGTCGTACGGTAGGCTACGTACTAGCCGGCCGTCAAGTAAGTTTGCGGAAAGCCGAAATTCAGTGAGGAAGTATGAGAGACCACTCGGACACCCGGGCCCGCATCCAGCAGGTGGCCCTCGAGCTGTTCACCGAGCAGGGCTATGAGGCCACCTCACTGAGAGAGATAGCGGAACGGCTAGGTGTGACCAAGGCCGCACTTTACTACCACTTCAAGACCAAGGAAGACATTGTCGGCAGCTTGGTGCAGGACCGCATCGCGGCGCTCGAAGCGATGATCGAGTGGGCCGGCGCGCAGCCGCCGGGGCCGAGGCTGCGGCGGGAGTTCCTCGAGCGCTACGCCGAAGAGCTGCAACAGGGCCGGCACCATGAGCTCATCCGGTTCTTCGAGCGCAACCAGACGGCGCTGCGCGACCACCCGAAGAGCGCGCAGATGCGCGACTGCACCTTCCGCGTGATCGACCTTCTCACCGCGCCGGACGAATCGGTGGTGATGCGGCTGAAGGCGTCGATGGCGCTGCTCACGCTGCACGCGACCTGGTTCGTGCTGCAGGATCCGGCGATCACCGACGGGCAGCGCAAGGACGCCTCGCTGCAGGTCGCCCTGGAGCTGATCGAGACGGCCGCGCCGGCCCCGGCGGGCACGGGCCAGGCCTAGAGCCTGGCGTCGACCGGCAACTCCCGGCGCAGCGCCAGCAGCGTGATGCCGGGAACCGGCGCCCAGTCCCGCTCCGGCGTACGACGAAAGCCCAGCCGCTGGTAGAGCCGCTGGGCCGGGATGGCGATGTCCCGGGTGCAGATGACCACCGCACGGCAGCCCAGGCCGGCGGCCCGCTCCAGGCAGGCCCGGACCAGTGCCTCGCCCGCACCGCGCCCCTGAGCCTCGGGCGCGACGGCCAGGGTGCGGAACTCCGCCTCGCCCTCGGCGGACACCTCCGCCAGCGGGGTGCCGGGCAGCACGAAGGTCGTCGAACCCAGCACCGCACCGGTGTGCTCGTCGACCGCGGTCAGCACGGTGCCGTGCTCCGCCCGGCCCCGGACATCCGCCAGAAATGGCGCGTAATGCTCCGAGAACTGCCCGGAATCCCGGTACGCCTCGACGGACAGCTCGGCGATCTGCGGGTACTCCTCGGGCCTGGCGACCCGGACGACGACACTCGCGCCCGCCTCGCTCCGCCGCACCGTGTCGCGCTTGCCCAGCTGACTCTCGCTCACGCGACGACGGCGATCAGGTCGCCCTCCTGGACCACGTCGCCCTCGTTCACGGCGATCTGCTGGACGGTGCCGTCGGACTCCGAAATCACCGGGATCTCCATCTTCATGGACTCGAGGATGACCAGCGTGTCGCCCTCGGTCACCTCGTCCCCGGCCGAGGCGACCACCTTCCAGACGTTGGCCACCATCTCGGCACGGATCTCCTCAGCCATCGCCCGCCCCTCTCGCACCGTCGTCTCCGCCGATTGTGAACCCCGGCCTCCCCGCGTGGCGTCCGGTTTCCCGCCCCGAGGGTCGAGTCGTATCCAACCACGATCCGGTGACGATCGCGGCCACAACCCAGGCGCGCCGAGGTCAGTGCCGCCCTCGGCGCCCGGCACCCTGGACCGACCTTCTACCATTCACGGGATCGTTCAGCGCTTATTGCCAGGAGGTCATCATGGCCAAGAAGTCCCGCAAGAAGAAGGCCCGCAGGAAGAGCGCCGCCAACCACGGCAAGCGCCCCAACTCCTGACCGGTCGCGGCGTGCTCGGCCCGGGCGGCCTCCGCCCGAGGTCGACGCCGTCCGCGCGGTTCCGTCCGGGCCGCCAGTCCGGCGGCCGGATCGACCCGCCGATGGTTCGCCCGTGTCGACCGTCCGGCCCCGGAAGCGCGGCCCCGGGATCCCGGGGCCGGCTCGGGCCATACCTCACGATCGGTGATCGAGGACGAATGACGCCTCGTGCTCAGGACCGAGGAATCACGCCTCGTGCTCGAGGACGACGATCTCGGAGAGCTTCGCGCGCAGCCTCTCCCGGAGGGACGACGGCGCGGTCTCCCCGCCGCAGCAGCGCGCGACCAGGGCCTTGACCTCCTGCTCGATGCCGTACTCCCGTAGGCAGGGCGAGCACTCGTCGAGGTGCGTTGTGATCACGCTACGGCGCGAATCGTCGCACTCAAGGTCCAGATACAGGTAGACCTCCGCGAGGACTTCGCGGCAGTCGGTCTCGTGCGGTTTGCCACAGCTCACGGTTACACCTCCCGCCCGACCGGCGCTTCCTCGGGCACCTCCGAGGTGCCGCCACGAGCGAAGCCCCGCTCGGACGCGTACCCCTCGAGCAACCGGCGGAGATTGCGCCGCCCGCGGTGCAGGCGCGACATCACCGTACCGATCGGGGTATTCATGATGTCCGCGATTTCCTTGTACGAAAAGCCCTCGACGTCGGCGAGGTAGACCGCGAGCCGGAAGTCCTCAGGCAGCGACTGCAGCGCGTCCTTGACGTCCGAGTCGGGCAGCCGGTCGAGCGCCTCGGTCTCGGCCGAGCGCAGCCCCGACGAGGTGTGCGACTCCGCCGACGCGAGCTGCCAGTCGGTGATCTCCTCGGTGGGCGCCTGCTGCGGCTGGCGCTGGCGCTTCCGGTACGAGTTGATGTAGGTGTTCGTGAGAATGCGGTACAGCCACGCCTTGAGGTTCGTGCCTTCCTCAAACTGGTGGAAGGCGGCATAAGCCTTCAGGAAGGTCTCCTGCACCAGATCCTCGGCATCGGCCGGGTTACGGGTCATCCGCAACGCGGCCGCGTAGAGCTGGTCGACGAAGGGCAGGGCGTCACGCTCGAACCGAACCCGCCGCTCGTCCGTCCGTTCAGCCTGTGCCAACCGCTCCGACCCCCTTGCCCGTCCCGCCGAGGATACGCCGAGCGCGGTGGCCAGGAAGCCAGGGCCGGTGCTCTGGTCGGCATCGGCGGGCCACTCGGGCGCGTACAGCAGCCGCCGTACGAGCCTGGCCTGGTCCACCTCTTCCAGGCTGCTGTTCGTGCTCACGGTTCCCCTTCCCGGACGTGCCGATGCCACACGTCTCCGGGGGAAATAACGCGGCGTACCCGTCCCGCATTCCGGCATCCGGTCGGGCATCGGTCACCACGCCGGCTCCGACCTCCCCGGCCCCGTGCTGGGTCGGGACCGGGAAGGGCCTGGGAGAATTGTGAACCGCTGAGGTTCACGGCCTTGCGGTGAGCCCATAGGTATCCGGGTTCGACAGACCCAACGACGGTCATGCCCAGCCGTGACGGACCAGCCAGCGCACCACGCAGTCGGCCACGGCGGCCGGATCCCGGCGCAGATCATGACGCTCGCCGGGGCGCAGGCAGACCTCGACGAGCGGGCCGGCCTCCGGTACCCCGAACGGATCCCGGTCGCCGTTGACCACCACGGTCGGCAGCCCGGTGTCCAGCTCCTCCGCCCGGGAACGCTCGGGCCTGCCGGGCGGGTGCAGCGGAAACGCGAGCGCGACGATCCCGGCCGCACCGGTGGCCGCGGCGGTGCGGCAGGCCACGCGCGCGCCACTGGACCGGCCGCCAACGATCAACGGCAGGTCGCCGCGGCGCCGGGTGCCGCCGGAGCGGCCGGCGCCGCGGCGCGAGGTACCGGCCGAGGGCACGGTCGAGCGCAGCGTCTCCACCACCGCCGTCCACGCGGCGTCGAGTTGCCGCGCCGGGGCCGGCGCACGACGTCCGGCGACCCGGTAGGGCTGAAGCACCCGGGCCACCGCGACGGACGCGCTGAGACACGCGTCACGAACCGCCACCAGGTCCGGTGCGTCCACGTCCCCACCCGCGCCGTGCCCGAGGACGAGCAGGCTGGCCGGCCGGTCCGGAACGTCCAGAACAACCCGTGCCTCGCCGTGCGGGGTAGGAACGCTGATCACCGCATCAGGATGCCACCCGCCGCACCAGATCCCCGTTGGCGCAACGCTCAACGCGCCGCTCGCCGATCAGCGGAAGCCGGGTGCGGTGCCCCGGCACCAGTTCGAGCACCCGGTCGAGCAGCGCCTGGCCCGCGCTCGCCTCGGAGCGGCTCGGGGCACGCTGCGCCTGGCCGCCCACCCCGGAAGCTCCGGCGCCGGAGCCGCCGGCAGCGGAACCCCCTCCGGACGGACTCCCGGCCGGGGCGCCCGAGACGGCCACTCCGCCGAGGCCGGCCGCGACCGGCTCCTCCACCCGTGACTCCGTCCGCCACGCGACCAGCATCGCGCGCCGCTCACGCGGTGTGGTGGCGCCCCACACGCCGTGGCAGTCTCCAACCTCCAAGGCCCAGGCCAGGCAGGCTCCCTGAACGTCACAGGTACGACAGAGGGCGATCGCCGCGTCGGCCGGCTCGCTGGGAGCCGGGAAAAACGTCTCGGGATCGACACTCTGACAGACACCCCTGGTACGCCAGGCATCATCGTGTCGCCGCTCGTTGAAGGCCCGAAGCAGTCTCGGGTCTCTCCGTGCGGCGGCAACCTCGTGCGGGCGTGGCATTCTCGCCCGAGTCATCTACCCACCTCCCCCGTGGGTCCGGACTTGTTCAGCGGCGAGCATGGATTCGCATTCGCCGCTGCCGGCGCTGTGTTCTACCGCACTATCGGGGCACGGGACAAGTGGCCAAACGGAGGCTGTGGAAAAATAGGCCGCTCAATTGCGCCGGAACCGCTCAAAAGAGCGTGAGATCTGTCGGCTCAACGTCGAAAACGCGCAGCGGCGTCACAACCACCCGGTCGATGAGATCCGGCCCGTCATTGCGTACGTCACCCACCGCCGGCCCCACCGGACGGATCTCCAGTGCGTCCAGGAACGCGGCGGGCGGTACCGCGAGAAGCGACTCCGGTTCCATCGCCGAGTGTTCGTCCGGTCGCGCAGTGTCGTCACCGCGGCCCGACGCGACGGGCGCGGACAGCCACTGCCCCCACCGGTCGGGCGGCAACAGCAGCGGCATCCGGTCATGCACCAGCGCCAGGTCGCCGACCGCGGCCGTGGTCACCACGGCACAGGTGAGCCGCCCGGCCGACGAGGTCGCGCAGAGACCCGCGAAGGCCAGCACGCCCCCGTCGCGCGGGGTCATGAAGTACGCCTGCTTGCCCCGCCCGTCCTCGGTACGGCGCCACTCGTACCAGCCGTCGGCCGGAACCAGGCAGCGGTGCCGGCGGAAGGCCCGCGCGAAGGCGCCGTTGGTGGCCACCGTCTCGGCCCGGGCGTTGATGCGCAACGGCTGGCGGCGGCCGCCGGCGGCCGGACCATCCGCCCAGGAGGGCACGAGGCCCCACCGAGCGACACTGAGCCGACGTTCGGGCTCGGACCGCACGATCGGTACCGGATCGGTCGGCGCCACGTTGTAGTCGGCCGCCAGCGCCTCGTCGGTTTCGTCGGCCGCATCGAAGATCGCGGCGAGGTCCGTCGCGTTGCGGGTGGTCGCGTACCGGCCGCACATGGCAACAAACCTATCGGCCCGTTCCACGTCCGGAACCGCGGGACGGCAGACTGTACCCGTGGCCCAAGACTCTGCGACACCCACCACCCGTTCCGGCCCGCGCCCGTGGACCGCGCCCACCGCGGCGACGCCGGTGCGCGCCCGGGTGCGCCTGCCCGGATCCAAGTCGATTACCGCACGGGCCCTCGTGCTGTCCGCCATCGCGGCCGGCCCGTCCACCCTCCGGTACCCGCTGCGCGCCCGCGACACCGAGCTGATGGCCGCCGGGCTGCGCGCCATGGGCGCCGAGGTGGATAGCGGCCAGGACGAGCGATGGACGGTCCGGCCGGGCCGGCTGGCCGGGCCCGCTCACGTCGATGTCGGCCTGTCCGGCACCGTGATGCGGTTCGTGCCGCCGGTCGCCGGCCTCGCCGACGGGCCGATCACCTTCGACGGTGACCCCCATGCCCGGCAGCGCCCGCTCGGCCCGCTGGTTGACGCGCTGCGCTCGATAGGGGTCCGGATCGACTCGGCGGACACCGGCGGCCTGCCGCTGACCGTGCACGGCGCCGGCGGGGTGACCGGCGGCGACGTGACCATCGACGCCTCGGCCTCCAGCCAGCTGGTCTCCGGCCTGCTGCTGGCCGCCCCGGCCTTCGACAAGGGCATCGTGGTGCGCCACGTCGGGCCGCCGGTGCCGTCCGCCCCGCACCTGCGGATGACGGCGCAGATGCTGCGCGAGGCCGGCGCGACCGTGGACGACTCCACGCGCGACGTGTGGACGGTCGAGCCGGGCGGCCTGTCCGGGCGGGACTGGGACATCGAGCCGGACCTGTCCGGCGCCGCCCCGTTCCTGGCCGCCGCCCTGGTGACCGGCGGGCAGGTGACCGTACCGGGCTGGCCGCGCACCACCACCCAGCCCGGCGACCGGCTGCGGGAACTGCTGACCGCGATGGGCGGCGAGTGCGCGCTGACCGACGACGGGCTGGTGGTCACCGGCACCGGGGCGGTACACGGGCTGGACGCCGACCTGTCCGAGGTCGGCGAGCTGACCCCGGCCATCGTGGCGCTCGCCGCGCTGGCCGACTCCCCGTCCCGGCTGACCGGCGTGGGGCACATCCGCGGCCACGAGACCGACCGGATCGCCGCGCTGGCCCGGGAGCTGACCGGGCTCGGCGCCGACGTCACCGAGCTGGACGACGGACTGGAACTGCGGCCGGCGACCCTGCACGGCGGAGATTTCGCGACCTACGAGGACCACCGCATGGCACACGCCGCCGCGGTGGTCGGACTCGCCGTACCGGGCGTGCGGCTGTCCGACATCGCCTGCACGTCGAAGACGATGCCGGAGTTCCCGGAGCTGTGGGCCTCGATCGTGGAGGGCACCCACTGACCACCAAGCGCCGCGAGTACGACGAGGACGACGTACGGATCCGCCCGGGCCGTTCGTCGCGTCCCCGTACCCGGATCCGGCCGCGCCACGAGGGTGCCGACCGGGGCTTCGTCATCGCGGTGGACCGGGGCCGGTACACGGTCGAGGTGGCCGGCGCCCCGGTCACCGCCATGCGCGCCCGGGAACTGGGCCGGCGCGGAGTGGTGGTCGGCGACCGGGTGGCCCTGGTCGGCGACATCTCCGGCGCGCCCGGCTCGCTGGCCCGGATCGTGCGCATCGAGGAGCGCGTTTCGGTGCTGCGGCGCACCGCCGACGACGACGAGACCACGCCAGAGGGCCGGGTCGAACGCGTGGTGGTGGCCAACGCCGACCAGCTGGTCATTGTGAGCGCGCTGGCCGACCCGCCGCCGCGTACCGGGTTCATCGACCGGTGCCTGGTCGCCGCGTACGACGCCGAGATCGATCCGCTGCTCTGCCTCACCAAGTCGGATCTGGCCGGCCCTCAGGAGGTCCTGGACTACTACGCGGAGTTGGACCTGCCGTACGTGCTGTGCCGGCCGGACGGCGACCTCGGCCCGCTGCGCGATCGGCTGGCGGGGCGCATCTCGGTGCTGGTCGGGCACTCCGGCGTCGGCAAGTCCACTCTGGTCAACCGGCTGGTACCGGACGCCGACCGGCGGGTCGGCCTGGTCAGCGCGATCGGCAAGGGGCGGCACACCTCCACCAGCGCGGTGGCGCTGCCCCTGCCGCCCCGGCCCGGCCACGGCGGGACCGACGGTGGCGCAATCGATGGTGGCGAAACCGACGACGGCACCGAACGGGAGATTGACGTCGACGGCTGGATCATCGACACCCCGGGCATCCGCTCGTTCGGGCTGGCTCACGTTTCCGCGGAGAGCCTGCTGCACGGCTTCCCCGACCTCGTACAGGCCTCGGTCAACTGCCCGCCGGGCTGTGACCACACCGGCACGGCGGGGACCTGCGGCCTGGACGCGTTGGTGGCGGCCGGCGGCGCCGACTCGCGCCGGCTGGCGTCCTACCGGCGGCTGCTCGCCTCCCGGGAGGGCGCGCCGGACCCCGGCGACGATTCACAGTGAGTCCGACTCAGGTCCACTGTGGACCGTAGCGCGTTCACTCGACCGACGCCCTACTCGACGCCCTACTCGACGTTGACGTAGCCGCCGCTGCGCCAGTAGACGCCGTCCTGGCGGGACAGCAGGTCCTCATCCACCAGGTACCTGCGCAGCGCCGCGTAGTCGTCGTGCCAGACCCGCAGCATCGCGTTGACCGCCGGCTCCGGGTACCGCACCCCGGGGTCGAACTCGCCGGCGATGTACTCCAGCACGACGCGCCGCTTGCCCCGAGCCGCCGGCATTCGCACCAGCCGGCCCTCGCGCACGAACGACCGCAGCACCGCGTCCCGCTCCTGGTCGGGATCGAGCGGCACGTCCGGGAGCGGTGCGGGCGCGTGCTCACGGATCGCATCCTTGAACGTGGCGGCCCTCGCGACGTACCGACCGTCCACGGTCGACAGCAGCCCGCCCTCCTCCAGCCGGCGCAGCGCGCGCATCACGTCCCGGCCGCCCAGACCGGTCGCCTGGGCCACCTCCCCGGGAGTACCCGCGCCCAGCACCACGGCGGCGTAGCTGCGCAGCCGTTCTTCTTCGGCCAGGAGTCCACACAGCGCGTCCAGTCGCACGGCCATGACGTTAATCGTTTGCACGGCCGCGACGGTAACTCGCCGCTCCCCTGCTCGCCGCCGAATATCGCATCCGCTAGGTTCCGGGTGTGGCCGGTTATGCGGATGATTTGTCCCTCGCACACCTCCTCGCGGATACCGCGGACGCGATCTCGATGGCGCGGTTCCGCGCGCTCGATCTGCACGTCGACAGCAAGCCGGACCTGACCCCGGTCTCCGACGCGGACACCGCCGTGGAGAAGGCGCTGCGCGCCACCCTGGCCCGGGCCCGACCGCGGGACGCGGTACTCGGTGAGGAGTTCGGCGCCAGCCAGGCCCCGGCCGGCCCGGGCACCCGGCAGTGGGTCATCGATCCGATCGACGGCACGAAGAACTTCATCCGGGGAGTACCCGTCTGGGCCACCCTGATTTCCCTCATGGAGGCCGATCAGGCGGTGGTCGGGTTGGTGTCCGCCCCGGCGCTCGGCCGGCGCTGGTGGGCCGCACGCGGGCACGGCGCGTACGCCGGGCGGCACCAGGCCGCGGCGACTCCGATCCGGGTCTCGGCGGTGCACCAGTTGTCCGACGCGTCGTTCTGCTACTCGTCTCTGCCCGGCTGGGAGGAGACGGGGCGACTGCCCGGCATGCTGGACATCATGCGTCGTACCTGGAGGAGTCGCGCGTACGGCGACTTTTACGGATATATGTTGGTGGCCGAGGGCGCCGTGGACGTGATGGTCGAACCCGAGCTTTCACTGTGGGATGTAGCCGCTCTGGTGCCTATCGTGACGGAGGCCGGCGGCACGTTCACCGACGTGACAGGTGAGCCGGGTCCGCTCGGCGGCAGCGCAGTGGCGACCAACGGTCGACTCCACGCCGACATCCTCGAACGACTTGCGCCAGAGCGCTGAGCCACTATTCTCGCCTCAATGGGGTCCTCAGGTTGGCTGTACCTCACGGCCATGATCGTGGCGTACGGGACGGCGAACCTTCTCCAATCGGTAGCCGTCTCGCGCACCCGACAAGAGAAGAATTTCCACCCGAGCCTGCTGCTGCGGCTGTGTGAGCAGCGCACGTACCTGGTCGGTGTGGGCTTCCAGATGCTCGGCTTCGTGCTGGCCTTCCTGGCCCGTCGCGACCTCCCCCTGTTCCTGGTGCAGGCGTCCGTGGCCGCCGGGCTCGGCGTGACGGCGGTGTTCGGCGTGCTGCTGCTCAAATGGCGGCTGCCGCCCGCCGAGCTGGCCCTGCTCGCGCTGCTGTGCTTCGGCATCGCCGGGCTCGTCATCGCCGCCCGGCCCGCACCCTCGCGTCCGGTCGGCTCGGCCACCGAGGCCGGGCTCGCGGTCGTCCTGGCCGTCATCGCGGTGCTGGGCTTCTTCGCGGTGCGGCTGCACGGCGCGCCGGGCTCGGTCGCCCTGGGCTCCCTTGCCGGGCTCTGCTTCGGTGCCGCCGCGGTGGCGTCCCGGCCCCTGGCGTCGGTGCACAGCTGGGACCGGTTCCTGGCCGCCCCGCTGCTGTACCTGCTGATCGCCCACTCGCTGGTCGGCCAGCTGCTGCTCGGCCTCGCCATGCAGCGCGGCTCGACGACCGCGGCGGTGGCCGCCATGGACGCCGCGGCCGCGGTGCCGGCCGCGCTCATCGGGCTGTTCCTGCTCGGCGACCAGATCTGGCCGGGCCGGCAGTGGCTGGCCGCGCTCGGCTTCCTGGCCACGCTGGCGGCGGTGCTCGGGATGACCCGGTACGCGACGCCGCAGCACCACCGCGCGGCGCCACCCAGCCGCGCGGTACCGGAGCGGCTGGCGACCAGCCGCTGAGCCGCTCCGCCACGCCGCTCCTGGGCGCAGCCGGCCCCGCTACGCCGGCCGGGGCCGCGGTACGCCCACCGACGCCCGCCCGTGCAGCGGCATCGCTACCCGATGCACCTCGTGCGCTGCCGCCTCGGCGAGCAGCAGCTCGACGGCCAGGCGGCCCAGCTCGAAATGCGGGATCGCCACGCTGGTGAGCTGGGGGCGCAGCCACGAGGCCAGATGCGAGCCGTCGAACGACACCACCGAAACGTCGTCCGGCACGGCCAGTCCGGCCCGGTCGGCTGCCTGGTAGGCGCCGAAGGCCACCCGGTCGTTGAGGCAGATCAGCGCCGTAACGCGCTTGCCGGACGCGAAGAAGTCGTACACCGCCTGATAGGCAGGCTCCGGCCACCACGGGCACTCGACCGTGCCGCTCAACGTCACGCCCTCCGCGGCGAAAACCTCCTCCACGCCGGCACGCCGCTCCCGGGCCGCGTACACCTCCGCGGGCGTCTCGCCGACCATGACTATCCCGTCGCGGTGCCCGGCCTCCAGCAGAGTCCTGGCGGCGATCCGCCCGGCGTCCCGCTCGTCGGGCAGCACGGCGGGGATCCGGTGGTCGTCGGCCAGGCAGTTGAGCAACACCAGCCGGTGCCCGCGCAGGCTCGCCGGGGGCCGCGCCGGCCGGGTGCACATGCTCGCGAAGATGAACCCGTCAACCCCACGGTCGAGCATGTCCTGGACGAGCTGCATCTCCACCGTGTCGTCTCCCCCGGTCTCGCCGATGAACAGCAGATGCTGGTGGGCGAGGGCGGTGGACAGGCTGCCGCGGATCAGCTCGCCGGCGAAGGCCTCGGTGGCGATGGTGTCGGAGACCAGGCCGATCGTGCGGGTCAGTTTGGTGCGTAGGCTGCGGGCCATCAGGTTCGGCCGGTAGTTGAGTTCACGCGCCGCGTGCAGCACCCGATGCTCGGCCTCGGCCGAGATGCGCATGTCCGTGCGTCCGGCCATGACGAAGGACGCCGTTGTCCTGGACACCCCGGCTCGGCGGGCGACATCGAGAAGCGTGACCCTAGGGGTAGGCATGCCGGTCCCTCCGTCGTTGAATAAGTCTCAGCACAGACGGCCCCACGGCGGCAGGATGAGCGAGCAAACCACCTCAAGTTTAGGCCAAGGTCACGAGTCCGTAACAGCCTTGACATGTCCGACCACCGGGTGGAGTCTCAGCTAATCCGATTCAGCACTGACGATCCCCACAAAAGATGCCGGTAGACGTTAATCGATAGACCATCAGCACCAGCGGAAGTGTTACCAGTCCGGCGTACCCGGCACGGTGCGGCCACCCCTGCCTCCCCATGCGTCCGCTCCATCGAGCGGTATAACACGTGAAGGAGTAACAGTGATCAGAAGAATCCGAGGCTTCTCCGTCGCCATGGCATCCCTGGGCGCCGGTGTTCTGCTCATCGCCATGGCTGGGTGCTCGGGCGGCGGTGGCGACGACAGCGCCAGCCAGAACACGACGTCCCGCGGCCCGATCACATACGTGCAGGGCAAGGACAACAACAACGTCATCCGGCCACTGATCGCGCAGTGGAACGCGAGCCACCCGAAGGAGCAGGTCACCTTCAAGGAGCAGTCCGACCAGGCCGACCAGCAGCACGACGATCTGGTACAGCACTTCCAGGCCAAGGATCCGCACTACGACGTGGTCGACGTCGACGTGGTGTGGACCGCCGAGTTCGCCGCGAAGGGCTGGCTGCAGCCGCTGACCGGAGACTTCGCTCTCGACACCTCGAAGCTGCTGCCGGCCACGGTCAAGACCGGCACCTACAACGGCGTCCTGTACGCCGCCCCGCAGTCCTCCGACGGCGGATTGCTCTACTACCGCAAGGACCTCGTCCCCAACCCGCCAAAGACCTGGGACGAGATGCTGCAGGACTGCTCGATCGCCAAGTCGCACAACATGGGCTGCTACGCCGGCCAGTACGCGAAGTACGAGGGCCTCACGGTGAACACGGCCGAGGCGATCAACACGGCCGGCGGTGAGATCGTGAAGTCCGACGGACGCACGCCGGACGTCGACACTCCGGCCGCCGCCAAAGGCCTGACCATGCTGGTCGACGCGTACAAGAACGGCGACATCCCGCAGCAGGCCATCACGTACCAGGAGGAGCAGGGCCGCCAGGCGTTCGAGGCCGGCCAACTGCTGTTCATGCGCAACTGGCCGTACGTGTACAGCCTGGCGACCACGGACGCCAGCTCGAAGGTCAAGACCAGCATGGCCATCGCCCCGCTCCCCGGCCTGACCGCCACCACTCCGGGCGCCTCCAGCCTGGGCGGTCACAACGCGGCCATCAGCAAGTACTCGGCACACAAGGCCACCGCGCTGGACTTCGTGAAGTTCCTGGAGAGCGAGGACACGCAGAACACCTTCGCGACCAAGGCCTCCCTGGCGCCGGTCATCGCGTCGCTCTACGACGACCCGACGCTCATCCAGAAGCTGCCGTACCTGCCGACGTTGAAGACGTCCATTCTCAACGCCGTCCCGCGCCCGGTCACGCCGTTCTACCCGGCCGTCACCCAGGCCATCGAGGAGAACGCGTACGCGGCGATCAAGGGCGACAAGACCGTGGACCAAGCGCTGAAAGACATGCAAGCAGCGATCACGGCTGCCGGTTCCTGACGGCCGCCGCGGGGCCGGACCGATTCGGTCCGGCCCCGCCCGCATTTCCCCACGACCGGCGTCGTGCCCGTAGAGGGAGGGATCATGTCCGTCACTTCTGGCGTCAGCGCAGACGACAAGGCGGAGCAGGACAAAGCCGCGCCGCCACCACGAAACCGGGGCTCCTCGCTGCGCAAGGGTGAGGGCAAGCTCGGTCTCTATCTGATCACACCGACCATCGTTCTGCTGGCCGTCGTCATCGGGTACCCGGTGGTCAAGGCCATCGTCATGTCGTTTCAGAAGGACCCCGGGCTGGACAAGGCCACCGGGATGTTCGTCAGCGGCGGCAACGCCGGTTTCTCCAACTACACGCACTGGATCCTCCAGCGCTGTGGCACCGTTTCCTGCCCGCCGGGAACCCTGGGCGCCGAGTTCTGGGACTCCGTGGGCACCACGTTCTTCTTCACCGCCACCACCGTCGTCATCGAGGTGATCCTCGGCATGTGGATGGCGCTGGTGATGAACCGGGCGTTCCGCGGTCGCGGCCTGCTGCGCGCCAGTGTGCTGGTGCCGTGGGCGATCCCGACCGCCATCACCGCCAAGCTCTGGTATTTCATCTTCGCCTACGACGGCATCGCCAACCGCGTGCTGCACACCCACATCCTGTGGACCGGCGATCAGTGGGCGTCCAGGTTCGCCATCATCATCGCGGACGTCTGGAAGACCACGCCGTTCATTGCGCTGCTGATCCTGGCCGGCCTCCAGGTGATTCCCGCCGACACCTACGAGGCCGCCGTGGTGGACGGCGCCAACGCCTGGCAACGCTTCACCCAGGTGACCCTGCCGCTGGTGCGGCCGGCGCTCATGGTCGCGATCCTCTTCCGCGTCCTCGACGCGCTGCGCATCTACGACCTGCCGGCGATCCTCACCGGCGGTGGCGGCGGGACCGGGCACGCCACCACCACGCTGTCGATCCTCGTGGTGGAGCAGATCCGTGGCGGCTTCAACAGCGCGGCCGCGCTGTCCACCCTGACGTTCCTGCTCATCTTCCTGGTCGCCTTCATCTTCGTGAGGTTCCTCGGCGCCCACGTGGTGCAGACGCAGCAGCGGCAGCAGAAGGGAACGATCTGAGATGGCCTCGACAACCGCGGTCGGTGGCCGCGGAGGCGTCGCCTCCGCGGCCGAGCGCCCCGCCATCCGCCGGCGCCGCCGCTTCACGTTCGGGTCGGTGCGCAGCTACATCGGCATCGCCGTCATCGTCATTTTCTGCCTGGCGCCGTTCTACTGGATGGTGGTCACCGCCTTCCGCCAGGTCGGCTACACCTTCGACACGACGCCCTGGCCCACCCACGTGACCCTGGACAACTTCCGGACGGCGTTCTCGACCAGCCTCGGCAACCACTTCGGCCGGGCGCTCGTCAACAGCGCCATCATCGGCGTGAGCACCACCATTCTGGCCGTGGCGGTCGGTTGCTTCGCCGCGTACGCGATCGCGCGGCTGGACTTCCGCGGCAAGTACCTGGTGCTGGGAGTGGTACTGGGCGCGTCGATGTTCCCCGGCGTCGCCCTGCTGACCCCGCTGTTCCAGCTGTTCACCAGCATTCACTGGATCGGCGGCTACCAGGCGCTGATCATCCCGGACATCTCCTTCGCCCTGCCGTTGACCGTCTACACCCTGACTGCCTTCTTCGCCGAAATGCCCTGGGAGCTCGAAGAGGCGGCGGTGGTGGACGGATGCACGCCGGGGCAGGCGTTCCGGAAGGTGATCCTGCCGCTGGCCGCACCGGGCCTGTTCACCACCGCGATTCTGGCCTTCATCTCGTCCTGGAACGAATTCCTGCTCGCCAGCGAGCTGTCCAGCGACAAGACCCAGCCGGTCACGGTCGCCATCGCACAGTTCACCGGCAGCCAGCCGCACCAGGAGCCGTACACGGCGGTCATGGCCGCCGGAACGATCGTGACTGTACCGTTGGTCGCCATGGTGCTGCTGCTGCAACGGCGCATCGTCGCCGGCCTGACCGCCGGTGGCGTGAAGGGCTGACGCCGCCGCTGGCGGAAGGGAGAGCACGTTGCACCCCAGGGCCCGCGCTCAGCGGCTCGAGATGGTCATCGGGATCCTCGGCTTCTTCGCGGTGGTCGCTTTCATCATCACCGTGGTGGCCGAGCTGCGGGGCCAGCCGGCGCTGCGCCCCGCACTGGTCCTGGCCGGTTTCGTGGTAGCGCTGGCCGCCGTCGTGTACGTGCGCCGCAAAAACTGACGGAGGATTCCGGGCCGTCGACCGCGACCCGGAATCGATGGTCATGCCGCGCGACCGCACGTCAGCCGAGCACGGCCACGTAGTCGTGGGCCGCCTGTGTCGCCGCCTGCGCCAGGATCACCGCCTGCGCCAACTGCTGCTGGCACTGTTGGGCGCGGGCCACCGCCTCGGCGACCTTGGGATGGTTCGTACCGTGGGCGACGACCTGCAGCTGCGCGATCATCCGGTCCATGCTCTCGGACGCGGCACGGGCCTGCGTGATCGCCTGGCCGCCGCTGCCGGCCGCCTGCATGAGCTCAGATTTGACTTCCTCGATGGTGGCCATGACGGATGCGCCTCCTCCCAGGGCCGGCCCCCGGTCGGCGCACAGCCCTACCGTTCGGTAGTCACCTGCACACTAACCGAAGTTTTCCGCACCGGCGTTATCCCGACCAGCGCGGTCGCGCCGTCGCCGAGCACACGAAACGGCCGCCTGTCCCGCAGATGGGGCTAGGCGGCCGTTGTGGACGCGCATGAGTGGCTCAGCCGTTCTTGGGCTCCCAGACGTCTTCGAGCACGCAGTTCCACTGGAACTTGTACTCGTCCGACGGGTCGTACACGTGGGACTGGAAGTTGAGCACCAGCGTCTCGGGGCTGGACAGGGCCTTCCAGCCGTGCAGCAGGCCCGGCGGGATCCGGACCAGGCCCGGGTTGAGCGAGCCGAGGAAGAAGACGTTGACGTGACCGAACGTCGACGACTCCTCGCGGATGTCCACGAGGGTCACCTGTACCTTGCCGCGACTGATGGCGAACTGGTCGGTGTGGATCTCGTGCAGGTGCCAGCACTTGACCACGCCGTAGTCGGTCCCGCTCTGGTAGATGTGCACCGGAGGGCCGAAACCCTCCCACGGCTCGCTCCACAGCTCCGTCACCTCGCCGCGCCCGTCGACGATCGGATTGAGCTTGCGGTGCACCACTCCCTCAATGGTGGCCTTACCGATCGGATTGCGCTGGAACTCAATGTTCTTGAGCCATTCGACTGTCACGTCGCCGGACTTCACCATTTCTCCTTGCTGCGTCGGCGCTGGGGAAGCTTACGTACGTTACCGCGAAGGGGTGGGGTCTTCTCGCTCGCGGGTTGCCAGGTCACCGCGAACGGTGCCGCCGTTTGGTTGTTCGTGAGGTTCTGGTCGCTGGGTCTTCACGTCCGGGCTGCGGCGAAGGAGCCTCGGCTTCCTCGCCGGCCTGCTGCGGCCGCAAAACCTGCGTAGTCTACCGGACCTCGTCGCGACCGGGCGTCGTAATGCCGAGATCGAAGCGCAGGGTGTCCGTCGGGTCGTACACGCTCGGCGACAGCTCAACGGCCTGTGAATACTCGAGCGGCAGGTAGGCGTGGGCACATCGGGGCGCCACCGTCACGAGGTCGCCAGGCTCCAGAAGCAGGTCCATCGACTCTCCGGTGTCGATATCCCGAAATCTCGCCCGCAACCGGCCACCGATAACGTACAGGGTTTCGTTCTTCACCCGGTGAAAATGATTCCCGCGCGGGGCGCCCTTATCCGGTTTGAATTGGAGATACGCGAGAAACCGGAACGGCTCACCATTCGCGATCTGAGCGAGTTCGCCGGCATCCGAAGTCATGCGGCCCCCGCCCTCGGGTATGGGCGGAGCTACGTCGGGCAGGCGACGCACGGAGACCTTCGACAACGCCATGGGGGTCAGCGTAACGACGAAGGCGCACCTCTGATGCCGGCGGCGACAGTGGAACGGCGCTAGAGCGCGGCGAGGAAGTCGTACGCCTGCGCGAGCCGCCCCGACCACGGGGCATCCAGATCCCTGACCACGGCGGCGTACAGCCGATCCCGGACCGCCGGCCGGCGCGCCCAGGCGACCGCGTCATCCGGGATGCCCGATCCGCCGACCCAGTCGATCACCAGGTCGGCCAGGTGCCGGTCCGGCGCCGCGCCGGGTGTCGCATCCCAGATCCGCAGGTACCGCCCGACCCCCTCGTGCAGTGGCCGGGCCGCGATGAGAAAGCTGGACGCGTCTCGCAGCCCGCCGCACCGTGCCGGGTACCGGGACAGGATCGAACGCCACACCGTGTCGAGGTATCCCCGCAGCGCGTCGCGCTCTCCCGCCGGCCAGGTCTGCCATCCACCGGCCAGAGTGAGCTTGCCCAGCACGGTGTCCGCGTCCAGTTCGTCGCCGGTCACCAGGCGCTCCAACAGCAACGGCAGGAGGCTCTTGAGATCGGCGTCGGTACCGACGGTGCCACCGAGCGACAGGGCGAGACTGAACAGGTCATGGTCGGCCACGGATACTTGGCCCCGGCAGTGCGGGCATCCGTCGAGGACGGCACGGCGTGGGTACCCTGCGAACGCGACGCCGACCCGCCGCAGTGCCTCCCGCACCTGATCGTCCATCGGGGACAGTATTCCGCGTGACTCGCTCGCGATTCGGCCTGGGTGACTCGCCTCCCGGGAGAGCAAGAGACCCGACGGCCGCTCGGCGACGAGGTATCTCTCTCGTCGAGTCGCGGCGAGGCTTGCAGGGCTGCGTCCGAGGGGTTTCCGAGCCCGCCGGTGTCGGGCCGTCGACGATCTCGCGATCCGTCGAGGTCGACGATCCGGGGACACGAGCAAGCCAGGGACAGGAGCGGGAGGCGCTGGCGGGTTGGTCGACCAGTGACCCGTTGACGTTGGCGTGACGGCGGTCAGCGGGCCGCGAGCCCACCACCACTCTTGGTGTTGCCTCGCGACTTCGGTCGGCCGTCAGTGGGCTCGGTCGCGATGCCGGAGGCCCTTCGGGCGATTATCCCGCGCTAACACTTGTACGAGAAAACCTGGTAATCGGTTGCGCCGCCAATAAAGTGTTGTCCGGGTCCGAGGTCGGGTTCCTGCCACCTCCAGGTGCGTCCACCGTCGTCCGAGCGCGCCTGGCTCGTGCAGTAACCCGGCCCGTTGTACCAGCCTGCCGCGTTCTGCCAACCGAAGTAAGTGTCAGTCGCCGCACCCTCCCCGGGAAGAGCGGCATCATACGTCCCGTGCGTGTAGGCGTTGTCTTTCAGATGCATGACGCCTAGACCGAATTCATAGGTGCAATTAAGAATGTAGTTGGAATTCGGGCCAGCAGTGTGAACGTAACACTCTGTGTCGGCACTCGCCTTCGTGGGCGTCGCGGACATCGTGAGAGCAAACACAGCGGGCAGGACAAAGGCCAGGGCTCTCAAGTGTTTCATCCGATCCTCCATCGTTTTGTTCAGCGGGACAACCGCGCTGTCGCGCTACGTCAACGCCGGACGATTCTGGCGGACGGCGCTGTGGTCCGACTACGGGTTGCCTACGGGCGGCGCGCGCCGGATCCTTCAATGATTCGGCGGCGGGGGCCAGCCTCGCCGCGACGAAGATGCCGGAGGCCCGGGCTGATGTCCACAGCGCGGCCGACGCAGGAGTCGATCCAGCGCCAAGGAACAGGTGACGCTGAGCCAATCCGCGACCAGCACTTGCCGGCGATAGTCCGGCGGCGGCAAGCCCGTCCGCCCGGTCCGGCCCGTTCAATGCGCCAGTCACTGTGGCGCATGAGGCGCGGGCCGACCGCCCCGATCTGGCCCGGCAGCCGGCCGCGGCCCGGATCGCGGCGCCTGGTCGCCGCACCATCGAAGCCGCAACGTCCATCCAGGGATCGGATCAAGATGGGGCTTGCTACGGAAGCCCACCGGAACGCGTGGGCTCCCCGCTTCACGCCGTGTCCCCGGCGTGGCTACAGATGTGGCTACACGGCGTATGAGAGCTACACCGCCCATAAGAAAAGGCCCGCCGGAGATAATCCTCGGCGGGCCTTTCCTTCGTCGTAGCGGGGACAGGATTTGAACCTATGACCTCTGGGTTATGAGCCCAGCGAGCTACCGAGCTGCTCCACCCCGCGTCGCTGACATAACCCTACAGTACCCGGATCCGCATCCCGACGGCGCGCCCCGCCGGCACGCCGCGGCCGCACATGAAACCTGACGTTGCGCTGCAATGGGCAGCCGACTCCACGAGCCGACCGGCCGTAGCCGGCTCCTGGTTACAGATCGGGTTACCTGGAGCAAAAGAACGGCCCGCCGGATATTGTCCGGCGGGCCGTTTCCTGTGGTAGCGGGGACAGGATTTGAACCTGTGACCTCTGGGTTATGAGCCCAGCGAGCTACCGAGCTGCTCCACCCCGCGTCGCTGACATAACCCTACAGTACCCGGATCGGCATTAGCAAAACGGTTACGCACCAGTGCGCCACCAGCGGTTTTCCGGGCCGGAATCTCAACGTTCCGGCCCGGAAACCCGGGCACCCAAGATCATCCGGACGGTGCCACCGACGGTTTCGGCGAGGGCGACGTGCTGGACCGTGTCGACGGTTTGACCGACGGCGACGGCGACGGCGCGACGTTGGCCGAGTCGCGAGCCTGCTGGTACGCCGTGATCGCGTCGTTCAGCTCCTGCAGCGCCTGGCCGTAGTCCGTGAAGTTGCCGGACTGCTGAGCCGCCTTCAGGTCTGCGATCGCCTTGTCGATGCGCTGCGTCGCCTGATCCACCTCGGGATTCGGCTGAGACGTCGGTGGCGGCTGGCTCGCGCTCGGTGGTGGACCGGCCGGCGGGTTGGCCCCCGCGGACTTGGCCGAGTTGAGCAGTTGGGTCAGCGCGCCCTGCAGGCTGTCCGCGAAGCCAACGTACTGGCCGAAGTTCACCAGCACATATTTCAGCTGTGGATAGGCGTTCTCCGCCTTGCTCTGCACGTACAACGGTTCCACGTAGAGCATCCCGCTGCCCACTGGCAGTGACAGCAGATTGCCGTAGATGACCGTGGCGCTGTTTTGTAGCAGGCTGATCTGTGGCCGCACGGAGTTGTCGTTCGTCATCTTCTGATCGGCCTGCCCCGGCCCGGAGACCTGGGTGTCCGGCGGAAGCTGAAGAATTTCCAGCTTCGGTTGGCCGTTCACGTACGAGCCGGTGACCAGCGCCGCCAGGTTCTGCCGGCCGCGCGGCGTCATCGCGGACGTCAGCTGGAACGTGGTCTGGTTCTGCCCCGGGAACTTGGCCAGCAGATAGTAGGGCGCCTGGTTGGCCGTCGTACCGGGAGCCGGGTCCTGCGGCACCTGCCAGAAGTCCTGGCCGGAGTAGAACTGGCTGGGATCCGAGACGTGGAACCGGGTCAGCAGCTCGCGCTGCACCTTGAACTGGTCCTCCGGGTACCGGAAGTGCTGCGCCAGCTCCGGCGGGATCGCCGAACTCGGCTTGATGAGGTTGCCACCGAAGGCCTTGTTCCAGGCGTTGAGGACCGGGTCGGACTGGCCGAACGCGTAGAGGGTGACCTTCCCGGTGTACGCGTCGACCGTGGCCTTCACCGAGTTGCGCAGGTAGTTGATGTCCGTCTGGGCCTGCTGCGCGGTGCCCTCGCCGGTCTGCGTGTCGCTGGTGGCCGACTGCAGGTCGACCTCCTGCGAGTACGGGTAGGTCGACGCGGTCGTGTAGCCGTCGAGGATCCACACGATGTGCCCGTTCACCACCGCCGGGTACGGGTCGCCGTCGAGGGTGAGGAACGGGGCTACCTTCTGCACTCGCTGTCGCGGGTCGCGTACGTAAAGGATTTTCGAGTTCTTGTTGAAGACGCTCGAGATGAGGAAGTTGGTTTCCTTGTACTTGTACGCGTACAGCATCCGCCGCAGGTATGAGCCGACCGACACGCCACCACTGCCGTCGTAGGTCACGTACTGGTCGTTGGAGCCACTGGGCCGGTCGTACTCGGCGTCCTGGCCGTTCGAAGCCTTACCGACGATCGCATAAGGGTTCATGTTCTCGCCGTAGTAGATCCGCGGTTGGGCGACCGGGATCTGGTCGGTGTCGGACTGGCAGTTGGTCTGCGCCGCCTCGTTGTCGAGGAAGCCGGACGCGAACTCGGGCTGGCCGTTGCACACGATCTGATTGGCCGGGGCGGCCACGAAACCGTACCCGTGGGTGAAGACGGTGTGCTGGTTCTGCCAGTTACTCTGCTGCGGGGTCAGGTTGTTGTAGTCCATCTCCCGGACCCCGACCACGTAGTCCTGGGTGTTGCCGTCGGTGGTGTACCGGTCGATGTCCAGCTTCTGGGTGAAGTCGTAGAACCCGCGCACCTGCTGCAGCTGGGTGTACGTGTTGGACACGATCGACGGGTCGAGCAGCCGGATGTTGGCCACCGTGTCGGTGTCCGACATCAGCGACTCGGGCGGCACGTTGGCGGTCGACGGGTACTGGATGGTCTGAATGTTGTTGAGGCCGAACGCGTCGCGGGTGGCGTCGATGCTGCGTTCGATGTACGTCGCTTCCTTGTCGCGGATGTTCGGCTTCACGGTGAAGGTCTGCACCGCGGCCGGGTAGATACCGCCGACCGCGATGGCCGACAGCGCGAGCAGGCCGATGGCGATGCCCGGCCAGACCAGGTTGCGGATGAAGGCGTTGGAGAAGACCAGGATGGCGATCGCGACCACCACGGAGATCCAGGCCAGGATCTCCTTCGCGGGCAGGAGCGCGTTGATGTCCGTGTACCCGGCCCCGAAGAGGTTCGTCGCGTCGTTGTGAGCGAGCAGCAGGCCGCGCTGGTCAAGGAAGTAGGCCGCGGCCTTGAGCAGCACGAAGAAGGCGACCAGGGCGGTCAGGTGGGCACGGGCGGCGACGGTCATCCGCTCGCCGGCGCCCTGCAG
This sequence comes from Rugosimonospora acidiphila, assembly GCF_039543385.1. NCBI lineage: Bacteria > Bacillati > Actinomycetota > Actinomycetes > Micromonosporales > Micromonosporaceae > Rugosimonospora > Rugosimonospora acidiphila. The sequence goes on from NZ_BAABJQ010000005.1 coordinate 348,698, forward strand.
GCGCACCCCGCCGAACAGGTAGTGCATGGCCAGCGCGCCGAGCACGCACAGCACGACCAGGGTGAAGCCGACCCCGAGCAGGTACCGCCAGAACGGGTACGCGAAGACGTAGAAACCCAGGTCGACGCCGAACTGTGGATCCTTGACGCCGAACGACTGGCCGTTGGAGAACAGCAGCCACTGCTGCCACCGGCCCTGCGCGGACAGGCCCCCGAACAGCCCGACGATCGCCGAGAGCAGGCCGGACCACAGGCCGAAGCGGGGCGAGATCATCCCGCGGTACCGCTCGAGGGACTGCTGCTCGGAGGAGTGCATCCGCAGCATCGGCCGCAGCCGGAACGCCAGCCAGAGGTTGAACCAGACGATCAACGCCATGCCGAAGCCGAAGATCGCGAACAGCCCGAGCCGGGTCTGCAGCACGGTGGTAAACACCTGGGTGTACTTGACCTCAGAGAACCACAGGTAGTCCGTCCACGCGTCGACCACCCAGCCCAGCAGGATGAACAGCACCACTACGCAGGCCAAAACGATCAATGTCATCCGGCCGCGGCGACTCATCCGGGGCAGGGGGGTTCGCATCACCACGGCACCAGGGTACGAGGTGATTCTTTATCCCGCGGGTCGCCCCCGGATCGGGGTTCGCGCCGCGACCAGCGACGACGACCGCGGCCGGGCGGATCAGCTCCCGGCGCAGAGGGTGGGCGTCTGGTGGTCGCGCAGCTTCTGCAGGGCCGTGAGGGCATCGTTGAGCGTCGAGACCTTGACCAACTCCAGGCCGGGCACCGCGTTGGCCACCGCTTCGGCGCAGTTGTCGGCCGGCGACAGGAAGACGGTGGCGCCGTCGCGCTTGGCCCCGCGCATCTTCTGTGCGATGCCGCCGATCGGGCCGACGTTGCCGTCGTCGTCGATGGTGCCGGTGCCGGCGATGGTCATCCCGCCGGTCAGGTCGGTGGGGGTGAGCTTGTCGACGATGCCGAGCGAGAACATGAGCCCGGCGCTCGGCCCACCCACGTCGTCGAGGGTGAACTTGATCGAGTACGGGCTGGGCTGCTTCTGGTCGACCTGAACCCCGACCTGGGGTGAACCGTCGGAGCCCTTGCTCGAGGTGATCGTCGTGCTGGCCGGCACGCCGTTGCGGCTGTACCCGATGACCAGCGCCGTGCCCGCGGGCCTGGCCTTGATCAAGGAGGTCAGCTTCTCCACCGAGGTGACCTGCTGGCCGTTCACCGAATTGATCACATCGCCGGCCCGCAGGTGGCCCTCGGCCGGCGCGCCCGCGACGACGGAGCCGACGGTGACCTTGACGGGGAAGCCGAGCTTGCGCAGCGCCGCGGTCTCCGCGGAGCTCTGCGACTCCGCGAACTCCTGCTGGTTCTGCTGGTCGGTCTGCTGCTGCGTCTGGTCTGGCGGGTAGACCACCTCGCGCGGCACCACCGCGTCGGACGGGTCGAGCCAGCCCCGGATGGCCTGCCAGAGGGTGATCTGATCCTCGACGCCGACGGTGACCATGCGCAGCTGGCCGGCGGAGTTCGACGTGGTGCCGCCGGAGATCGAGATCAACTGCTTGCCGCTGGAGCTGCCCAGGGTATTCCAGGTCGGCCCGGGCCCCTCTTCGACGTAGGGCACTTTGATCCCGACAAAGGACCCCAACACCAGGGCAACAAGCACGACCACGCCCACGAGTAGGGTGGCGCCACGTCGTCTCATGCGCCGAAGCCTACTGTCTCCGGCCGACGATCCCCGACTTCCCCCGTGGGCGAACGCCCGGCACGGGATTCTATCGCCTCGTACGCGTACGGTTGAACCGTGCCTGACTCGCCCTTCGGCTTCGGACTACCCGGCGGTGCCGCGCCGGACCCCAACGACCCGGCCCAGATGCAGCAGTTCCTCGGACAGTTGCAGCAGCTGTTCTCCAGCTCGGGCGGCGGTCCGGTCAACTGGGACCTGGCCCGTCAGGTGGCGCAGGCGACCCTGACCGGCGGCGGCCTGGCAACCGGCGGTCTGGGCTTCGCGCCGGCCGTCGAGGCGGAGCCGACCGAGCCCCCGCCCGGCGACCCGCGGGTCACCGAGGCGGAATACCAGGCGGTCACCGACGCGCTGCGGCTGGCGGACCTCTGGCTGGAGCCGGCGTCCGCGCTGCCCTCGGGGATCCAGAACGTCCAGGCGTGGAGCCGGGGCGAGTGGATCACACGCACCCTGCCGGTGTGGCGCAAGCTGTGCGACCCGGTCGCCGGTCGGATGGTCGGCGCCATGGGCGATCTGGTGCCGGAGGAGATGCGCGGCCAACTCGGCCCCATGCAGTCCATGGTCGCCACGCTCGGTGGCGCCCTGTTCGGTGGCCAACTGGGCCAGGCGCTCGGCTCGCTGGCCGCCGAGGTGCTCTCCGCCGGTGACATCGGGCTGCCGCTGGGCCCGGTGGGCACGGCCGCGCTGATGCCGGCGAACATCAGCGCGTACGGCGAGGGGCTGGAGCTGGACGCGGACGAGGTCCGGCTGTACGTGGCCCTGCGCGAGGCCGCCCACCAGCGACTGTTCGGTCACGTTCCGTGGCTGCGCGGCCACGTGTTCACTGCCGTCGAGACCTACGCGGCCGGCATCCGGGTCAACCGCGACGCGATCGAGGAGGCGATGGGCCGGCTGGACCCGGGCAACCCGGAGTCCATGCAGGAGCTGTCGGTGGAGGGCATCTTCACGCCGGACGACACCCCGCAGCAGAAGGCCGCGCTGGCCCGCCTGGAGACCGCCCTGGCGCTCGTCGAGGGCTGGGTCTGCCACGTGGTGGACAGCGCCGCCGGTGACCGGCTCCCGGACGTGATCCGGCTGGCCGAGGCGTTCCGACGGCGGCGCGCTGCGGGCGGGCCGGCCGAGCAGACCTTCGCCGCGCTGGTCGGGCTGGAGCTGCGGCCCCGCCGGCTGCGCGAGGCCGCCGCGCTGTGGTCGGCGCTGACCGAGCACCGCGGCATCGGCGGCCGGGACGCCCTGTGGGGCCACCCCGACCTGCTCCCCAGCGAGGAAGACTTCGCCGACCCGGAGGGCTTCGCCCGCTCCCAGCTTGATCTGGGCACCCTGGACATAGACGAGTTCGACTTCGGCTCGCTGGAGACCGGCGGACCGGCCGAGCCGGGCGCGACCGAGCCGGGTGGAAAGCCCGAGGCGGACGGCGAGTCCGGCCCCGGCGACGAGCCCGGTGAGGGCGGGCCGGCCGGCGGGTCCCAGCCTCGTTCCTGAACCCCGGGCCCCGGCATCCCCGGGGAAGTACCGGCGGACCGGGCGGAGCCCGCTAGGCGGGGCTGAGCAGGGCCCTGGTGGCCTCCCAGCCCTCCAGCGCCGGGTCCAGCCTGGACAGCCCGTCCGGGCCGCTGAGCCGGTGCCAGCCGGGCACGATCGACACCTCGCCGGGGTGCGGTGCCGCGGCCCGTACCGACTCGGCGTCGGCGGTCAGGTCGATGTCCGGCAGCCAGCCCGGTACCGGCAGCCGGGCGGCCAGCCCCAGCAGCCCCCCGGTGGCACCGGGCGCCACCGCCAGCGGCCGGCTGGACAGCGGCCGGAGCAGCTTTCCGATCAGCATGGCGGGCAGGTCGGGGGCGTCCGGCGCGACGATGGCCGCCTGGTCGTACCCGTCTGCCCCGGCGGCCGCGAAGATCGCGTTGGCGGTGAGCTCCGGCACCTCGTACACCGGCATGGTGGGCCAGACCACGGCCGCGGCCAGTTCGCGGTCCCCGGGCAGGACGGCGACCGCGGGCTCCACCTCGGCGAGGGTGGCCAGCAGGTCCACCACGTCCTCGGCGAGGGCGTGCCGCCAACCGGCGGCGTCCACCCCCGGCGGCGTCCAGGAGGGCGGGGACAGCGGCACGACGACGGTGCGGCGGGGTGGCTGGTCGGTCACCGGTCAATCCTCGTGGATGGGCTCTCCGGAGGCCGCACAGACCCCCTCCAGGTATCCCCGCGCCCGCTCCGCCTTCGGATAGCGGGCCACCAGGGCCCAGAAGGCCGTGCTGTGGCTGGGTACGACGAGGTGGGCCAGTTCGTGCAGGAGCACGTAGTCGATCACCCAGTCGGGCATGTCGATGATCCGGTCCGAGATCCGGATCGACCGGTCGGCCGGGGTGCACGACCCCCAGCGACCGTTCTGGTTGCTCACCCAGCGCACGCTGGCCGGCCGGGCGGCGGCGGGGTAGCCGGCCAGGTACCGGTGGGCCAGGCGGGCGGCCCGGGCGGCGAGTTCGGTATCGCTGCGCCGGCCGCGCTGATCACGCGCGGCCAGGCGCTCCAGCATCCGGTCGACCCACTCGCGCTCCTCGGCCCGGGAGAATTGATCCGGGATGAGCACGACCACCCGCTCGCCGTCCCGGTATGCGGACACCGTGCGGCGGCGGCGCTCACTGCGTCGCACCTCAACGACGGGCTTCCGGGTGCTGGCCATGACTGGCCTAGATCAACCAACGGGCCGACGGGTATCGGGTCACGTGGGCACGCTAACGGGCGGACGCCTACCCTAGGCAAGCCTCAACTTGATGACCGCCGCCGATAAGGTCCAAGTTATTGCTGATCGCCCGAAAAATTCCTTCGGTCGCTTGCCAGCAACACGCCATTAGTGCGAAAAGCCTGGCGTGTCCTGGCGGAACGCCCGTGGTCCAGGCCCTGCCGGGGGCAGACTCACGAAGTCGACTTCCGTTCCCGCGTGGGTACCCATACGGGGAATGGAAAGAGAGCAGAGGAGGGCACCGTGGCCGAGACGGCCGAGAAATACAACGGTTACTGCGTGAAATGCAAGGAGAAGCGCGATTTTCAGGGCAACGTAGAGATCTCTAAGACCGGTATGCGAATGGCCAAGGGCCCCTGTCCGGTCTGCGGCACGACGGTCAACCGCATCCTCGGCAAGGCCTGAGCCCGGTGCCGGGTGCGGCGCGGTCCATCCGCCGCGCCGTATCCGGCCCACCGCCGAGTCGTTGAACGAGTCGCGTGCCCGACACATTGCGTGATGTCGAGCTGGCGACAACCGCCCCGGAATCCTGTGGATAACTCGGCGTGTCGCTGTGGATGACGCGGTCGATGCCCCATTTCGCTGTGGACAACGCGAAGCGTCACCATCGCTGATGGTGACATCGTGCCGGCCATGGACCGACCCATACTGCTTCCCGGCCTGCGCCGTCTGTGGCGCGGCCAGCACAGTCTGCAGCTCGGCACCGACCCTCGGCGCGCGGTGGTGTTCGACTTCGTCGACCCGGCCACCGCCCGGGTCCTCGACCTGATCGACGGCAGCCGCGGCGACACGCAGATCGTCCGTGAGGCCGCCGGGTTCGGCGTCCCCACCGAGGCCGCCGAGGCGTTCCTGGCGGCGCTGACCAGGGCCGGGCTCGTCGTCGGGGCGCGCACCCTGCTCCCCGACAACCTGATCGAGCCGGTACGCCGCCGGCTGGTGACCGAGGTCGCCGCGCTGGCCATGGCCGGCTCGGCGGCCGGCACCCCGGCCGAGGCGGTGCGCCGCCGGGCCGGCGCCCGGGTGCGGATCAGCGGTCATGGCAGGCTCGCCGCGCCGATCGCGGCGGCGCTGGCGGCGGCCGGGGTCGGGCACGTGGACCCGGCGCTGTCCGGGCGGGTCGACGTGACCGACGCCGGGGTGGGCGGGATCCTACCGACCGACACCGGCCGCTGGCGCTCCACCGCCGCCGGGGAGGCCGTGGCCCGGATAGCGCCGGCCACCGACCTCCGGCCGCTGCGTGACGACGCCGTCACCTTCGCGGTACACGCCGGGACGCACCGGCCGGCCGAGCTGACCGCCCTCGCGTACGCCCGCCGCCGGATCCCCCACCTCGCCCTGGACCTGCGCGACGGCCTCGCGGTCGTGGGGCCGCTGGTCCCGCCCGCCGGCAGCCCCTGCCTCAACTGTGTGGACCTGCACCGGCGCGACCGGGATCCCGTCTGGCCGGCGTTGGCCGCGCAGCTGTCCACCGGCGGCGAGATCCTGCAGCCGTGCGCGGTGACCACCGTCCTGGTCGCGGTGGGCTACGCCGCCGACGAGGTTTTGACGTTTCTGGACGGTGGCGTCCCACAAACGATCGGCGTCACGATCGAGATCGCCGGCCCGGGCCGGGAGCGGCGCCGGACCTGGCCGGCACATCCGAGGTGTGGCTGCGCCCGGGCCGCTCAGCCTGGCTCGGAGCGGGTCCGGTCGGCGAATCCGCGTCCCCGCCGGTTTCGGCCGGCATGAGAGACAATGATCTGGTGACCGACATCCCTCGACGGGCCGTGACCCGTACCGCCAAGCTCGCGTCGCTGCCGCTGGGCTTCGCCGGTCGAGCCGCCCTCGGCCTCGGCAAGCGGGTCACCGGAATGGCCTCCGACGTGGTGTCCGCCGAGGTCCAGCAGCGCACCGCGGAGCACCTGTTCAGCGTGTTAGGGCAGCTCAAGGGCGGGGCGATGAAGTTCGGCCAGGCCCTGTCGATCTTCGAGGCGGCGCTGCCCGAGGAACTGGCCGGCCCGTACCGGCAGGCGCTGACCAAGCTCCAGGAGGCGGCCCCTCCGCTTCCGGCGTCGAGCGTGCACCGGGTCCTGGAGCAGCAGCTCGGCCCGGACTGGCGGGCCAAGTTCCGTGAGTTCGACGACTCGCCGGCGGCCGCGGCCAGCATCGGCCAGGTCCACCGGGGGATCTGGAAGAAGGGGCGCGGCGGGATCCCGGTCGCGGTCAAGGTGCAGTACCCGGGCGCAGGCGAGGCCCTGCTCGCCGACCTGACCCAGCTGTCCCGGATGGCCGGGCTGTTCCGGGTGATCCAGCCGGGGCTGGACATCAAGCCGCTGCTGGCCGAGCTGCGCGCCCGGATCACCGAGGAGCTGGACTACGAACTGGAGGCGTCCTCGCAGCGCGCGTTCGCCGACGCGTACCAGGGCGACGACCAGATCTACGTACCCAAGGTGGTCGCCTCGTCACCACGCGTCCTGGTCACGGAGTGGATCGAGGGCAGGCCGCTGGCGAAGGTGATCTCCGAGGGCACCAAGGAGGAACGCGACCACGCCGGCCTGCTGCTGTCCGTGCTGCACTTCTCCGCGCCGACCCGGGCCGGGCTGCTGCATGCCGACCCGCACCCGGGCAACTTCAGGATCCTGCCGGACGGCCGGCTCGGTGTGATCGACTTCGGGGCGGTGGCCCGGATGCCCGGCGGGCACCCGGAGCCGATCGGCCGGCTGACCCGGATGGCCCTGGACGGCGACGCCGACGCGGTGCTGCGGGGCCTGCGCGAGGAGGGGTTCGTCAAGCCCGACGTCGAGGTGGACGCGTCCGCGATCCTGGGATACCTGCGGCCCATCCTGGAGCCCATCGCGGTACCCGAGTTCCACTTCACCAGGGCATGGCTGCGCGGCGAGGCGACCCGGGTGGGCAACCCGCGGGGTTCGGCGTACCAGCTCGGCAAGAACCTCAACCTTCCCCCGTCGTACCTGCTGATCCACCGGGTCACCCTGGGCTCGATCGGCGTGCTGTGCCAACTCGAGGCGACCGCGCCCTACCGGGCCGTGGTGGAGCGCTGGCTGCCCGGCTTCGCCGGGCCGGACGCGATCGAGGCACCCGCCGCCTGACCGCCGGCCGGATCGCCTCGCTCCATCGAGGGCGTGTCCTCACTGGAGGTGGTGCGAGCGCCCGCCCCGGGGAGGGGACGGGCGCTCGCTGGTGTGCATGAATTCCGAGACCTCGTCAGCGCTGGATTCCCATGAGCCTGGTCTGCTCGTTGTGGGCGTTCAGCGCGATTCGGCGGGCGGAGCGGTAAGCCTCAGACGTGTGGTCCTGAGGCCGGCGCATTCGCGCGCGGCTCAGTGCTTCATGCATGAGTTGTAGGGTCGCGATCATCTTGTCGGTGCTCCTCGGTCGGTTCGTACCGGTCTTCACAACAGTTGGCCGGGTCGGCTGCGCGGCGCGCTGCCGGCGGCTGGCGTTCGTGTGGATCTGAGATCTGCGGTTGCCGCTCATGTCAGGCCGCCACCCGGATCTTGGCCGCGACGCGGGACGCCACCTCGGCCCGAAGGGCCTCGTCCCTGGCCACGTCCTCCTTGCGCGGACGACCCCGCGGCCGCTTCCGCGGGATGGCGGCACCACGCTCGAAGATCTCCCCGCCCCAGACGCCCCAGGGCTCGGCCCGGTCCACCGCGCCGGCCAAGCACTCCACCCGGACCGGGCAGTCGCCGCACAGCGACTTCGCCAGTTCGAGCTCGGCCGGGGCGTCGGAGAACCAAAGGTCGGGGTCAAACCGGCGGCAGGGCAGATCCACACCTACCTCGACATCGATCGTGTCGAGCGATTCCAACGCCAGACTCATCTCCCGGTCACCTCTCTTTCTGTCTCGTTCCCGCACTTCGTAGGCTGGAAATAACTGAGGCCGCGGATCCCGGTGTGCGGGTTCCGCGGCCTCGAGGTGAGCCGGTTCGGTCTGTTAGACCGGTCTCCCTCGAGGTGGAACACCGCTGGCTCCGGCGCCGACGGTTGCCGGCGACTTCGCCATTCCGGTGGGCTTGGCCGTGGAGGAGCCGTTGGTGGGCAGGGCATAGCTTCCCTGCGCCTGGGAACGGACCCCCGCTTGCTGGACGGACTTCTGCTGGGACAGCTGATCCTGGAGTTTCGCCAGGCTTGGCCGATCGACCACGGCACCCGGAACATCCAGGCGGCCCACGAACCATTCGTGGGCCGGAGCGCACACGGTGATTGACACCGCCGGTCGCTCATAACGGTGATCGATTGTGTTCACGGTGCCCACCTCCTGCTGTTCGCTCGATCCGACATTCCAAGGGCAGCCGGAGAGCTGCCGCTCGTGTGGTGTGCTTGCAGGCTATTCCCACGCCCGCGAGCGAGGCAAACGATTTTACGGACCCGATGCCGGATTTTTTTCGTCGGCTTCTGGCATCACGAGATCGTCCACGGCCGCGCCGTTGACCAGGGCGAGCACGGCCTCGCCGTACAGACCGATCTTGCGCGGGCCGATCCCGGCGATGTCGACCAGCTGTTCGGTCCGGATCGGCTTGCGCTCGGCCAGCGCGGTCAGCGTGGCGTCGGTGAAGACGACGTACGGCGGCACCCGCTGGTCCATCGCCACCCGCACGCGCCACTCGCGTAGCCGGTCGAACAGTTCCTCGTCGATGTCGGACGGGCAGCTAGCGCAGCGGCCCAGCTTGCGCTCGGGTCCGGACAGCAGCGCGGTGCCGCAGACCCGGCAGGACAGGTTGACCGCCCGCCGCCGCGCGGCCGGGTTGACCGGACCGGCGCGCCGGCCGACCTCCTCGACGCGCTGCGCCGCCGGCAGGAACCGGCTGGGCCGCCGTTGCCGGCCGCCGGGTGACCTGGCGCTGGCGTAGGACAGCCACAGCCACTGGCGGGCACGGGTGATCCCGACATACAGCAGCCGCCGCTCCTCCTCCAGCGCCTCGGGCGTCTTCGCGTACATGGTCGGCAGCGTCCCCTCGGCCAATCCGACCAGGAACACGGCGTCCCACTCCAGCCCCTTCGCGGAGTGCAGCGAGGCGAGCGTGACGCCCTCCACCGTCGGCGCGTGCTGCACCGCGGCCCGGCGGGCCAGCTCCCCGCAGAACTCCTCCAGGGTGCCGCCGATCTCGTCGGCGAGGCCGGCCAGCGCGGACAGCGCCTCCCAGCGTTCCCGGACGGCACCGCCCGGCGGCGGCTCGTTGGGCCGCCAACCCACGGCCTCCAATGCCATGGTCACGGCGTCGGGCAGCTCGGTCTCCGGCGGCGTGCTGCGTACCGCCGCCCGCAGCGCCACCATCGCCTGGCGCACCTCGGGCCGCTCGAAGAACCGCTCGGCACCCTGTACCACGTAGGGAACGCCGGCCTCGGCCAGCGCGCCCTCGTACGCCTCGGACTGGGCATTGGTCCGGAACAGCACGGCGATCTCGCGAGGCGGGGTGCCGTCGCCGATCAGCGCGGCGCACCGCTTCGCGACCGCCGCCGCCTCGGCCGGCTCGTCGGGCAGCACGTTGATGTCCGGCTCGGGGCCGGGCGGTCGCTGCCCGACCAGCTCCAGGCGCAGCCGTGCCTCGGCCCCGCGCGCCTGCCGGATGATCGCGTTGGCGAAGCCCACGACCTGGGGAGTCGACCGGTAGTCCCGGACCAGCCGGATCACGGTGGCATCGCGGTGCCGCCGCGGGAAGTCGATCAGGTGGGTCGAAGACGCCCCGGTGAACGAGTAGATGGTCTGGCTGGCGTCGCCGACCACGGTCAGGTCGCTCCGGCCGCCCAGCCACGCCTCCAGCAGCCGCTGCTGCAGCGGGTTCACGTCCTGGTACTCGTCGACGACGAAGTGCCGGTATTGCGAGTGCACCTGATCCGCGACGTCCGGGTGCTCCTCCACCGCCCATACCGCGGCGCGCAGCAGGTCCTCGAAGTCGATCACGCCGTTGCCGCGCTTGATCTCCTCATAGGCCGCGTAGACCTGCGCGACCTTGGCCGCCTCGAACGGGGTGTCCCGGGCGCTCTTGGCGGCGGCTATCTCGTATTCGCCGGGCTCGACCAGCGACGACTTCGCCCACTCGATCTCGCCGGCGAGGTCGCGGGCGACGGTCCGGTCGGCCCTCAGGCCACCGCGGGCGGCGGCGAGCGTGACCAGCCGTGCCTTGCTGTCCACCAGCTCCGGCATGGCCCGCCCGCGCAGCAGGCGCGGGGCGAAGTAGCGCACCTGCCGCAGGGCGGCGGCGTGGAAGGTGCGCGCCTGTACCCCGTCGACCCCCAGCGTCACCAGCCGGGCGCGCATCTCGGCGGCGGCCCGAGCGGTGAAGGTGACCGCGAGTACGTGCCTGGCCGCGATCTGACCGGACAGCGCGCGGTGGGCGATGCGGTGGGTGATGGCCCGGGTCTTCCCGGTGCCGGCGCCGGCCAGAATGCACACCGGACCCGCCGGGGCGGTGACCGCCGAGCGCTGTTCGTCGTCGAGACCGGCCAGCACTCGCTGGGCGGGCTTGTCGGGCGCGGACCTGGGCGCCGGCCCCGCGCCTACCCCCTCAATTGAGTTCCCCGCCACAGCAAGGCATCATGTCAGCCCGGTCGGACGTTCTAGTGCTTGCCTAGGCCAACTATGAGGAGGACCGCCGTGTTGACCATGTATTCGACCACGTGGTGCGGGTACTGCCGTCGGCTCAAGACGCAGATGGACCGCGAGGGTATCGAGTATTCGGTCGTCGACATCGAGCAGGACACCGCCGCGGCGGACTTCGTGATGACCGTCAACGGCGGCAACCAGACGGTGCCGACGCTGCGGTTCGAGGACGGAACGGCGCTGACCAACCCCACGATCGTGCAGGTCAAGGAGAAGCTGGCCGCTCAGGTCTGACGGCCGGCCGCTCGGGGTTCGACGCCTCGGCGGCTTCAAGATCGCACCACCCCGGTACCGGGCAGGAGCACGCCTCCGGCCCGGTACCCGTGTATACCGCGCGTGCCACCCCGCGAAGGATTTCGCCGTGAAGGGTTGCACGGAGGGGAGTTGCGTATGAACATGACAAGTGGCATCTGCGAGTTGCAAAACGCCGCTCTCCCGGAGTTGCACATGCGCTATCTGATCGTCCGGACCGACATCCGTCCCAGCCAGCCCAACGAGGTGTCCGAGGCCTACGCCTGCGGAACCCGCCTGCGCGACGAGAACACCACGCCGGAGACCCGGCGGCAGACCATGACGGCGGACAACCGCGACGCGGCGTTGCACCTGGCCAGGGCGCTGTCGACCAGCGGCTCGGTGCGCAACGGCCGCCAGCGGGTCAAGGTCATCAAGCTCGGCCTCTGAACCGAAGCTCGGCCTCTGAACCGCTCCCCGCTTCGGGGAGGGGCGGGCCAAACCGGTTGGTGCGGCCCTACGAGCGGCCGGCGAGCCACTCAGTGAGCAGGAAGTGCGCGATCGACGAGGCCATCGGCAGGCCGAAGTCGTCGCGCTCGCCGCTGAGTACCCCGCGCACCTCCGCGCGGGTGAACCACCGGGCCGACGCGATCTCGGCCTCGTCCACCTGTACCGGCTGCTCCGGGTCCGCCTGGGCGGTGAAGCCGAGCATCAGCGAGCCCGGGTACGGCCAGGCCTGGCTGCCCATGTACCGCAGCCGGTTGACCCGTACCCCGACCTCCTCGCCGACCTCCCGGACCACCGCCGCCTCGGCCGACTCGCCGGCCTCCACGAACCCGGCCAGGCACGAGAAGCGCCGCACCCACCCCGGGTTGGTCCACGCCGCGTTGTGCCCGAGCAGGCAGCGGCCCTGCTCCCCCGGTGTCCCGTCGTGCACCAGCATGATGACCGCCGGGTCGGTACGGGGCCAGTGGGTGTCGCCGGCCGGACCCCGCCTGGCCCAGCCCGCGTCGACCGGGGTGGTCGGCTGCCCGTCCCGGGGCGAGAACCGGTGCCGCGCGTGCCAGTTGGACAGCGCCACGGCGGCGAGCAGCAGGCCGCCCTCGAGGTCGTCCAGCTCGTGCCCGATCTCGCGAGCGGTGGCCCGCCGGGCGCCGTCCACCTCCGGCAGCGGGGCGAGCACGGCGAAGTAGGGCGTACCGGCCTCGTCCTCGCCCAGGAACATCCGGTCGCCCTCGGGCGCGCCGGCGGCGTCCACGAACATCAGGTGCCCGTCGCGGTAGAGCGCGTTGACGCCGTCGACGATCAGTACCTTCGCCCGGAACCACGCATCGGCCAGCCAGATCTCGTCCGCGCGCCGGTGCGCCACCCGCTGCAGGCCCGTGCGGGACAGCGGCGGGACGCCCGGCTCCCGGCCGGGGCGCGCCGACGGCCCGGCCGGTGCCGCGCCGTCGCGCGCCGAGGGCGCGGTGGGCGACACCGGACCGGCCGAGGCACCAGCGACCGGGGCACCAGCGACCGGGGCGGAACCGTTCGGGGCCGACCCGTTCGGGGCCGACCCGTTCGTGGGCGCCTCCGGGGTAGATCCCTCCCGCGGACGCCCGTTCCGGTCCGGTTCGGCCACGCGATGATTGCCGGGCGCTTCGGTCACGCTCCCGCACTCCCGGCCGCGGCCGCGCCGCTCGCCGGACCCGCGCCGCCCGTGGTCTCCTGCTCCGCGACCTCCGTGAGCCCGGTGGCCTGCCGCACACCCTCACGGTGCACCGCGCTCAGCGCGCCGAGCGGACCCTCCACCCGATCGGCGTCGCCCAGCACCACCGTCACGCCGCGCGTCGGCGCCAGGTACTTGGTCGCCGCGGCCGCCACGTCGTCAAGGGTGGCCGCCGCGAGCCGGGCGGCGTGCTCCGCGAGGTAGTCCAGGCGCAGGCCGTAGCCCGCGTACGTGCTGGCCAGGCCGGCCAGTCCGGACTGGGTGGACATGCCGAGCTGGAGGGTGCCCAGGGCGTACTGCCGGGCCTGCTCCAGCTCCTCCTCCTTGGGCGGCAGGCTGGCCAGCCGGCCCAACTCGTACCACGTCTCCAGCAGGGCCGGCCCGGTGACCTCGGTGGCGACCTCGGCCGAGACGGTCAGCATGGTGCCGGCGATGGAGTGCTCCACCACCGAGTGCGGTCCGTAGGTGTACCCCTTGTCCTCGCGGATGTTCTCGACCCAGCGGGACGAGAAGTATCCGCCGAAGATGAGGTTAGCCAGCTGCAGCGCGGCGTGATCGGGATGGGTCCGGGGTACCCCGGGCAGCGCGATGCGCAGCGACGACTGCACCGAACCGGGCCGGTCGACCAGGGTCAGCGGCCCGGGCTCCAGCGCCGGGACCGGCGGCAGCTCGATGAGTCGACCGTCGCCTCCCCACCCGGACAGCTTGCGCTCCGCCTCGTCCAGCATCCGCTCCGGCGGCACGTCACCGACCAGCACCAGGATGCCGCCGTTGGGATGGACGCGCTCGCCGTGCAGGGCGCGCAGCAGCTCCGGCGCGACCTCCTTGACGTCCGCGGCCTCCGGGGTCTGCACCGCGTACGGGTGGTTGCCGTACACCCGCTTCAGCAGGGCCACCCGGGCCAGGTGCGCGGGCTGGCTCTGGGCCACCTGGATCCGGTCGACCAACCGGTCCCGCTCGGTGGCCACCTCGTCCGCCGGGTACGCGGCCCGCTCGAGCACGTCGGCCATGATCTCCAGCAGCCGGGGCAGCCCGGCGGCCAGGGAGTTGCCGGAGACGAGCAGCCGGTCGGGGTCGGCGCCGGAGCCGAGCGCGCCACCGACGGTCTGCAGCTCGGCCGCGATGTCCACGGTGGACATGTCGGCGGTGCCGGAGAACATGGTCTGCGTCAACAGTGCCGACGGGGCCAGCTCGGTCTGCGCGAACGGGACGCGCAGCCGCACCTCGACCAGGGGCACCGAGGACCGCTGGATGGCCAGCACGGTCAGCCCGTTGGGCAGCCGGCGCTCGGCGGTCTGCGGCACGTGCAGCTCGCGGGTCGGCTCCAGCGGCGGAACTGGGCGGGTCACTTGGTACCTCCGGAGTTGCCGACCTGAACCTCGACGGTGGCCCGGCGCTGGGGCCGCAGCTGCGCCGCGGCGGCGACGATCTGCTCCTCGGTGACCTGGCTGAGCAGCCGGGGTAGCTCATTTATCAGGCCAGGATCGGAGCGCTGCTGCTCCAGCACGGCCATCCGCAGCGCCCGGCCGAGCACCGCGTCGGTGTCGCGGAGCAGGTGGGTGCCCATCCGCGCCACCGTGCGCTCCAACTCGCCGGTGGTCAGCCCGTCGGTGGCGATGCGATCGGTCTCCTCGTCGATCGTGCGCAGCACCTTGTCCACATCGCCGCTCGGGGGCAGGTGGGCCTGCAGCAGCAGTGCGGTCGGGTCGCGGGTCTCGAACGGCTCGCCCATGAAGCCGAGGTACCCGCCGATGCTGGTGGCCGCCCGGTCGCGCATGACCAGCCGCTGCACCAGCCGGGACGCGTCCCCGTCGGTGAGCACCTCGGCCAGCACGACGTACGGCAGGTATGCGGTGAAGTCGTCGATCGGGTTGGGTACCCGCCAGGCACTGGCCACCGCCGGCAGCGGGGCCAGCCGGTCCACGTACGCGGAGCGGCGCTCAGCCGTGAGGTCGGGTTCCTGGAAGTCGGGCCGCTTCGGGGCCGGGCCGGCCGGCACGTCGCCGAACTGCGCCTCGACCAGCCGGGTCGCCTGGGCGACGTCGATGTCCCCGCTGACCGCGAGCACCGCGTTGCCGGCGGCGTAGAAGCGCTCGAAGAAGCTCTGCGCGTCGGCCACCGTGGCCGACTCAAGATCGACGAAGGAGCCGTACCCGTCGTGGGCGTTGGGGAACGTGTCGAACATGACCGGCGGCAGCTTCAGCCAGGGGAAGCCGCCGTACGGTCGGTTGAGCACGTTGACCCGGATCTCCTCCTTGACCACGTCCACCTGGTTGCGCAGGTTCTCCTCGGTCAACCGCGGCCCACGCATCCGGTCCGCCTCCAGGAACAGCGTGCGCTCCAGGGCGTTGGACGGCAGGGTCTCGAAGTAGTCGGTGTAATCCAGGTGGGTGGAGCCGTTGAAGGTGCCGCCGGCGCCCTGGACGTACCTGAAATGGGCGAGCTTCTCCAGATTCTTCGAGCCCTGGAACATCAGGTGCTCGAAGAGGTGGGCGAAGCCGGTGCGCCCCTCCGGTTCGGAACGGATGCCGACGTCGTACACCACGGCCACTCCGATCACGGGTGCGGAACGGTCGGGCGCCAGCACCACCCTCAGCCCATTGGGCAGGGTGAACCGCTCGATCGGGTAGTTGGTGGCAGGAATGTCGACTGCGGCGCTACGAGAAGACACGACTGCGACCTTAACTCGTTTCGGCCATGCCGTGGACTGGCGGACCTCCTCCGGCTTCGCCGGCGCGCTCCCGAGTCGGCCGGGGCCCGCCCACCGGCCGGGCCCAGGTCGCCCGTGGCCCCCCACCGGCCGGGGTCGTGCGGGTCGCCACGCCGCCGTCAGGTGGGCCGGACCGACTCCAGGACCTGATTGACGACCGGGTCGAACTGGCTGACCGTGTTCGGGATCGAGACGTAGAGCACCGCCGCGTTCGGCCGGCCGACGTCGATCAACGCCAGGCCGACCAGTTCGCTGGAGGCCTTGAGCCCGTCGCTGTGGAAGTGCAGCCGGAACTCGCTGACCCAGGCCGGCCTGCCGCCCAGGTTGGTCACCTCGTCCCGCATGGTGTCCATGGTCGTCGGCTGGGGGTAGTAGGAGGCCCGGACGTCGGCCAGCACCTGGTGGCCGGTGCACTTCAGGTCCAGCGTGAGGGCGTCGTTCTCGGCGGCCGGCACGTTGCCCGACAGGATCGACGCGTGGTAGTCGCCGCCCGGGTAGGTCTCGGTGACGAAGTGCTGGCCGACGCCGTACTTGACGTGCAGGTCACCGGCGGTCCACACCTGGTTCCAGGGCTGCCACGGGGCGCCCTGCGCCGCGTACGAGATACCGGACTGGGTGTCGACGGTGCGCGGGCCGGGCGGCGGCGGGGGTGGCGACGGCAGGTTCTGCGGGTCGGCCGACGGCGGCGGGCAGGCCTTGGCCAGCGGCGGCAGGACATTCGACGGCCCGGCGGCGCGCTGCAGCGGACTGCTGCCGCTCATGGAGAGGACCAGCAGGATCACCGCACCGAGCACCACGATCAACCCGGCGGAGCCGCCGAACCAGAGCAGGGTGCGGCGCTGGCGCGCCGCGGGATCCAGCTTGGGCTTGCCGAACTGGATCACATCGGGCTCGGCCGGCGGCGCGGCGTTGAGCTGGGTGATCGTGCCGGAACGCGACCACTCGGTCCGGCCGGGCCTCGCGTCGAGGCGAGTGGCCGCGGGCGGCGACGGTGGGTACACCACGGTGACCGGCGAGGACGAATCTTCCGACTCCGGCTTGGCCCAGGGTGACTGCTGATCGGACATCTCTCGCCAGTGTCCCCCACTCACCGGCGGTCTGCGACACCACCCGGGTGAATCACCGTCACGATAGGGGTACGAGTCGACGGCGGCGCCGCGTACCAGGGCGACAGCACGGCGACCGCGGCGAGCAGAAGGCCGGCCGTCGCCAGCACCGCCACCATCAGCAGCTCACGAAATCCAATGCCACGACCCACCGCGCTCCTTCCCCCGCGGACAGGATCGTTGATGGCCGACGCGCAGTAACAGACTGCTGTCGGGATCACGTCTGCGGCGCTCCGGCCGGTAGCGCGATGAGCAGCGCCTTTAGTCCTTCCAGGTCGAGAAGATCGGCCGGACGGACAGTGACCCCATCGGCCACGTAGTGGAAGGCGGCCCGGACCCGGTGCACCGGTACCCCCGCCAACTCGGCCCAGGCGATCCGGTACGCGGCCAGCTGCACGGCCGCCGCCTCCGCTTCCCGGCCGGGAGCCGGGCGGCGTCCGGTCTTCCAGTCCACGACGTCGTAGCGGCCGTCGCCGTCGGCGAAGACGGCGTCCATCCGGCCACGGATCACGATCCCGGCCACGGTGATCGAGAACGGGACCTCGACGCGTACCGGCTCGCGGTCGGCCCACTCGCTCTCCTCGAACCGCTTGCGGAGATCGATCATGACCTCGTCCGGTGCCGCGTCCTCATCGCCGGCCCCGGGCAGCTCGTCGAGATCGAGCAGCTGATCGGCGCCGAACCGCTGCTCCATCCAGGCGTGGAACGCGGTGCCCCGGCGCGCGTACGGGTCCGGGCGGGCGGGCAGCGGCCGGCGAAGCGTTCGGGCCAGGGCCTCCGGATCCCTACGCAGCGCGACCAGCTGCGATACCGAGAGGTGGCCGGACAGGGCGACATCGACCGGCGCGTTCGGGTCGGGCGTCAGCCGGGCGCGCTCGGCAAGCAGCAGCTCCACCTCGTGGGCCCAGTCCGGCTCCCCGGCCCCGCCGCCGCCCGCCGCGACCGCCGACGGATCGGCCAGTGCCTCCGGACCGCCCGACGCCGCCGGGGTCGGCTGGGACGCCAGGGCCGACTGGGCCGCCCGCACCAGGTCGGCGGCCCGCTCCAGTACCGGTCGGCGCGCGCCGAGCGGGTCGGCCGGCCAGCTGGCGGCCACCGCCTCCACCGCGGTCGGATTGGACTCGTCGGGCTCCGGCGGGGGCGTCCACTCATCGACGATCCCGGCGCCGTCCAGACACGCGCCGCGGATCTCGTCCAGGAACGGCGACGGCCCCCGCGGCCGCTTCGTACCCTCGCCCCACCAGTACCCGGAGCACAGCAGCAGCCGCCGGGGCCGGGTGACCCCGACGTAGGCCAGCCGCCGCTCCTCCCGCTCGTCGTGCGCCCGCCAGTCGGTGCCGAACTCGGCCAGCGCGCCGGCCATCGCCTTCTGGTCCGTCACCCCGGAGAGCCCCAGCCGGGGCAGACCGTCGCGGTCACCGCGCAGCGGAAACGGCAACACGCCGAGCCCACCCAGGTAGTGGTCGCTCGACTTGACCCCGCCGGGGAAGATCCCGGCGGACAGCCCGGCGACCGCCACCACGTCCCACTCCAGGCCCTTGGCCGCGTGGCCGGTGAGGATCTGCACCGCGCCCTCGACCACCTCCACCTCGCCCGAGGGCAGCCCGCGCTCCTCGGACTCGGCCGCCTCCAGGTAGGCCAGGAACCCGGTCAGCGTCGCGGCGTCGGCCTCGCTGGCGAACCGCGCCGCCACCTCGCCGAACGCGTCCAGATGCGCGCGGGCCAGGCCGGCGTCGCCCGGCCGGGTCGCCACCTCGACGTCCAGCCCGATGGTCCGCTCGATGTCGGCGATCAGATCCGGCAGCGGCTGGTCCAGCCGGCGGCGCAGCGCCCGCAGCTCGGCGCCCAGCGCGGCGAACCGGCGGTGGCCCTCCGCCGAGTACCGGGACGCCTCGCCCGGCTCGTCCAGCGCCTCGGCCAGGGTCGCCTCGTCGAGCCGGTCGGGAACCAGCGCCCCGGCCTCCCGGTCATCGCCGCCCGCCCGGCCCGGTCCGTGGAGCGCGTCGACCGCGATGGCCCGAGCCCGGCCGTACAGGGCCACCAGGTCCCGGGCGCCGATCCGCCAGCGCGGCCCGGTCAGCAGCCGGAGCAGGGCGGCCCCCTCGGCCGGGTCGGCCAGCACCCGCAGGGTGCTCACCACGTCGCGGACCTCGGGCGTGTCGAGTAGGCCGCCCAGCCCCACCACGTCGACCGGGAGACCGCGGGAGCGCAGGGCCGCCTCGATCGCCGGGATCTGTGCCCGCACCCGGATCAGCACCGCCGTGGTCGGCCGCAGCTCGACCGGGATCTCGCCGGGCTCGGCGGTCGAATCGGCGGCGTAGCGCCAGGCGGCGACGATCCGGTCGGCGATCCACTCCGCCTCGTCGGCGAAGGTGGGCAGCAGGGCGCAGCGCACCGTCGCCAGGTCGGCGCCGCCGGCCACCGAGGGGGCGGCGGACAGCCGGGCCACCTGATGGCCGAAGGCCCGCAGCGGTTCGGACAGGGTGTTGGCCACCCGCAGGATCTCCGGCCGGTTGCGCCAGCTCGTGGACAGCTGCAGGCGGGCCGCCGGCTCGCCGCTGACGTGCTGGAACTCGTCCCGGAACCGGTCCAGCGTGCCGGCGCTGGCGCCGCGCCAGCCGTAGATGGACTGGCACGGATCGCCGACGGCGGTGACCGGGTGGCCGCCGCCGTACAGCGCGCGCAGCAGCACCACCTGGGCGTGGCTGGTGTCCTGGTACTCGTCGAGCAAAACCACCCGGTACCGGTCGCGCTCGATCGCGCCGACCTCGGGGTGGTCGCGGGCGACCCGGGCGGCCCGGGCCAGCTGGTCGCCGAAGTCCATCGCCTCCAGGGTTCGCTTGCGTTCGGTGTACGCCCGGACCAGCGGCAACAGCTGCAGCCGGGCGCGCTGGCGCTTGAGCGCCTCGTTGACGTCCCGGTAGACCCGCCCACGCGCGGCCGTCACCTCGGCGTGGAACCGCCCGGTCCAGCCGGCCAGCTGGTCGGGGTCGACCAGGTGCTCGGCGAGATCACCGGCGAGGTGCAGTACGGCGTCGGTCACCGTGCTCGGAGCCGAGGCCACCTCGGACATGTCGCCGTCGTACCCGCGCACCACCGCGTCGGCGAGCTGCCAGCAGCTGGCCTCGGTGAGCAGCCGGTTGGTGGGTTCGAACCCGGCCCGCAGGCCGTGCTCGGTGACTATCCGGGCCGCGTACGAGTGGTACGTGGCGATCGCCGGCTCCCCCGCGATCAGGTCGTCCCGGCCCAGCCTCCGGACCAGTTGGGAGAGCCGGGCTCGTACCCGGTGGGCCAGCTCACCGGCCGCCTTGCGGGTGAAGGTGAGGCCGAGGATCTGCTCCGGCCGCACGTACCCGTTGGCGACCAGCCACACCACCCGGGCGGCCATGGTCTCGGTCTTGCCCGAGCCGGCCCCGGCCACCACGAGCAGCGGGGTGAGCGGCGCCGAGATGATCGCTACCTGCTCGGGGGTGGGCGGGTGGCGCAGGCCGAGCAGCCGGGACAGCTCGGCCGGCGTGTACCGCGGCCCGGCGGACGCGGCCGGCCGGTCCCCGGGCCTCACGGCTCGTCCCCGGTGACCTGCCGACCTTTGCCGGAGACCGGACACGATGTGCGGACCGGACACGCCCGGCATTTCGAGTTGACCACCGCCTGGAAGGTGGCCGCCGCCATGGTGGCCGCGGTCCGCCGCACCATCGTGGTGGCCCAGGCCGGATCCGCCGACTCGGCCAGTGGCGGCTGCTCCTGCTCCTTGGCCGCGGCGTGGCTGCCGAGCTGCACCAGCGACGCGCCGCCCGGCTCGTCGCCGACGTCGGGGAAGGCGCCCAGCTCGACCGCGGCCTGGTACGCGCCGAGCTGCGGCTGGGTCGGTAGGTCCGCCTCGGTGACCGAGGTGCTCTTGCCGGTCTTGAGGTCGATCACCACCAGCCGCCCCTGGTCGTCGACCTCCAGCCGGTCGACCCGCCCCTTGATCCTCACCACGTCGTCGAGCTGGACCAGGAAGTCCCGCTCGATCGCGATCAGCCGGCGCGGGTTGGCGGCGAGCCAGCCGACCAGCTTGTCGATCATGTGCTCGGCCCGGTCCCGCTCCCGCCCGGCCAACCAGCGCGCGGACAGTTCAATCTCGTCAAACCGGCCGGCGACGTATTCGATCAGCGTGTTCCGGTCGACCCGGGCGTCGGTGGCGAGCATCGCCGCGGCGTGCACGAGGTTGCCCACCCCCTGTTCGGGGCTCGGCCGGCTGGCCCCGCCGTGGCGCTCCAGAAGCCAGCGCAGGCTGCACCGCTGCACGCTCTCCACGGTCGAGGGCGTGACGGTGACCGCCTCGTCCGGCCCGGACACCGGGCGCTCGTCCGACAGCGGCGGCAGCCCCCACCAGTCGGCGGGGTCGGCGCCACGGATCCCGGCATCGGCCAGCCGGGCCAGCGCGGAGGCGGCGGCGGCCCGGCGGGCGGGTGGGGTAGCCGGGTCGATCAGCGCGGTACGCAGCTCGGCGACGAGCGCCGGGAGGGTCAGCGCCCGGGGCAGCCGGGTGGCGGTGGGCACGTCGGCGGAATCGTCGAACTCCGGATCCGACGCGAACGCGCCGCCGCCGGGCCCCGCCCCCGACCCGCCGGCACCCGCGGAGTCCGGCCCGGAGCCACCGCCGGTACTCGGCCCGGGACGACTACCGGTATCCGGCCCGCCGTCGGGGCTGGGATCGGGTGGGACCGCCCCGGAATCGCCCCGCCGCGCCGGTCCCGGGCCTCCGCCCCGGTTCAGCTCGGTCAGGAACCGGGACGGCTGCTCCTCGCCGTCCCCGGAGGCCACCGCGCTGACGATCAGGCGCCGCCGGGCCCGGGTGATCGCCACGTAGAACAGCCGGCGCTCCTCGTCCAGCAGGGCGGCGGAGCGGCCCACCGCGGTCAGCTCCCGACCAGCCAGCACGTCGACCAGCTGCTCCGAGCCCAGCACGCTGCCGCGCAGCCTCAGGTCCGGCCAGATGCCCTCCTGGACGCCCGGCACGATGACCACGTCCCACTCCAGCCCCTTGGCAGCGTGCGCGGTCAGCACCCGCACCGCGGCGCCCCGATCGGCCATCCGGGCGATGGTGTCGGCGGGCAGCTCCTGGCCGAGTACGTGATCGAGGAAGACCTCGACCCGCGCGCCGGGCAGCCGGTCGACGAACCTTGCCACGGCGTCGAACAGCACCATGACCGCGTCGAGATCCCGGTCGGCCGCGGCGCCCCGGGGACCGCCCCGGGCGCTGGCCGTCGCCCAGCGATCGGCCAGTCCGCTGCTGCGCCACAGGGCCCAGAGCACGTCCTCGGCGGTCGACGCGGGTCGGGCTGCGGTCTCCCGTACGGCCGCCAGCAGCCGGGCCACCGCGCGGGCCGGGGCCGCCCACCGCCGCTCGACGGCGGCCAGCTCGGCCGGGTCGCGCAGCGCCTCCACGAGCAGGATCCCGGAGGGGCGCGGATCGCCGGCCGCCATGGCCAGCGCCCGTAGCCCCTGCCGCAGCCGGCGCTCGGCGAGCGGGTCGGCCCCGCCCAGCGCCGAGTGCAGCAGCACGACGGCCGTCTCCTCGTCGAGCCGGTCCGGCTCCACCGCGCAGCGCAGCGCCAGCAGCAGCGGCGCCACCGCCGGCTGGAACCGCAGCGGCAGGTCCTCGGCGTGCGTGGCCAGCGGCACGCCGGCCTGCTGCAGGGCGCGCTGGAGGGTGGCCAGCACGAGGGTGGTGGACCGGACCACCACCGCCATCCGATCCCACGGCACCCCGTCGAGCAGGTGCGCCTCGCGCAGCCGGTGCGCCACGTAGGCCGCCTCGCTGGTCGCCGACCGGAAGGTGTGCACCTCCGCCCCGGCCCGGACCTCGCCCGGCAAGCCCTCGCCGGCCCGGACCTCGCCCGGTGAGCCCTCGCCCGGTGAGCCGGTCGTGAAACCGCCCGCCGGATCGCCCGGGGTGGGCTCGGCGGGCGTCAGCGCCCGGTGCCGGGCCGGGCCGCGCAGCCGGGCCGCGATCCGCGCGGTCACCGGCAGCAACTGCGGCGCCGACCGGTACGACCGGGTCAGCGTCAGGGCCGCCGCGCCGAACCGGCCCGGAAACTCGCGGATGCCTCCGGGATCCGCGCCACGGAAGGCGAAGGTCGAGGAGTCCGGGTCGGCGAAGGCCACCAGATGCGCGCCGTCGCCGGCGACCAGCGCCAGCAGGTCCAGCTGGGCCGGGTCGGTGTCGGCCAGCTCGTCGACGTACACGAAGGACAGCCGGCGGCGCTCGGCAGCCAGCAACTCGGGGTCGTCCTCGAGCAGGGCGGCGGCCGCCCGCACCAGCTCCGCGTTGTCGTACCCCACGCCGGCCCGGCCGGTGGCATCGCGCAGCGCCAGGACCTGCTCGTACTCCCGCATGAACGCGGCCGCCGCGACCCAGTCCGGCCGGCGCTGCGCCTCACCCAGCCCGGACAGCTCGGCCGGCCCGACGCCCCGCTCGGCGGCCCGCAGCAGCAGGTCGCGCAGCTGCCCGGCGAAGGCCCGGGTGCGCAGCGCCGGGCGCAGCTCGGCCGGCCAGCCCGCGGTGCCCCCGGCCAGCAGCTCGCGGATGATCAGATCCTGTTCGGGGCCGGTGAGCAACCGCGGCGACGGCTCGCCGCGCTCCGCGGCGGCCGCGCGGAGCAGCCCGAACGCGTACCCGTGGAAGGTGCGCACCAGCGGCTCGGCGGTGGCCCGCCCGACCTCGCCGATCCGTGCCTCGATCCGTTCGCGCAGCCGGCCCGCCGAGCGCCGCCCGAAGGTCAGCGCGAGGATGCGGTCCGGTACCACGCCCTCGGCCACCCGCGCGGCCACCGCCTCGACGAGCGTCGTGGTCTTTCCGGTGCCCGGCCCCCCGATCACCAGCAGCGCGCCGGCCCGGTGCCCGGCCACCCGGCTCTGCCGCTCATCGAGGGCGACCTCGTCGCGACGCGGGCGCGCCGGACGCAGCAGCCGGTAACTCACGCGACCATGAGAACACGCAGGGACGACATCGGCCCACACGGCGTGTCCGCGGCGTGGCGTAGCCAACCCGCGCGCCGCCCGCCCGTCAGTCCCCCGTGGCGTCCTCGCTGGCCAGTCGCGCGGCGGCGGCCCGCTCCGCGGCCTCCTGTTCGGCCACTATCGCGGCGTCCGCCTCGACGATGTACCGCACCGCCTCATCCACATCGTCGGTGAGGCGGATCAGGTCCAGGTCCAGCGGGCTGATCTTCCCGCCGGCGGCCATCGCCTTACTCATCCAGTCGAGCAGCCCCCGCCAGTAGTCGGTGCCCATCAGCACCACCGGAAACCGGGTCACCTTGCGGGTCTGCACGAGGGTGAGCGCCTCGAACAGCTCGTCCATCGTGCCGAACCCGCCGGGCAGCACCGCGAATGCCTGCGCGTACTTGACGAACATCGTCTTGCGGGCGAAGAAATAGCGGAAGTCGATGCCGATGTCGATCCACTCGTTGAGGCCCTGCTCGAAGGGCAGCTCGATGCCGAGCCCGACGGACAGGCCGCCCGCCTCGCTCGCGCCCCGGTTGGCCGCCCCCATGACGCCCGGCCCGCCACCGGTGATCACCGCGTATCCGGCCCGGGCGAGCGCACCACCCAACTGCTCGGCCATCACACACTCCGGGCTGTCCGGCTTGCTGCGCGCCGAGCCGAACACGCTGACGGCGCGGGGCAGATCGGCCAGCGTGTCGAAGCCGTCGACGAATTCCGAGAGGATCCGCAGGGCCCGCCACGCGTCCTTGGTCTGCCAGTCCGCGCGCAGCCGCGAGTCGAGCAGCCGCTGATCGGCGGTCGTCTGGCGAACTGCCTTGTGTCGCAGGGTTACCGAGCCTTCGCGTCGCTCGTTGGGCTGGCCGGATCCGTTCGAATTGTGCATGGCTCACACCGTAGCCAACCTGTGGGCAGGTCGCTGGCGTCATAAGGTGTGGGAATCACGGGGGTGTTGGATGACACGCGGCGACTACCGGCGCGAGCAGCGCCAGATGCGGCGACGCATCCGCGAACTGTTGGCGCAGCGGCGCACCAGTTCTGCGGGCGACGAGGCGGCGGACGTCGATCGCCGGGTGCCCGATGAGCCTGGTTCGGTGAACGCCGCGTGACCGCCGGTGACACGGCGATCCGGCCCGGACACGCCACGACCGCGGCGGAACCGCTTGGCCGCGCCATCACCGCGGCGGAACCGCTTGGCCACGCCATCACCGCGGTCCCGCCACGACCTTCGGCTCGGGCACGCCTGCCACGGACGTGACCCTCACCACAGTCGGCCCCACCGCGGCCGGCGCGGCTCACCCCAGCCAGTCGGCCAGCGTGCGCGCACCGTCACGGATCTTCTGAAGCTCCACCCGCTCGTCGCGGGCGTGCGCGACGTTGGGATCGCCGGGCCCGTAGTTCAGCGCCGGGATGCCCAGCCCAGCGAAGCGCGCCACGTCGGTCCAGCCCAGCTTCGCGGCCGGCGGCTGGCCCACCGCCGCCAGGAATTCGCGCGCCGGCGGCGCGTCCAGGCCGGGCAGCGCGCCGGGGGCGGAGTCGACCACCGTCAGGGCGAACCCGTCGAACACCTCCCGGAGGTG
This sequence comes from Rugosimonospora acidiphila, assembly GCF_039543385.1. Lineage (NCBI taxonomy): Bacteria > Bacillati > Actinomycetota > Actinomycetes > Micromonosporales > Micromonosporaceae > Rugosimonospora > Rugosimonospora acidiphila. The sequence continues at coordinate 374,113 of NZ_BAABJQ010000005.1, forward strand.
CTCCTCGGCCTGAGCGAGCGAGCGGTCCGGCGCGAACCGGAAGTTCACCTCGATCTCGCACGCGTCCGGGATGACGTTCCCGGCCACGCCGCCGCTGATCCGGACCGCGTTGAGCCCCTCGCGGTACTCGCAGCCATCGATGGTGACCCGACGCGCCTGGTAGTCGGCGAGCCGCCGCAACGCCTCGCCGGCCGCGTGGATGGCGTTCTCGCCGAGCCACGAGCGGGCGGCGTGCGCCCGCCGGCCCGTGGTGGCCACGATCACCCGCATCGTCCCCTGGCAACCGGCCTCGACCAGCCCGTAGGTGGGTTCGAGGAGGATCGCGAAGTCGGCGGCCAGCCACTCGGGATGGTCCTGCGCGATCCGGCGCAGCCCGTTGCGGGAGGCATCGATCTCCTCGCAGTCGTAGAAGAAGTAGCTCACGTCGTAGCGCGGCGCGGGCTTGGTGAGGGCCAGCCAGAGGGCGATGGCGGAGCCCGACTTCATATCGGAGGTACCGCAGCCGTACATGAGGTCGCCGTCCACAGTGGACGGCAGGTTGTCCGCCACCGGCACGGTGTCCAGGTGCCCGGCCAGCACGACACGCCGCTCGCGCCCCAGGCCGGTACGGGCCAGCAGGGTGTTGCCGGCGCGCCGGACGCTCAGGTGCCCGGCCCCGCGCAGCGCGGCCTCGACCGCGTCGGTGATTTCAGCCTCGTTGCCGGACACGGACTCGATGTCGACCAGTGCCCGGGTCAGGGCGACCGGATCGGTCAGGACGCCGGGCTCGAACCCGGCAGGGTGCGCTGCGCTCACCCGCTCGACCTTAGTAGTGTTCGATTGTGCAGGAATTCATCACCTCCCCGGCATGGGGCGTCGGCCTGTCCACCGTGGCCGCGGACGGCAAGCCGCTGGACGTCTGGTACCCGGCCGGCCGGCTCGGGCTCGGTGAGCCGCCCGCCGACGACCCCGGGTTCGACCCGTCCCTGACCGGAGCGCCGTCGCCGATCGGGCTGCGGACCGTGACGGTCCGCACCGTGATCTCCGATCTGTCCGAACCGCCCGTCGACGCGGCCGACGTGTACCTGCGCCTGCATCTGCTCTCGCACCGCCTGATCCGGCCGCATCAGGCCAATCTGGAGGGCATCTTCGGAAAGCTCCCCAACGTCGCCTGGACCTCGGCCGGCCCGTGCCCGCCCGACCGCGTCGACGACCTGCGCCTGGCGGTCCGCGCCGGCCGGGGCACGCTCGCGGTGTACGGGGTAGACAAGTTCCCCCGGATGACCGACTACGTGGTCCCGTCCGGGGTCCGGGTCGCCGACGCCGACCGGGTCCGGCTGGGCGCGCACCTGGCCAGCGGCACCACGGTCATGCAGGAGGGCTTCGTCAACTACAACGCCGGCACGCTGGGCGCCTCGATGGTCGAGGGCCGGATCTCCGCCGGTGTGGTGGTGGGCGACGGCTCCGACGTGGGTGGCGGATCGTCGATCATGGGTACCCTCTCCGGCGGCGGCAAGGAGGTCATCCGGGTCGGCGAGCGGTGCCTGATCGGCGCGAACGCCGGCATCGGCATCTCGCTGGGCGACGACTGCGTGGTCGAGGCGGGCTGCTACATCACGGCGGGCTCGAAGATCGCCCTGCCGTCCGGCGAGACGGTGAAGGCATCGGCGCTGTCCGGGGTGGACGGGCTGCTGTTCTGGCGCAACTCGGTCAGCGGCGCGCTGGAGGCCAAGCCGCGCACCGGCACCTCGGTCTCGCTCAACGCGGCGCTGCACGCCAACGACTGATCCGGCTACGGCGCCACGTCGCATACGTCAAAGGCCGGCACCCACCCCTCGGGGTCGCGTGCCGGCCTTTTCGCTGAGACGTGCCGGCCCGTCCGCTGCGGGGGTGCCGGCCTCCCGCTCGGAATGGCGGCCCTGGCCGGACTAGTCCAGCCGGGAGACCGCCGCGTCGATCCGCTCGTCGGTGGCGGTCAGCGCGATCCGCACGTGCCGCTGCCCGGCCGGGCCGTAGAACGTGCCGGGCGCCACGAGGATCCCCCGCTGCGCCAACCAGTCGACCGTGGCCCAGCAGTCCTCGCCCCGGGTCGACCACAGGTAGAGGCCGGCCTCCGAGTACTCCACGGTGAAGCCGGACTTCTCCAGCGCCGCACGCAGCACGCCGCGCCGCGCGCGGTACCGCTCCCGCTGCTGGTCCACGTGAGTCTCGTCGTCCAGGGCCGCGATCATCGCCGCCTGTACCGGGTACGGAACGATCATGCCGGCGTGTTTGCGTACCGCGAGCACCTCGGTGACCAGCTCCGGATCGCCGGCGATGAAGCCGGCCCGGTACCCGGCCAGGTTCGAGCGCTTGGACAGCGAGTGCACCGCCAGCACCCCGTCGTACGAGTCGGCCACCGACAACACCGAGGTCGGCTCCGCCTCCCAACCCAGCGGCAGATAGCACTCGTCGCTGGCGACGACCGCCCCGCGCTCCCGCGCCCAGTCGACCACCTTGCGCAGGTGCTCCTTGGGCAGCACGCGACCGGTCGGGTTGGACGGCGAGTTGATCCAGATCAACTTCACCGGCGCCGGTCCGATCGCGGTCAGCGAATCGGCGCGGACCACCTCGGCGCCGGCCAGCCGGGCACCGACCTCGTAGGTCGGGTAGCAGACGCTCGGGATCGCCACGGTGTCCCCGGGCCCGATGCCCAGCAGCGTGGGCAGCCAGGCGACGAGCTCCTTGGAGCCGATCGTGGGCAGCACGCCGAAACCGGGAGCCGCACCGCAGGCCCTCAGCACCCAGGCCGTGATCGCGGCACGCAGTTCGGGCGTACCCATGGTCAGCGGGTACCCCGGGGAGTTCGACGCGCCGGCAAGCGCGTCGCGGACCGCGTCCGGTACCGGGTCGACCGGGGTACCGACGGACAGGTCCACCAGGCCGTCCGGATGGGCGGCGGCACGGGCCTTGGCCGGCTCCAGCTGGTCCCACGGGAAGTCGGGGAGCCCGGCGGAGAGCCGGAGCGCTGGCGGGACCGGGGTGACCGGGCCCGCCGTGCGCGCAGAATCCAGCGGACCCGATACCGTGGCCGGGTCCTGGTCATCGTGCCGGTTCAGTGCTCGGCCTCCCGCGGCGGCTGGGCCGCCACGAACGCCGCGTCCTTGGCCACCTTGCCGACCTTCGAGGCACCGCCGGGCGAGCCGAGGTCCTCGAAGAACTCGTAGTTGGCGCCGACGTAGTCCTTCCACTGAGCCGGGACGTCGTCCTCATAGAAGATCGCCTCGACCGGGCAGACCGGCTCACACGCCCCGCAGTCGACACACTCGTCGGGGTGAATGTAGAGCATCCGGTTACCCTCGTAGATGCAATCGACCGGGCACTCTTCGATGCAGGCCTTGTCCAGCAGATCAACGCACGGCTCGGCGATGATGTAGGTCACGGGTAATCCTCTCCGCACCAGCACTTCACCGCGATCCTCCGCGGCGGTTAGAGCCTAGTATCTCGTCCCTGAGGAGGGCGATTGTGCTGGGGCCGGAAGATGTGGGACACAGGGTGGTAGTCAGGCGGATCGTCGGCGTACGCGGTGATCGTCCGGTGTACTCCGACGCGCTGGGTGAGCTCCTGGAATTCGATGACGACGGGCTCACCGTGGCCACCGCCGACGGGCCCCTCCGGATACCGGGCGACCGGGTGAGCGCGGGAAAGCGGATACCGCACCGCAGGTACGGCACCGCCGCCCTGGAACGGGTCGCCAGCCTGGCCTGGCCGGCACCGGACACCGACCGGCTGGGCGACTGGCAACTGCGGGCGGCCGGCGGCTGGACCGGTCGGGGAAACTCCGCGCTGCCCATCGGCGACCCCGGCCTGGACCTGCCGGACGCGATCGAGGCGGTACGCGCCTGGTACGCCGCCCGCGGGCTGCCGGCTCAGATCAACGTGCCGCTACCCCTGGCGCGGGCGGTCGACATCGCCCTGGACGAGCGCGGGTGGACCCGATCGCCCGCCACCCTGCTGCAGACCGTCCGGCTGGCCGATCTCGTCGCGCCGGAGCCGGGCGGCTCCGGGCACGGCGATCCGGAGGTGCGCCTCGACCCCCTGCCGGCGGCGGATTGGCTCGCCGTCGTCTCGGCCCGCAAGGGCGCACTCCCGCCGGAGGCGTACCGGCTGCTCACCGGGCCGGAGTTGGTGCGCTTCGCGGCCGTGTACGACGGCGGCCGGCTGGTCGCCAGCGCGCGAGGCACGGTGGTCTCCGGTTTCCTGCACCTGGGCCTGGTCGAGGTCGCCGAGCCGGCCCGCCGGCGCGGGCTGGCCGGCCTGGTCACCCGGGCGCTGGCCGGCTGGGCCGCCACAACCGGTGCGCACGACGCCCTGCTCCAAGTGGAGGGCCACAACGAGGCCGCCCTGGCGCTCTATGCCCGGCTCGGGTTCACCACGCATCACAGCTACGTGACGCGCCGGCTCGACGCGCCGGACCGGGTCAGCGCCTGACCACCCGGCGCGGCTTGGCCTGCTTCAGCTCCGCGTACCGCTTGAGCGCCTGTGACCGGTAGTCCTTGCCGAGCATGGTCAGCACCAGCAGCCCGAGGACGGCACCGGCGGCGGCGTAGAGCACGTACCGCCAGATCTCGCCGAAGAACAGCCCGACGCCCTCCTGGAACGGCAGCGCCCCGCCGGCCAGCGGGCCGAGCACCACCGAGAACAGGCAGCTGGCCAGGATGATCACGGCGAGGTCCGGCGCGACCCGGGCCATCGGGTACCGGCGTCCCCAGCGCACCCCCGCCCAGATCATCACCACGCCCACGACGCCGAAGACGACCAGACCGATGGTGATCTGCCCCGTGTCGCTATTCGACGCGCTGAGCCACACAATGAACCGCGCGATCAGGTTGGCTGCGAAGTTCACGCCCGCCACCAGTGCGATCGGCAGCCATCGGTCCCTCATCTCGCGTCCTCCTCACTCCGGGGTGCACCCGCACCTGGGGCTCCTCCGCCTCCGCGTCTTGCGCCCCTGGATTGTCCGCCTCGGACCGCCGGGGGCTGTCCGGGTCGTCCGGGCACGGATCGATCCGGGCGCTGGACCCGGGAGGCCGATTCCGACAAAGGCCGGGAATGCAAGAGGTATAGCGCGTCAACCTCGAAGCTCGCTATTAGTCGGCCCGGCAAATAGCGATGATCATGCCAAATACCGCTCGGGACGGGTTCCCGGCGGGCCCGATCCGACCGCACACCCTACCGATCGGGGTCCTGGCCCCGCCGGGTAATTCGCTGTCGCGCGGGGCTTGTCAGGGTTACCTTGACAGCCGTGGACGAGTATCTGAGCGCCGCACTGACCGTGGACGTGTCCGAGGCCGTGGCCACGGTGAACGCCATCGCCGTGAACGAGGCCAGCCGCCAGTCCGACCTGCTGATGGGTGGACCGATCGATCCCCACGCCCCCGACCGGCCGGACGAGTCCACGTCCGACGGGTCCGGGTCGGCGCCACCGGCGCCGCGCGGCGACGCGGACCGGTCGTCGGCCCGGCGGGAGCTGGCGAGCCAGCTCGTGCAGCTGCGCATCGACCTCGGGGTCGGCCTCGACCCGATCGGTACCCTGGTCGGCCTGCGCCGGTGGGGCGTGACCTGGGAACTGATCGCCCAGGCGGCCGGGATCAGCCGGCAGGCGGCGCACGAGCGTTGGGGACGGCGCGTCAGGCAGGTGCTGGACCGCTACGGCACCGGCGAGCTGGGCGGCCCGGTCGCCGACGACGAGGGTGACCTGCGCGACGCCGTCTGAGCCGCGCCGGCCAGCCGCGCCAGGCGAACCGCAGGCCAGGCGAACCGCAGGCCAGGCGAACCGCGCCGGTGAGTCGTGGGCCAGGCGGGCCGGGGGCCGAATTAGCGCCGGCCGCCCGGCCTGGGCGACTTGGACGAGCCGGACGGGCGCTTGGGCTTCGCCCGGGGTCCGGCCGGTTGCCCGGCAGGCGCCGCGCCCGATGCTCCGCCCGGTCCCGCCGTCGGCTCGCCCGGGGCGGGATCGGTCGACGCGCTCGCGGGGTCGTTCGCGCCCCGCGTGGGTGCGGATGACGCCTTCGCGGGGGCCGGTGGAGTCTTCGCGGGGACCGATGGGGTCTTCGCGGATGCGGATGGCTTCTTGCCAGGAGCTGGTGAGGCCTTCGCGGGTGCGCTCGCAGGGCGCCTGCCCGGGCCGACCTTCGCGGGCTCCCGCACGGGGAAGTTCGGCCGGGTGGCGCCGCCCGTTCCCGCCCGGCCACCGGCGGTCGACGGCCGGTTCAGAAACATCCGGTACGCCATGATCGCCCAGACCGCCGCGCCCACCAGGATCGCCGCCAGGCCGATGTAGTCATTGCCCGGCATCAGCACGTCACCCTCGCGGGTCTCGGTGGCCGCGACCAGCATCGTGGCGAACCAGACCACCCCGGGCAGCAGCGCCAGCCCCGCGCTTCCGGTCACCCGCCTGGTGAACCAGATCAACGCGCCGCTCGTCACGATCGCCAGCACCGGCGACAACGGCAGCGGCACGGCGCCGACGTACAGCGGGCTGAGGAAGACCTCCCACAGGCCGGTGAGGAAGCCGCCGATCAGGCCGGCGACCACCCCGGCGATCTTCAGGAACAGGTTCACGACGAGCCCGTGGTTCTCAACTGACGGCGGTCACGACGTGAGGACGGCCGGCAGGTCGATGCCCGCGAACAGGTCGTCCTCCCAGCCGTTCGGCGCGCCGGTCGGACCCTTCTCGCCCTTGGCGAGCCGGAAGTGCTCGACCCCCATGAAATCGCTGCCGAAGTTGCTCGCGACGGTGAACAGCCACGAGGTCTTGGGGATCTGCGTGGCGTGCGCCTGGAGCGCGGCCACCTTCCGCGCGGCCAGCGGGTGCCCGTCGATCCGGGCGGCGATCTCGTCGTCGGGCGAGCCGAACGGAAGATCCTCAGGCCGCTCGATTCCCTCGAACGGGTTGTCCGAGGAGTTCGCGAACGACTTGAACCCGGCCTCCAGCACGCTGCGCGGCACGGCCGTCCAGTAGATCTTCTGTGGCCCGATCCCCTCCGCGTCGGCCAGCTCGGCCGCGCGCATGGCCACCCGGTGCGCCTGGATGTGGTCCGGGTGCCCGTAGAACCCGTTCTCGTCGTAGGTCACCAGGACCTGCGGCCGGACCTCCCGGATCACCTCCAGCAGCAGCCCGGCGGCGACCTCCAGGTCGGCCTGCCAGAAGGCGCGGGGGTGCTGGTTGGTGGGCAGGCCCATCATGCCGGAGTCGCGGTACCGGCCGGCCCCGCCGAGGAACCGGTGATCGGTGACGCCCAGCGCGACGCAGGCCCTCTCCAACTCGGCGACCCGGTACCCGCCGAGCTGGTCGGCCTGTGCCGCTTCCAGCTGCGCGAGGGCCGGTACGTGGATCTCACCCTCCTCACCGAGAGTGCAGGTGATCAAGGTGACGTGTGCGCCCTCGTCGACGTAGCGGGCCATGGTCGCGCCGGTACCCGTCGACTCGTCGTCCGGGTGCGCGTGCACGAGCATGATCCGCTTTGCTGCGGTAGGGGCGGTCTCGCTGACGGTCACCCGGACACTGTACGCGGGCGGCTCACCGTATGGCCCCTCACCGGGGCCGTCGGGAGGCCATCATGGTCGGATGGAGTACCCGGAACTGGCGGCCCGTACCCGGCGTTTCTCGTACGGCGCGCCGCGCGCGGTCAGCGTGGCCGCGGACGGCAGCCGTGTGGTCTTCCTGCGATCGTCCGGCCCCGAGGACCCGGTCGACCGGCTGTACACCTTCGAGGTCGACTCCGGCCGGGAGCGCCTGATCGCCGAGCCGGCCGACCTGCTGTCCGGGCGGAGCGCCGACCTGCCGCCCGAGGAGCGGGCGCTACGCGAACGGCTTCGACTGTCGGCGGGCGGCATCGGGTCGTACGCCATCGACCCGGATGCCCGGATCGCCGCGTTTGCCCTGAGTGGCCGGCTGTTCCGGGCCGACCTGGTGTCCGGCACCGTGGCCGAGATACCCACCGCCGGCCCGGTGATCGACCCGCGCCCGGACCCGGGCGGCTCCAAGATCGCATACGTCACCTCGGGCGCGCTCCGGGTCGCCTCGGGCGGGCTGGCCGGCGACGGTGAGCCGGCCGACGCCCTGATCGCCGGCGAGGACGGGATCGGCTGGGGCCTCGCCGAGTTCATCGCGGCGGAGGAGTTCGGCCGCTACCGCGGCTACTGGTGGGCTCCGGACGGTCAGTCGCTGCTCGCCGCCCGGGTCGACGAGAGCCGGGTGCCGCGCTGGACCCTGCACGATCCAGCCGACCCGGCCGCCGCCCCGAACGTGGTCAACTACCCGTACGCCGGGTCGGCCAACGCCGAGGTGACCCTGCACCTGCTGGACCTGGACGGCGGCTGGGTCGACGTGCACTGGGACCGGGAGATCTACCCGTACCTGGTCTCGGTGTCCTGGAGCGAGGTGGGCGGGCCGTTGATCACGGTCCTGCGCCGGCTGCAGCAGCACGGGCTGGTGCTGGCCGTCGACCCCCGCACCGGCGAGACCCAGGTGCACGCCGAGCTGGCGGATCCCCGCTGGGTCGAGCCGATCCCGGGCACCCCGGCATACCTGTCCGACGGCCGGGTGCTGATCGGCGGCGAGCTGGCCCACGACGGGTACGACGCTCGTTGCCTGTTCGCCGACGGCACCCTGCTGACCCCGCCCAACCTGTACGTGCGCCGGGTCTGCGGCCGGATCGGCGCGCCGGACACCCAGCACAGCGGCGAGCTGCTGGTCGAGGCCAGCGAGGGCGAGCCCAGCGAGCAGTACCTGTACCGGGTCACCGCGCACGCCGGCGCGCCGATCGTGGACGCGCACCGGATCGGCACCGGCTCCGGCTGGTTCACCGGGTTCGGCGGCGGGCAGACGCTGGTGGTCGGCGCGCTGGGGCTGGACCACTCCGGGGCGCAGTGGACCGTGTACCGGGACGACGAGAAGATCGGCGAGCTGACCAACCTGGCCGCCACCCCGCCGTACGCGCCGCGCCCGGTGCTCGAACGGGTCACCGACCGCCGGCTGCCCACCGGCGTGCTGTACCCGCGCAACCACGTGGCCGGGCGCCGGCTGCCGGTACTGGTGGACATCTACGGGGGCCCCGGGCATCAGGAGGTGCTCTCCGTCCGGTCGCGCTGGCTGGAGCGGCAGTGGTGGGCGGACGCGGGTTTCGTCGTGGTGGTCGCCGACAACCGGGGCACGCCGGGGGTGGCGCCCAGCTTCGAGAAGGTGATCCACCGTCGGATGGCCGACGTGGTGCTCGGCGACCAGGTGGACGCGCTGCGCGCGCTGGCCGACAAGCACCCGGACCTGGACCTGTCCCGGGTCGGCATCAAGGGCTGGTCGTTCGGCGGTTACCTGTCCGCGCTGGCCGTGCTGCGCCGCCCGGACGTGTATCACGCCGCCGTGGTGGGCGCGCCGGTCACCGACTGGCAGCTCTACGACACCGCGTACACCGAGCGGTACCTGGGGCTGCCCAGCGACGGCTCGGATGTCTACGCCCACCACTCGCTGATCGAGGCGGCCGCCGAGGCGCCGGTCGGGCCGCTGGACGCCCGGCCGATGCTGCTCATCCACGGGCTGGTCGACGACAACGTGGTGGCGGCGCACACCCTGCGGCTGTCCGCCGCGCTGCTGGCCTCGGGCCGGCCGCACTCGATGATCCCGCTGACCGGGGCGACCCACATGGCGGCCGGTGGCCTGGCCGAGCGGCTACTGAGGCTCGAACTCGAGTTCCTGCGCGGCGCCCTCGGGGGGTAGCCGCGCCGCTGGTCCACTGTGGACAGCACGGCCGGATGCGCCGCTCGCCGGGCGGGACGCGCGATGAGCCGGTACCGTGAGCGGATGGCAACCGTACTGTCTGCCGAGCAGCTTTCCACCGCGCTCGCCGACCTGCCGGGCTGGTCCGGCGGCACGGACGGGATCAGCCGCACGATCACCGCCGCCAGCTTCCCGGCCGGGATCTCGTTGGTGACCGCGGTGGCCGACGCGGCCGAGACGATGAACCACCACCCGGATATCGACATCCGCTGGACCGACGTCACGTTCCGGCTGTCCACCCACTCCGAGGGTGGGGTGACCGAGCACGACCTGGCGCTGGCCGCCCGCATCAACGAGCTGGCCGACCTGGCCACCCGGTAGCCGCCAACCGCCAGATGCGCCGGCGTTCGGCGCGATAACCCCTGGTCAACGCCCCATGGGCGGCCGGCCGTCGCCCGGAGGGCACCGCCGCGGCGGGGTAGGGTGGTGATCATGACGCACTTCGACGCCGCCACCGCGGCGGTGCAGGCCGCGCTCGACGCCGGGGCCCGGTACGCCGACGCGCGGGTGATGCACCGCCGGTACGAGTCGATGTCGGCCCGCAACGGCGAGATCGAGGGACTCGATCAGGACGAGAGCGCGGGCATCGGGGTACGCGCCCTGGTCGGCTCCGGCTGGGGCTTCTTCGCGGTACCCGACCTGGGTGACGCCGCCGCCCGCGCCGCGGGCCGGCGGGCCACCGCCATCGCCGCCGCGTCGGCGACCGTGGCCGGCCCGGCCGCCGATCTGGTGCCGGTGCCGGTCGAGTCCGCCTCGTGGAGCAGCGAGTGTCTGGTTGATCCGCTGTCGGTGGCCCTGTCGGACAAGGGCGACCTGCTGGTCAGCGCGACCGGTGAGGCGCACGGCGAGGGCGCGGACGTCGCCGAGGGCCTCTACCAGATCTGGGACACCCACAAGTGGTTCGTCTCGTCCGAGGGGCACCGGATCGACCAGCACCTCCGGGAGTGTGGCGGCGGCATCTCGGCCACCGTGGTCGGTGACGGCGAGACCCAGCGCCGCTCCTACCCGTCGTACCGCGGTCAGTACGGCACCCGGGGCTGGGAGCTGGTCGACGAGCTCGACCTGGGCGCGCACGCCGCCCGGATCGCGCACGAGGCCCGCGAGCTGCTGTCCGCACCGCTGTGTCCGCCCGGCAACACCACCCTGATCCTGGGCAGCGAGCAGATGGCGTTGCAGATCCACGAATCGGTCGGCCACGCCATCGAGCTGGACCGGATCCTGGGCTGGGAGGCGGCGTACGCCGGCACCTCCTGGCTGGACCTGGCCCAGCTGGGCCGGCTGCGCTACGGCTCCGAACTGATGAACATCGTGATCGACCCGAGCGTGCCCGGCGGTCTCGGCTCGTTCGGGTACGACGACGAGGGCAGCCCGGCCGCGGCCCGGTACGCGGTCCAGAATGGACAGTGGGTGGGCGTGCTCGCCGGGCGGGACAGCGCCGCCACCGCGGGACTGGACTACGCCGGCAGCGTGCGGTCGGACGGCTGGGCGCGGCTGCCGATGGTACGGATGACCAACGTCGGGCTCGAGCCCGGGCCGCACACGCTGGAGGAAATCATCGCGTCCACCGACGACGGCGTCTACATGGACAACAACCGGTCCTGGTCGATCGATGACAAGCGGCTCAACTTCCAGTTCGGCTGCGAGATCGGGTGGGAGGTGAAGGGCGGCAAGCTCGGCCGGATGCTGCGCAACCCGACCTACACCGGCATCGGGCCGCTGTTCTGGCGGTCGATGGACATGCTCTCCTCCGAGATCGTGCCGTGGGGCACCCCGAACTGCGGGAAGGGCCAGCCCGGGCAGATCGGCCACACCGGCCATCCGGCCGCCCCGGCCCGGTTCACCGACGTCCGGGTGGGAGTCCGCGCATGAGCGACCGTCAGCGAGCGAAGCGAGGCGGGCGCATGAGCACCGAACTGCTGCGAGTCGATCTGGCACAGCAGGTGCTCGAGCTGGTCCGGGTGGCCACCGGTGGCACGGCACAGGCCGAGGTGACCGTGCAGTGGCAGGCCCTGGCCCTGACCCGGTTCGCCAACTCGTACATCCACCAGAACGTCGCGGATACCACCACCCGGGTGCGACTGCGGCTACACGTGGACGGGCGTACGGCGGCCGGCTCGACCACCCTGACCGATCCCGCCTCGCTGCGCGGGCTCGTGGACCGCACGGTGGCCGCGGCCCGGCTGTGCCCGCCGGACCGGAGCTGGCCCGGCCTCGCTCCGCAGGCGGGGCCGGTCACCGCCGGCACCGTTGACGAGGCGATCGTGGCGGCGACGCCGGACGACCGCGCGGCCCTGGTGCGCGCGTTCGTGGCCGCCGCCGGTGGGCTGGTCACCGCCGGAAACTGCCGCACCAGGCACACCACCGTGACGTTCGCCAACTCCGCCGGTCAGCTGATTGAGGGTGCCGGCACGGACGCGTCGCTGGACGGGATAGCGCGCACCCCCACCTCGGACGGGGTCGCGCGCCGGGCCGCCGGCCAGCTGTCCGATCTGGACGGTGGGCTGCTCGGCGCCCGGGCCGCCGCCAAGGCGCGAGCCGGGGCGGACCCGGTGGAACTGCCGCCGGGCCGGTACGAGGTGGTGCTGGAACCCACCGCGGTGCATGACGTGCTGCGGTGCCTGGCGGTACACGGGTTCAACGGCAAGGCGGTCGGCGATCGACGGTCGTTCGCGGCGATCGGCGAGGCGCAACTGGACCCGTCGGTGACGCTGGTCGACGACCCGGTCTCCCCCGGCGCGATCGGCATCCCGTTCGACGTCGAGGGCACGCCCAAGCGCCGCATCGAGATGGTCAGCGCCGGCGTGACGGCGGCGGTGGCGCACGACCGGCGCACCGCGGCGCAGGCCGGCACGTCCTCGACCGGGCACGCCTCGCCGGGCGAGGGATCCGGCCCGGTACCGGCCAACCTGCGGCTGTTGCCGTCGGATCCGGCCGGACCCTCCGGAGTGGACGCCCCGCCGTCCGAGGTGGACGGTCCGGCTGCCGACTCCAGCGTGGCCGCGATGGTCGCCGGGGTGGGCCGGGGCGTACTGGTGACGGACCACTGGTACACCCGGGTGCTGGACCCGCGGACCCTGGTGATGACCGGGTTGACCCGCAACGGCGTCTGGCTGATCGAGGACGGGCGGATCGTCCGGCCCGTGCGCAATCTGCGCTTCACGCAGTCCTACCCGAGGGCCCTGGAGCCGGGCGCGGTGCTCGGCATCGGCACCCACGCGGTGCCCCTGCCGGCCACCTACGAGGATTCCTCATTCGTGGCACCCGCCCTGCGCCTCGCATCGTGGAACTTCACCGGAGGCGCCTCGGGGTGAGGCGCCCCGAGCGTCTCCAGGCCGAGGAACCGAGGGGTGATCCTGGTCATACCGGGACCCGATCGGGCACCCGATGGACGACCCAGCCCTGTGTGTGAGATGCCGGAATTGTAGCCGTATCTGCCGTTTTGCGGTGGCTATTCATCCGGCCGATTCGCCTCCCCGGTGCCTCCCGGGCGCCCTACAGCCTGCAGTGAGGTAATGCACACCATCGAACGGATGTGAGGTTTTAGCTTCCGTAAAGTACGGTCACGCGCCAGACTCCCTTGCGCGTGGGCTCGGCATACCCCGGCGTAACGTTTGCACCGCACAGTCCGGTCTGTCCGACCCGTTCTACAAGTAGCCCGTCAGGGAGCGAACACACGATGACGACGACGGCAACGAGGCCGGTGGTAGGCCGGCCACGCGCCGCAATCGCGGCGAAGACGTTGCGCACGGACCGATGGTGGCTGGCGCCACTGCTGACGGTCCTCGGCCTGGTCGCCTGGTTAGCCTATGCCACGGTGCGGGTCTTCATGCAGAAGTGGTACTTCCTCGAGGGGCCCGGGTACCACTACCTGACGCCCTTCTACTCGCCCTGTATATCCAACGGCTGCTCCACTCAGGCCGCGGAGTTCGGGCGATTCCTGCCGGCCAACGCGTTGATCCCGTTCGCCGCCCTCACTCTTCCGTTCCTGCTGCTGTTCCGGCTCACCTGCTACTACTACCGCCGGGCCTACTATCGCGCCTTCTGGGCCTCGCCGCCGGCCTGCGCGGTGCCGGACGGCCACAAGACCTACTCCGGCGAGACCCGGTTCCCGCTGATCATTCAAAACGCTCACCGCTACTTCTTCTACGCCGCGGTGATCATCTCGATCATCAACACCTGGGACGCCATCCGGGCCTTCTCCGGCACCGAGCACATCGGCTTCGGCCTGGGCAACCTGATCCTGCTGGGCAACGTTGTGATGCTGTGGGCGTACACGCTGTCCTGCCACTCCTGCCGGCACATCACCGGCGGCCGGCTCAAGCACTTCTCGAAGCACCCCCTCCGGTACCGCTTCTGGATCTTCGTGTCGAAGCTGAACTCGAAGCACATGCTGCTGGCCTGGATCACCCTGGGCACCCTCGCGGTGACCGACTTCTACGTGATGGCCGTGTCGGCCGGCTGGTTCCCGGACCTGCGGTTCATCGGCTGAGGTGAGACAACGATGACTGAACCAAACACGGCGAACCCGAACTCCGCCGATATCGAGCGCCACCAGTACGACGTCGTGGTCATCGGTGCCGGCGGCGCCGGGCTGCGCGCGGCCGTCGAGGCCCGGCTCGCCGGCAAGAAGACGGCGATCATCTCCAAGTCGCTGTTCGGTAAGGCGCACACGGTCATGGCCGAGGGCGGCGCCGCCGCGGCCATGGGCAACGTCAACTCGAACGACAACTGGATGGTGCACTTCCGGGACACCATGCGCGGCGGCAAGTTCCTCAACAACTTCCGGATGGCCGAGTTGCACGCGCACGAGGCGCCCGACCGGATCTGGGAGCTGGAGACCTACGGCGCGCTGTTCGACCGGACCAAGGACGGCAAGATCTCGCAGCGCAACTTCGGCGGCCACGAGTACCCCCGGTTGGCCCACGTCGGCGACCGCACCGGCCTGGAGCTGATCCGCACCCTGCAGCAGAAGATCGTGTCGCTGCAGCAGGAGGACTTCGCCGCCACCGGTGACTTCGAGAGCGGCATCCGGGTCTTCGCCGAGACCACCATCGTCGAGCTGCTGCTGGACGGCGACCGGGTGGCCGGGGCCTTCGGGTACCGGCGCGAGGACGGCGGCTTGGTGCTGTTCCAGGCGCCCGCGATCGTGCTGGCCACCGGCGGCGTCGGCAAGTCCTACAAGGTGACCTCGAACTCCTGGGAGTACACCGGCGACGGCCACGCGCTCGCGCTGCGCGCCGGCGCCACGCTCATCAACATGGAGTTCCTTCAGTTCCACCCGACCGGCATGGTCTGGCCGCCCTCGGTCAAGGGCATCCTGGTCACCGAGTCGGTCCGCGGCGACGGCGGCATCCTCAAGAACTCCGAGGGCAAGCGGTTCATGTTCGACTACGTGCCGGACGTGTTCCGCAAGCAGTACGCGGAGACCGAGGAGGAGGCTGACCGCTGGTACACCGACCCGGACAACAACCGCCGGCCGCCGGAGCTGCTGCCCCGCGACGAGGTCGCCCGGGCCATCAACTCCGAGATCAAGGCTGGGCGCGGTACCCCGAGCGGAGGCATCTACCTGGACATCGCCTCCCGGCGCTCGCCCGAGTTCATCCTCAAGCGGCTGCCGTCGATGCACCACCAGTTCAAGGAGCTGGCGGACGTCGATATCACCAAGCAGCCGATGGAGATCGGGCCCACCTGCCACTACGTGATGGGCGGCGTGGAGGTCGACCCGGACTCGGGCGCCGCCGCGGGCACCGTGCAGGGCCTGTTCGCGGCCGGTGAGGTGTCCGGCGGCATGCACGGCTCCAACCGGCTCGGCGGCAACTCGCTGTCCGACCTGCTGGTGTTCGGCAAGCGGGCGGGCGAGCACGCGGCGTCCTATGTGGACAGCCTCGGCGCGAGCCGGCCGAAGGTGTCCGAGACCGACGTGGAGGTCGCGCGGGACACGGCACTGGCCCCGCTGGAGCGCACCGACGGTGAGAACCCGTACACCGTGTGGCACGACCTCCAGCAGGTCATGCAGGACCTGGTGGGCATCATCCGGCGCAAGGCCGAGCTGGAGGACTCCCTCAAGCAGCTGGCCGACCTGCGCGGCCGGGTGGCCAAGGTGAGCGCCAACGGCGGGCGCAAGTTCAACCCGGGCTGGCACCTGGCCCTGGACCTGCGCAACATGCTGGTGGTCTCGGAGTGCACCGCCAAGGCGGCCCTGGAGCGCGAGGAGTCGCGCGGCGGTCACACCCGCGAGGACTTCCCCGAGATGAGCCCGAAGTGGCGCCAGGTCAACCTGGTCTGCTCGCTGAGCCCGTCGGGTGAGGTGTCGCTGCTGCACCAGCCGGTCCCGACCATGCGCTCGGAACTGCTCGGCCTGTTCGAGCTGTCCGAGCTCAAGAAGTACATGACCGATGAAGAGCTGGCGGGCTACACGGAGACGCAGGTTTCGGCGGCCGGCCCGGCGAAGGATGGTGTGTGATGGGCGCGAACAGGCATTTCCGGGTCTGGCGCGGGGACGACACCGGCGGCACGCTGGAGGACTTCCAGGTCGAGGTGAACGAGGGTGAGGTAGTCCTCGACATCATCCATCGCCTCCAGGCCACCCAGGCACCCGACCTCGCGGTGCGCTGGAACTGCAAGGCCGGCAAGTGCGGCTCCTGTTCGATGGAGATCAACGGCAAGCCGCGGCTGGGCTGCATGACCCGGATGTCCACCTTCGAGGACACCGAGACGATCACGGTCACCCCGCTGCGTACCTTCCCGGTCATCCGCGACCTGGTCACCGACGTGTCCTTCAACTACCAGAAGGCGCGCGAGATGCCGGCGTTCGCGCCGCCGGCCGGCGTCGAGCCCGGCGACTACCGGATGCAGCAGGTCGACGTCGAGCGCTCGCAGGAATTCCGCAAGTGCATCGAGTGCTTCCTGTGCCAGAACACCTGCCACGTGGTGCGCGACCACGAGGAGAACAAGCACGCGTTCTCCGGACCGCGGTTCTTCATCCGAGCGGCGGAGCTGGACATGCACCCGCTGGACGCGAAGCACGACCGCAAGGACTTCGCGGTCGCCGAGCAGGGCATCGGGTACTGCAACATCACCAAGTGCTGCACCGAGGTCTGCCCGGAGCACATCAAGATCACCGACAACGCGATCATCCCGATGAAGGAGCGCGCGGTCGACAACCGGTACGACCCGCTGGTCTGGCTCGGCCGCAAGATTTTCCGGCGGGACCAGATCGAGGCGTAGTAGCGCCTCAGGCAGCGGTGCGGGCGTTCGCCAGCCGGTGGATCGCCGAGCGGTACTTGTCGTTGGCGCGATCCTGGACGAGCGCGCCCAGCGGCCCGGCCGCCCGGACGAACCAGCGATCCGGCCGGCTGAACGCCCGCACCTCGAACCACACCGTTTCGTCCGGCGCCAGCGACACCAGGAAGCCCTCCTCCCCCGTCTCCGGGTGGCCGGGCAGCGTGCCGTACCCGTAGCCGTAGCGCAGCGGCTCGTTGACGAGCCAGACCACCCGTACCGGCGCCCACAGGCGCAGCGGCCCGGCGCCGAAGCCGAAGGCGACCTCGACCCCCTCGGCCGCCATCCCGACGCTCGCGCGCACCCGTAGCCCGGCGCGCCGCTGCATGTCGAACGAGCCCAACGCGTGCACGGCGCCGGCGTAGACCCGTTCGCCCCGGCCGAGGCGGGCGCGGCCGCGGACGTGCCGGTAGCCGTTCGGGAACGCACCGTCGAAGGTCGCCCCAACCTCGGAGTAAGTCAGCTCCACTCTCCGATAGTCGCGCACCCCGTCGACATTCTTTGGACGATCATGGACATTGCCACTGGGCGTGTTGGGCGTGTCCGGCGTGTCGCCCGCGCCGACAACCGGACAGCAGCGCGACGGCACGCCGATGTGACGGCACCACCGGACGACAGCACGGCGGTGGCGGGCTCAGTCGAGCGGCGGGCTCAGTCGAGCAGCGGGCGCAGCGCGGCGGCGATCGGCGCGTCGGCCGGCAGCCAGTCGACGTCGAACAGCTCGTCACGGCCCAGCCAGCGCAGCTCGGAGTGCTCCAGGCACTGGGGAGTCTGGTCGGCCAGCAGCCGGGACTTGTAGACCCTGAGCACCGCGCCGGCGTGCCCCAGCGGGACGTCACCGCCGACCCGGTCGCCGACCTCCACCTTGACCCCGAGCTCCTCCTCGCATTCGCGAATCAGAGCCTCCGGCTCGGTCTCGCCCTCTTCGACCTTGCCGCCCGGAAACTCCCAGCGCCCGGCGACCTCCGGCGGCGCGGCACGGGCACACGCGAGCACCCGGCCCGCCTCGATGATGGCGGCACCGACAATGATCCGCGACATGGGCCGTTCGGTCTGCACGAGGCATCAGCCTGCCAGACAAAACAAGGATTGGGTGTCCTGCGGTGTACCGAAGCTCACCAGACGACTGAATTGTGAGCGTGGACACAGCGTGCCACCCCAGGAACACTAGGAACATCAACAACAACGGTACGGCCACGAAATGGCTACGGGCCGGCAACGACGCCTGGGAGGCCAGCCATGCGTGCGCGGCGTAGGTCAACGAGCGGACATGACTATCTGCACGACGCGCTGACCCTGCTGGCCGGCTGGTCACTGGAGGGGCGGGACATCAAACGTACTCTGCGCATCGATGACGCGCAGCACGCGGCCCTGACCGAGAGGATCAAGGTGGTCGCCGACGCGTTGCAGATGCGGCCGACGGTGCGGCGGCTCGACGGGTACACGCAGATCATGGTGTCCCCCGAGGACGGCGGGGCCCTCACCGCCGGTGAGGTGACGCTGGCCGCGCGCATAGAGGACGCGTACCGCAGCGTCACCACCTCGTGCGGCTGATCGCGACCCACCCCTCACGAACACCCACGGCTCCTTCGCGACGACAGCTTCGCCCCGAGGGACCCGTGCAATGCGCCCGCCGGCTCGCCGCCGCAGGCTCGATGGTGCGTTCTCAGAGCCTGGGCCAGGCCGGCGCCGGCGAGGCGCGATGGCGGTCATCACCGCGGCGACGGTCGCCCGGGTCCGCGGTCTCGTGGCCGCTGGCGTCGAACCGGATCCTGTTCTCCGCCAATACCTCGGGGCGCACGTCCTGGCGGCGCAGTTCGGCCCTCGACGGCGGCGATCGCGGCGGAGCCGAAGTGATGGCGGACCCCGGGATGCTCGCGAAGGCGGCGGCGACGAGCAGTTGAATTCCGGCGACCAGGGTGGCCATGGGAACTCTCCCTGGAATTGCGCTTAGCTCAACTGGCTGGCGACGTGAACCGTAGCCGAGAACTTGAACGCTGTGCAAGACCCTGCGTACAGTGACGCCATGCCGCGCGATGTCCTCACCCGAGACCAGCTCATCCGCACCGCCATCGAGCTTCTGGACGCCGAGGGTCTCGAGGGCCTGAACATGCGCGCGCTGGGCAGACGGCTCGACTCCGCGGCCACGGCCATGTATTGGCACGTCAAGAACAAGGACAATCTCGTCCTGCTCGCGACCGACCAGGTGTGGGGCGAACTCAAGCTGCCCGACCTGGGCTCGGTCGACTGGCGCACGGCGGCCACCGCCATGGCCATCGACCTGTACGAGATGCTCACCCGACACCCGTGGCTGGTCCAGGCATTCGCGGCACACGTCCTCTACGGCGAGGGCAAGGCCCGCCACGACGACCACAGCCTCGCCGTCTACGAAACCGCCGGCTTCACCGGTGCCCAGGCCGACCAGGCCGCCTCCGCCGTGTTCACCTACGTTCTCGGCAACGCGGCCGGCGCCGCCGCGACGGCATCACTCACCCGGAAACTCGCCCGGAACGACGCCACCGGCGAAGAACAGCTTCAGGACGCCATGACCAGGGCCCGGGAAATCGCCGCGCGCTTTCCCCGCCTGAGCACGCGGCTGGAGACGTCGGCGGCGGCCGACTACGCCGCCGCCCCCGACAATGCCTTCGAGTTCGGCCTCCAGGCTCTCCTCGACGGCCTGGAGCGACGGCTCGCCGCCTAGCCCGGCCCGGCTCCGGTTGCGCTCAGACGGGTCAGCGGACAGTCTGTGCTCGCCTCCGCCAAAACTCGGCTCCGGCTGCGCTCAGACGTTGAACAGAGAGTCTGTGCTCGCCTCCGCCAAAACCCGGCTCCGGCTGCGCTCAGACGTTGAACCGGAACTCGACGACGTCGCCGTCCTGCATGATGTAGTCCTTGCCCTCCATGCGGACCTTGCCGGCCGCCTTGGCCGCCGTCATCGAGCCGGCCGCCATCAGGTCGTCGTACGAGACGATTTCCGCCTTGATGAAGCCGCGCTGGAAGTCCGAGTGGATGACGCCGGCCGCCTCCGGCGCGGTCGCGCCCACCGGGATCGTCCAGGCCCGGGCCTCCTTCGGGCCGGCCGTCAGGTAGGTCTGCAGCCCCAGCGTGCGGAAGCCGACCCGGATCAGCTGGTCCAGTCCGGGCTCGGGCTGACCGATCGACGCGAGCAGCTCGCGCGCCTCGTCCTCCGGCAGCTCGATCAGCTCGGACTCGATCTTCGCGTCCATGAAGACCGCCTCCGCCGGCGCGACCAGTGCGCGCAGCTCGGCCAGGAAGTCTTCGTTGCCCAGCTCGGCCTCGTCCACGTTGAAGACGTACAGGAACGGCTTGCCGGTCAACAGGTGGAGCTCGCGCAGCGCTTCGGTGTCGATGCCCGCTTTGGCGGCACCCGCCGACAGCGTGGTGCCCTCGTTGAGCAGTTCGGCGGCGGCCGACGCGGCGGCGACGATGGGCGCCCGGTCCTTGCGGACCTTGGCCTCCTTCTCCAGCCGGGGCAACGCGCGCTCGATGGTCTGCAGGTCGGCGAGGATCAGCTCCGTGTTGATCGTCTCGATGTCACTGGACGGCGAGATCTTGCCGTCGACGTGCACCACGTTGGGGTCGGAGAAGGCCCGCACCACCTGGCAGATCGCGGTCGCCTCGCGAATGTTGGCGAGGAAGGCGTTGCCACGTCCCTGCCCCTTGGACGCGCCCCGCACCAGGCCGGCGATGTCCACGAAGCTGACCGGCGCCGGAACGATCTTGACGGAGTCGAACATCTCGGCGAGCGCGTCCAGCCGGCTGTCGGGCAGCCCGACAACGCCCACATTGGGCTCGATCGTGGCGAACGGGTAGTTCGCGGCCAGCACGTCGTTTTTGGTCAGCGCGTTGAACAGGGTGCTCTTGCCGACGTTGGGCAGGCCGACGATGCCTAGCGAAATGCTCACAACCCGCGATCCTACGCAGGAAATCCGGGACCGGTGAAACGGCGGTCGCCCCGCGCACCGGGGATCGGGCGCGCGATGGCCGCGATGGACGGGAGCCACGATAGGCCGGGGCCGCAGTCGCCAGGGCCGCGATCGGCCGGAGTCGCGGTCGGCCCGCCGTGGGCTGGCCCCGGTCCGGGCGGGTCCGAAAGTCTCTGCGGCGTCCCGTTCGACGCCACGATCCTCGGGTACCGCCTACCGTGCCGCTACGCCGAGCCGGAGGGACGGTACAGATGCGCGAACGGGAGGCCCCGGATGGGAAGGAGCCGCCCGAGTACACCGCCGTCACGTTCAAGCCGTCCGCCGAGCTTCCCCAGCTGACCGAGCACGAACTGGAGGTGCTGGGCGAGGTCGGCCGGCAGTGGGCGCGGGCGCATCGACGGGTACCGCGCAGCGACGGGCTACCGCTCGATCCGGGGCTGGGTCGCCAGCGCCCCGCCCCGCAGCTGGGCCGGTTCAGCCGGCTCGCGCCGATCGGCATGTTCCGTTCGCAGGCGCCGGAGGAGCTGGTGGCCACCGGGGAGCAGCTGCCCGCACCGGGTCGCCTGCGTGCCCAGTCGCGGATCCGGCGGGTGCTGCTCGGTCCGCGGCTGCGCGGTTCCGCCGTGGTGCGGGAGCGGATGCGCAAGCTGGTTGGGCTGCCGGTGCTCTCCTCCGACCTGCTCTCCTCGGTGGCGTACGGACCCGAGACCATGCTCAGCGTCCTGGTGCTCGCCGGCAGCGGCGCGCTGCGCCTGTCCCTGCCGATCGCCGGGGTACTGGTAGTCCTGATGATCACCGTCGGAGTGTCGTACCGGCAGACCATTCGCGCGTACCCACGCAGCGCCGGCTCGTACCTCGTGGCCAGCGAGAACCTCGGCGACCGGTTCGGGCTGGCCGCGGCGGCCGGGCTGATGATGGACTACATCCTGACCGTCGCGGTGTCGGTCGCGGCCGGCGTGAACGCCATCACCTCGGCGCTGCCCTGGCTCGCCCCGGTCGCGATCCCGATGGGCATAGCGGTGATCGCGGTGCTGCTGGCCGGCAACCTGCGCGGGGTCCGGGCCGCGGGGAGGCTGTTCGCCGCGCCGACGTACGCCTTCATCTTCGGCATCCTGCTGCTGCTCGGCTTCGGCGCGGTGCAGGCGGCCCGGCGGGGCTTCGCACCCTTACCACCGCCGAACGCGGCCGCCACCCAGGCGGTGGGCGTCATGCTGGTGCTGCGCGCCTTCGCCTCCGGTGCCTCCTCAATGACCGGCGTCGAAGCGGTGTCCGACGCCGTACCGGTGTTCAGGCCGCCGGAGTGGCGCAACGCCCGCACCACGCTGACCTGGATGGTCTCGCTGCTGGTGGTGATGTTCACCGGCCTGGTCATGCTGATGTACCTGCAGGGCGTCGCGCCGAGGCCGAACCAGACCGTGCTGTCCGAACTCGGCCGGAAGACCTTCCCGGTCGGGCCGCTGTACGACTACCTGCAGGCCTCCACCGCGCTGATCCTGCTGCTGGCCGCGAACACGGCGTTCCAGGACTTTCCCCGGCTGCTGTTCTTCATGGCTCACGACCGGTACGCGCCGCGGTCGTTCCTGCGGCTGGGCGACCGGCTGGTGTTCAGCAACGGCATCCTCACCCTGTCGGTGGGCGCGGCCCTCCTGTTCATCGTCTTCCACGGCCGCACCCGCGCGCTCATCCCGCTCTACGCGGTCGGCGTCTTCCTCGCCTTCACGCTGTCCCAGACCGGCATGGTGCGGCACTGGTCGCGGGTGCGCGGGCCGCACTGGCGCAGGAGCCTGGTGATCAACGCGGCCGGCGCCGTGCTGTCGGCCATCGTGCTGGTCACCGCCGCCGTCGGCAAGTTCACCGCGGGCGCCTGGGTGGTGGTGGCCGGGGTGTTGCTGGTGGTCCTGATCGCGCTGGGCATCCGACGCCACTACGACGCCGTTTGGGCGGCCACCACGCCACGCGCGGCGTGGGGCAGCACCGACCGGCCGCAGGAGATACGCCACCTCACCGTGGTGCCGGTCGCCCGGCTCGACCTGTCCTCACTGTGTGCCCTGGCGTACGCCGCCTCGCTGGGACAACCGCTGTTCGCCGTGCACATCAGCCCGGACGACGAGGAGGACGAACGGTTCCGCCGCCAGTGGAGTTCGTGGGGCGACCACGTACGACTGGAGATCATCGTTTCGCCGTCCCGGGCGGTGGTGGCGAGCC
Source organism: Rugosimonospora acidiphila (assembly GCF_039543385.1). Classification (NCBI taxonomy): domain Bacteria; kingdom Bacillati; phylum Actinomycetota; class Actinomycetes; order Micromonosporales; family Micromonosporaceae; genus Rugosimonospora; species Rugosimonospora acidiphila. Next base: position 397,342 of record NZ_BAABJQ010000005.1, read on the forward strand.
TGGCCAGCTATCTGGAGGCGCTCCACCTGCTGAGGCCGGACATCACGCTCACCGTGGTGCTTCCCGAACTCGCGATATCGCGCTGGTGGGTCCGGCCGCTGCACGGTCACATGCCGGCGCGGCTGCGCCGGGCCCTGCGCGGCCTGCCCGGCGTCGTGATCACCAGCGTGCCCCTGCACGTGCCCTGAGCCGGGCCCGACCCTCCGGAACCGAGCCGCCCTCGGGGCCCTCCACCCGGAATCGCGCCGGACGCCCCCGGTCCGAATCGGTGCGTGACGCGCGGGATATCCGGTTTTGCCGGCCGGAATCGCGGTAACAGCGGGAAAGCGCCGACGTAGGGGGTACCGCGTGTCGGTTCCGGACGGGAACCCGCCAACGGAGGGCGAGCGCGACCGCGGCCGGGCAGGGTACAGCGGCTCGGCCGAGATCGTGGAGCACGACGGGCGGCCGAGCCGGCGCGCCATGTTCAAGTTGATCGGGCCCGGCCTGGTCTCCGGGGCCGCGGCCACCGATCCGACGACCGTGGCCACGCTCGTGGTGGTCGGCGCCACCACCACGTACGGCCTGGCCTGGCTGACCCTGCTGACCTTTCCGGTGCTGGCGGTGGTGCAGACGCTGGCCACCCGGGTCGGCTTCCTGGCCCGGCGCGACCTGCAGCAGGTGGTGACCGACCGGTACGGCCGCTGGCCCACGCTGCTGCTGCTGGTCTCCATTCTCTCGGTGGACGTGGTGACCGTGGCAGCGGATCTGGAGGGCGGCGCCGCCGCGCTCGGACTGCTCACCGGCGCCGGCTGGCGCTGGTTCGTCGCACCGCTGGCCGCCGTGCTGCTCGCGCTGATGTTCATCAACGGGTACGACGAGATCCAGCGGGTGCTCAAGTACGTCCTGCTGTGCCTGCTCGCCTACGGCGTGGCGGCGTTGCTGGCCCACCCGCACTGGGGCGCGGTGGGCCGGGGCACCCTGGTGCCGCACCTGCGGTCGGGCCCGCACTACGTGGCCGGCGCCCTGGCCATCCTGGGCACCACGGTCACCGCGTACACCTATCTGTGGCAGACCCTTCAGCAGGTGGAGCAGCCGGCCGCCCGGCCGTGGCTGCGGATGCGCCAGGTCGACGCGGTCTCCGGAACCGTCCTGGCCGTCGCGGTGTTCTGGTTCATCCTGGTGGCCAGCGGAGCGACGCTGGGCGTCGGCCACGAGCACGTGACGTCGGCCGAGACCGCGGCGGCGGCGCTGCGCCCGGTCGCCGGCGAGTTCGCCAGCGCGCTGTTCGGCATCGGCCTGCTCGCCTCCGCGGTGATCGCGGTGCCGGTCATCACCGCCAGCGCGGCGTACGCCGTAGCCGCCGTCTTCGAGTGGCCTCGGGGACTGTCCAGCAAACCGGGCCGGGCCTCGAGCTTCTACGCGGTGCTGGGCGGGGTGATGGCCGCCGGGGTCGGGCTCGGGCTGGCCGGGATCAACCCGATCGAACTGCTGTTCACCGCGAGCCTCGTGGCCGGGGTCGCCACACCGGTGGGCCTGGTCCTGCTGGTAATGGTGGCCGGCGACGCGTCGCTGCTGGGCGGGGTGCGCACCGCCCGCTGGCTGCTGGGCGCCGGATGGGCGGTGGCCGTGCTGGTCGCCGCGCTGGCGGTGGCCTTCCTCGCCCAGCAGGCCAAACTGATCGACTGACCCTCCCCGGGGCGCCGGCGGCCCTCGCCCAACGGTGTTGACACCGCGCGGAGGGCCACCATAGCGTGAGCCTACTTATCCGGTTCAGTCCTGGTCTCCCGCCATGGCGTGGCGCGCCGCCACCCGGCCGGACGGTACCGCGACGCGCGAGGAACGCAGGAGACTTCGCATGAGCTCTTACCACCCGCTGCACGATGGCTGGACCCTGACCGCGGCCGAGTCCACGCCGATCGGCGCGGCGTCGCCGGTGCCCGCGACGGTCCCCGGCTGCGTGCACACCGACCTGATGGACGCCGGCCTGATCCCCGATCCGTTCCTCGACGACAACGAGCAGGCGGTGGCCTGGATCGGGCGCACCGACTGGCGCTACCAGACGACATTCGACTGGGCCGGCACCGCCGACGGGCAGGTCGACCTGGTCTGCGCCGGCCTGGACACGGTCGCCACCATCACCCTCAACGGCCGGGTGCTCGGGGAGACCGCCAACATGCACCGGCACTACCGGTTCCCGGTCGGCGACGCGCTGCGCCCCGGCGCCAACACGCTAGAGGTGCGCTTCGACTCGGCGTACCGGTACGCCGAGCGCGAGCGCGACCGGCTCGGCGACCGGCCCAACGCGTACCCGGAGCCGTTCAACTTCATCCGCAAGATGGCCAGCAACTTCGGCTGGGACTGGGGGCTGACCCTGGTGACCGCCGGAATCTGGCGGCCGATCGGCCTGCAGGCGTGGGACGGCGCCCGGTTGGACGAGGTGCGGCCGCTGGTCACCGTCGAGGACGGTCGGGGCCGGGTGCGGCTGCACACGCGGCTGGAGCGCCGCGACGCCGAGCCGGTGCGGCTGACCGCCCGCGTGTCCGGCCACGGCGCCCGCGTCGACGCGCAGACCGTGGTGGCGGCCGGGCAGCGGGACGCCGAGGTGGAACTCGTGGTGCCGGACGTCCGCCTGTGGTGGCCGCAGGGGCTCGGCGCGCCGGACCGGTACGACGTCGAGCTGACACTGTCCACGATGGACGGTGAACGCCTGGACTCCTGGGAGCGCCGGATCGGGTTCCGTTCGGTGCGACTGGACACCGGGCCGGACGCCCACGGCTCGGCGTACACCATCGTGGTCAACGACGTGCCGGTCTTCGCCCGCGGGGTCAACTGGATCCCCGACGACGCCCTGATCACCAGGGTGGATCGGGGGCGTTACGAGCGGCGGCTTCGCCAGGCCCTCGACGCGAACGTGAACTACGTCCGGGTGTGGGGCGGCGGCATCTACGAGTCGGACGACTTCTACGACGTCGCCGACGAGCTGGGCCTCATGGTGGGCCAGGACTTCCCCTTCGCGTGCGCCGCGTACCCCGAGGAGGAGCCGTTCGCCTCCGAGGTGGCGGAGGAGGCGGCACAGCAGATCGTGCGGCTGGCCCACCACCCCAGCCTGGTGTCGTGGACGGGCAACAACGAGAACATCTGGGGGCACGAGGACTGGGACTGGAAGGAGGCGCTCGGCGACCTCTCGTGGGGTGCGGGCTTCTACTTCGAGGTACTGCCGGAGCTGGTCGGCCGGCTCGATCCGACCCGCCCGTACTGGCCGGGCAGCCCCTACTCCGGCAGCGACGAACTGCACCCGAACGATGTGACGCACGGTTCCATGCACGTCTGGGACGTGTGGAACACCGACGACTACACGCGGTACCGCGACTACGTTCCGCGGTTCGTGGCGGAGTTCGGGTACCAGGCTCCACCGGCGTACGCGACCCTGCGCCGCGCCGTCGCGCAGTCCCCGTTCGAGGTGGACTCGCCGGCTCTGGCGGGGCGGCAGAAGGCGGTGGGCGGCGCGGGGAAGCTGGCCCGAGGGCTGGCCGCGCACCTGCCCGAGCCGCACGACTTCGACGACTGGCACTACCTCACGCAGGTCAACCAGGCGCGGGCCCTGAGCCTCGGCGTCGAGCACTTCCGGTCGCACCGGCCGGTGTGCATGGGCGCGGTCTTCTGGCAGCTGAACGACGACTGGCCGGTCATCTCCTGGTCCACCGTGGACGGAGATGAGCGCCGCAAGCCGGTGTGGTACGCGATGCGGCACAGCTTCGCGCCGCGGCTGCTGACCATCCAGCCTCGCGAGGCCGGCCCGGCCCTGGTGGCGGTGAACGACGGCGCCGACGAGTGGACGGTCGCGGTGGAGGTCGTGCGGTACACGCTGGACGGGCAGCCGCGCGCCAAGTTCGGGGTCGAACTGTCGCTGCCGGCGGGCAGCTCCACGACCGTGGCGCTGCCCGCGGAGCTGACCTCCCACGGCGGACCGGACGAGTTGCTGCGCGCACGCGCCGAGGACGGCCAGAGCGCCTGGTGGTTCTTCGCCGAAGACCGGGACATCGCATACCCGGAGCCGCGCTTCACCGCCAGCGTCGAGGAGGCGGGCGACACGGTACTGGTCACGGTGTCCGCGCAGACCATCCTGCGCGACCTGACCCTGTTCCCCGACCGGCTGGACCCCGCGGCCTCGGTGGACGAGGCGCTGGTGACACTGCTGCCGGGCGAGTCGGCGACGTTCACCGTGCGCGGCTCGCGGTCGCTGCCCGCCGATCAGCTGCGCGATCGACCTGTGCTGCGCTGCGTCAACGACGTGCGCTGAGGCCCGCCGTGGTGGCCGGCCACCGTGGCCTGGCCGGCCGACACGGGGGGCGGCCGGCCACTGTACCGGTTAAGCGCGCGGCGCCGGTGCTGCCGTGCTTCCCCTCGGGATCAGGTGGGCCGCCACGTCCTGCAGGGAGGCGACCGACCCACCGGCGATCACGTCGAGCAGCCGGCGCGCGGCGTGCCCGCCGTAGGCCGGGATGTCGCGGGACATCGCGGTCAGCGGCGGGTGGACCAGCTGGCACAGCACCGAGTCGTCCCACGCGACCAGGGACACGTCGCCCGGCACCGAGAAGCCCATCTCGTGCGCGACGGCGAGCCCGGCCACCGCCATCACGTCGTTGTCGTACAGGATCGCGGTCGGGCGCCGCGGCGAGCTGAGCAGCCGGCGCGTGGCCCGGGCGCCGTCCTCGCCGGTGTAGTCGGTCGGGATGGTCAGTGCCGGCTCCACGTTCAGCCGCCGGCACACCTCCTCGAACGCCTCGGTGCGTACCGCCGTGTGCCGCAGATCGGGCAGGCCGCCCACGCGCGCGATGTGCCGGTGCCCCAGGGCGTTCAGGTACTCCACCGCCTCCACGACCGGAGCGGCGTCGTCAGACCACACGCTGACCAGCCCGGCGACCTCACCCAGCGAGCCCACCACCACGGTGGGCAGCGACAGATCCGCCAGCGCGGTGATGCGCGGATCGTCGACCCGCAGATCGCACACCAGCACGCCATCCACCCGGCGCTCGCCCCACCAGCGCCGGTACACCTCGATCTCGGCCGCCTGGTCGGCGACCACCTGCAGGGTCAGCGCGTACGAGCGGGCCGACAGCTCGGCCTCGACGCCACTGATGAGCTCCATGAAGAACGGTTCGACGCCCAGGATCCGGGCCGGCCGCCGCAGCACCATGCCGATCGTGTCGCTCGGCGCGCCGGACAGCGCGCGGGCGGCGCCGTTGGGGTTCCAGCCGATCTCCTTCGCGATGGCCAGCACCCTGCGGCGGGTGGATTCGGACACCCCCGGCTGCCCGTTGAGCGCGTACGACACCGCACCCTTGGACACTCCGGCCCGCTGGGCGATGTCGGCGATCGTGGGACGCTTCACGCTCATCCTCCAAGGAGCACAAGCTAACACGGTTAAGTCACGCACCGCAGCGGGCCCGTCGGGCCGCTTCCGGCTGCCCGTACGGCCGAGGCACCAGCGGTCGCGGCGCAGCGGTCGGAGGGCGCGGCGCACCGCCCGTTGACAGCCGCCACGTCCGCTCGTAGGGTCTATCCACTTATCCGGTTCAGCAGCCAGGCCGGGAGGAATCCTCTTGCCGCGGACCGCCATGGCCCTCGATGTCGGCGGGACCAAGTTGGCCGCCGCCGTGATCGGCGACGACGGCGCCCTGCTGTCCCGCCGGCAGGTCTCGACGCCGGCCCGGGAGGGCCTGCCGGCACTGGAGGACGCGGTGCTGCGGGTGGTGGCCGGCGCGGTCGAGGACGCCGGGCGCCGTCCGGACGCAGTGGGCATCGGTTCCGCCGGCCCGATCGACCCGTCCGCCGGCACGGTCAGTCCGGTCAACATCCCGGCCTGGCGCGGATTTCCCATCGTCGGGCTGCTGGAGCGGGCGCTGCCCGGCCGGCCCGTGCGGCTGGCCGGCGACGGGCACTGCATGGCGCTCGGTGAATACTGGCGCGGCCACCAGACGTCCCGGGCACTGCTGGGCATGGTGGTGTCCACCGGCGTCGGCGGCGGACTGGTACTGGACGGCCAGATTCAGGCCGGCCCCACCGGCAACGCGGGCCACATCGGCCACATGGTCATCGACCCGCGGGGCCCGGCCTGCCCGTGCGGCGGGCGGGGCTGCGTCGAGATGTTCGCCAGCGGCCCATCCATGCTCCGCTGGGCGCACGCCCACGGCTGGTGCGGCTCGGACGCCGGAACGGACACCCGCGCGCTGGCCGACTGCGCCCGGGCCGGCGATCCCATCGCGCGCCAGGCGTTCGACCGGGCCGCCGACGCGATCGCCCTCGCCGTGCTGTGCGCGGCGGCCCTCGCCGACCTGGACGACGTGGTCATCGGCGGCGGCGTGGCGACCGGCGCCCACGATCTGCTGCTCGCCCGGATCCGCGACGAGGTGCGGCGGCTGGCCGGGCCGGAGTTCATCCGGCGGGTACGCATCGAGCCGAGCGCGCTGGGCGGGGACGCCGGCCTGCTCGGCGCGGCCGCGCTGGCGCTGAATCCCGCCGCCGCTTGACCGCCGGCACCTCCGGCTCGGGTCAGTCGGCGCCTGGGTCAATCGGCGCCCGGATCAGTCGACGCCCGGGTCAATCTGTGCCCGGGTCAATCTGTGCCCGGGTCAGTCGGACTCGACCACCGCCAGTCGGCGCAGCCCGGCGCGCACGGCCGCGGCCGCGGAGTCCAGCGCGGCGCGCTCGCCGTCCGGCGCCTCGGTGCCGATGCGCACGCCGTCCGCCTCGAACCTGGGAATGACGTGCAGGTGCGCGTGGAACACCTGCTGCCCGGCGACCGCACCATCGGCGACGAGAAGGTTCACGCCCTCGCAGCGCAGCTTGGTATGGCGCAGGGCCCGCGCGAGCCGGTGCGCCACCAGCCAGACATGCAGGCCGCCGGCCTCGTCCAGGTCCATCAGCCCGGAGGCGTGTTCGCGCGGCACGACCAGCAGGTGGCCCGGGGTGAGCGGTCGCAGATCCATGAACGCCACCACCTCCTCGTCCGCGTACGCGTAGCTCGCGGGCAGCCTGCCACGGATGATCTGGCAGAAGACACAGTCGTCGGCGTGCATCACGGGAGCATCTGACCTTCCGGCGATCCGTTGGCCCGCCTCGCGGGACCCGGATATTGTGCCCTTCCGCCGGGCGGACGTCGTCCGCGCCCACCCCCACGCGCGCTGCGGCCGAGGCCACCGCCGGTGGGGCCGAGGCTGCCGGCGCTGGGGCCGGGGTGGGGTCGCTGGGGCCGGGCTTGGGGTCGCTGCCACGGCCTGAGGCCGCGCTCGGAGGGGTTTGACCGCTGACCGGTCAGGGTAGGCCGCGGGAAGCATCTGTCATTCGTGTCGGGCGTCCGGCCCCGCACCACCCGCCAACCGCGGCGCCGCCGCGAGAGGAGGACGCGCCATGGCGCAGGCCACGACGACGGTCGTACTCGATTCCGCCGCACGCGAGGTCGCCGAGGCTGCCGCCAAACCACCGTTTTCGTTCCAGATGACGCCCGCGCAGGGTCGCGAGGCCCTCACCCAACTGCAGTCGAACCCGGTACCCCGGCCGGAAGTGGACACGCAGGAGATGATGGTGCCGGGCGGCCCGTCCGGACAGGTACCGGTCAGGATCCTGCGACCGAAAAACGCGACGGGTTCCCTGCCGGCCGTGCTGTACCTGCACGGGGGCGGTTGGGTGTACGGGGACGCGAACACACATGACCGGCTCATCCGCGAACTGTGTGTGCTTTCCGGCGCCGCGATCGTGTTTCCCGAATACAGCAGGTCGCCGGAGGCGCGCTACCCCACCGCGCTGGAGGAGTGCTTCGCGGTCGCGCAGTACATCGCCGAGCAGGGCGAGGCGAACGGCCTGGACGGGGCGCGCATGGCGGTGGCCGGCGACTCGGCCGGCGGCAACATGGCGACGGTGCTGACCATGCTGGCCAAGCAGCGCGGCGGGCCGCGCTTCTTGGAGGCGGTGCTGTTCTATCCGACCACCGACGCGCACTTCGACACCGGCTCCTACCAGGAGTTCGGCGAGGGCTTCTACCTCGGTCGGGAGCAGATGGCGTGGTACTGGGACCAGTACCTGCCCGACCACGACCAGCGCTCGGAGCCGACCGCCTCGCCGCTGCGCGCCAGCCTCGACGACCTGAAGGGGCTGCCGCCGACGCTCATCATCACGGACGAGGCCGACGTGCTGCGGGACGAGGGCGAGGCGTACGCGGCGAAGCTGCGGATGGCCGGGGTCCCGGTGGTGGAGGTCCGGTACCAGGGCATGATCCACGACTTCGTCATGCTCAACGCGCTCGCCGGCACCGGGCCGGCCCGCGCCGCGATCGCACAGGCCGGCGCGTTCCTGCGCGGCGCGCTCGAGTCCTACTGACCCGCCCGCACGACTGTCCCGACCGCGCACCCAGCCCGGCCGTCACGCCCCCGGCCGGGCTGGCCCCGAGCTGACCCGGCCGCTCCGGACTGACCGGCCCGGCGCCGACCTGCGCAACCGGCACGGTCAGGTCCGAAACCCGCGAGCCAGCGCCCCGGGGTCCGGGGCACGATGGATGGCGTGGAACTCGACTTCGAACGCTGCTACCGGGCGGTCGACTCGCGCGACCAGCGATTCGACGGCTGGTTCGTGACGGCCGTCACCTCGACCGGGATCTATTGCCGACCGTCCTGCCCCGCCCTGACTCCCAAGCGGACCAACGTCCAGTTCCACCCCTCGGCGGCGGCCGCGCAACGCGCCGGCTTCCGGGCCTGCAAGCGCTGCCGGCCCGACGCCGCGCCCGGGTCCCCGGAGTGGGACGTGCGCGCCGACGTTGTCGGCCGGGCCATGCGGCTGATCGGCGACGGCGTGGTGGACCGCGAGGGCGTACCGGGGCTGGCCTCACGGTTGGCGTACACGACGCGGCACCTCAACCGGCTCCTGGCGGCCGAGCTGGGCGCGGGGCCGCTCGCGCTGGCCCGGGCGCAGCGGGCCCAGACCGCACGGGTGCTGGTCGAGGCGACCGACCTGGGCCTGGCCGAGATCGCCTTCGCGGCCGGCTTCGGCTCGGTACGACAGTTCAACGACACGCTGCGCGAGGTGTACGCGAGCACCCCGTCGCAGCTGCGCGCCACGGCCCGGGGCCGGGCCGGCGAAGGCGTGCCGGGCACTGCCACGGCCGGCGGGGCCGGGTCGGCCACCCCTGCCGGGGGCGCGGCCGGCACGCTCACGCTCCGGCTGGCGTACCGGCCCCCGTTGGATGCCCCGGCCCTGATGGACTTCCTCACCGCCCGGGCGGTACCCGGCGTGGAACGCGCCGACGGGAACCGGTACACGAGGGCCCTGCGGCTGCCCCACGGCCCGGCCACGGTGGTGCTCACGCCGGCGGACGGGTACGTGTCGGCCGCGCTGCGCCTGAGCGACCTGCGCGACCTGGCTCCGGCCGTGGCGCGCTGCCGGCGGCTGCTCGACCTGGACGCCGATCCCCTCGCGGTGGACGAGACGCTGGGCGCCGACCCGCTGCTGGCGCCGTTGATCGCGAAGGAGCCCGGGCTGCGGGTCCCGCGCGCGGTGGACGGGTTCGAGATCGCCGTACGGGCGATCGTCGGGCAGCAGATCTCGGTGGCCGGCGCCCGTACCGTCCTGGGCCGGCTGGTGGCCCACACGGCGGCCCAATCCCTGCCGGCCCAGCCCCTGCCGGATCAGCCCCTGCCGGCCCAGGCCGCGTCGGTCGCGGGCGAGCCCGCCCCGGACGGGCCCGCGCCCGGCGAGTTCACCCCGGCGGCGTCCCGTCCCGACGCGCTCGACGGGCTGGTCCCGTTCCCCGATCCGGCAGCCGTGGCCGGCGCGCCCGACGAGGCGTTCGCCATGCCGACCGCGCGCCGGGCCACCATCCGGGCGCTCGCCGCCGCCGTCGCCTCCGGCGAGTTGTGCCTCGACGACGGCGCCGACCGCGCCGAGACCGAGGCGGCCCTGCGTCGTATCCCGGGCATCGGCGCGTGGACCGCCGGGTATGTCGCGATGCGCGCCCTCGGTGACCCGGACGTGTTCCTGCCGACCGACATCGCGGTGCGCCGCGGCGCCGCCCGCCTCGGGCTGCCCACCGACCCGACGGAACTCGAGGCGCACGCGCGGCGCTGGCGGCCCTGGCGGTCGTACGCCGTCCTGCGGCTCTGGAGGCTCTGATGAACACCATCACGATCGATACCCCGGCCGGCCCGTTGAGCGTCGCCGGCAGCGATGGCGCCGTGGTGGCGGCCGGCTTCACCGCCGACAGCGCGGAGCTTGCCGCGCTGGTACCCCCCGAGCTGCGCGACGGCGCCGACGCGGACCTCGATCTGGTCGCCGAGTCCGTCCGGGCGTACTTCGACGGGGACCTCACCGCCATCGACCGGGTACCGGTGCGGCAGCGCACCGGCGGCGAGTTCCGGGCCCGCGCCTGGGACGTGCTGCGCACCGTGCCGGCCGGCTCCCCAATCAGCTACGCGGAGTACGCGGGCCGGGCCGGGCGGCCCGCGGCGGTACGCGCGGCGGCGCAGGCCTGCGCGCGCAACGCCGTCGTACTGTTCGTTCCCTGCCACCGAGTTGTACGGACCGGTGGGGCCCTCGGTGGTTACCGATGGGGGATTCACGTGAAACGATGGCTGCTCACCCACGAGGGTCGGGTAACGGAAACTCGCTCGTGAGACGTCGCGGGTAGCGACTACCGTCGAGGGGTGTCCGCCGACGTTTCTCCCACCAAACGTCCGCTAACAAACCTCTGGCGCCTCCGGTCCTACCTCCGCGCCTACGCCGGTTCGATGGTCTGGATGTTCATCGCCGCGGCCGGAGCGACCGGGGCGAGCATCGTCGTCCCGCTGGTCGTGCAGCAGGTCGTCGACGGCCCGATCCGCCACGGGCAGTCGAGCGGCCTGCTGCTGCTCGGCGCGCTGGCCCTGGCCCTCGGGCTGATCGAGGCACTGCTGATCTTCATCAGGCGGTGGACCCAGTCGCAGACCTCGCTGGACATGGAGTACGAGATCCGCAACGATCTCTACGCCCATCTCCAGCGCCTGCCGATGTCCTTCCACGACCGGTGGCAGTCCGGCCAGTTGCTGTCCCGGGTGACCACCGACCTCAGCGTGATCCGCCGGTTCATGTCCTTCGGCCTGATCTTCCTGGTGGTCAACATCGCGACCTACATCGCGGTGGTGTTCCTGTTGCTGCGGCTGTACTGGCCGCTCGGCCTGGTGGTCGCGCTCTCCTCGATCCCGCTGTTCCTCGCCTCCCGCAAGTTCACCAAGTTCTACCTGACCATCTCCCGGCTCCAGCAGGACCAGCAGGGCGACCTGGCGACGCTGGTCGAGGAGTCGGCGCAGGGGATACGGGTGATCAAGTCGTTCGGCCGGCGGCGGCACGTGGCGGGCATGTTCGAGACCGGCGCTCGGCGGGTGCACGACACCGGGGTGGCCAAGGCGCGACTGCTGGCCCGCAGCTGGGCGGAGTTCGACGCGGTACCCAACGTCACGCTGGCCATCGTGCTGGTCGGCGGGGCGTACGCGGTGGCCACCGGTGGAATGACCGTGGGCGGCCTGGTCGCGTTCGTCACCCTGCAGCTGATGCTGATCTGGCCGATCGACTCGCTGGGTTGGATCATCGCGAACGGCCAGGAGGCGATGACCGCTGCCGACCGGATCTTCGAGGTATTCGACGTCGAACCGTCCATCGTGGACGGTCCGGATCCGCTGGCCGCGAGCCAGGTCGAGGGGTGTCTCCGGTTCGAGGGGGTCGGCTTCACCTACCCCGGTGCGGACACCCCGGTGCTCAACCGGATCGACCTGGAGGTCCAGCCCGGTGAAACGCTGGCCATCGTCGGCGTGACCGGATCCGGCAAGACCACGCTGGTGTCGCTGGTGCCCCGGCTCTACGACGTGACCGCCGGCCGGATCACCATCGACGGGCGGGACGTCCGTTCGCTGCGCCTGGACTCGCTGCGCGAGATCGTCGGCATGGCGTTCGAGGAGGCCACGCTGTTCTCCATGTCGGTGCGGGAGAACCTGACGCTGGGCCGGCCGGGCGCGACCGACGAGGAGATCGCCGAGGCGCTGGCGGTCGCCCAGGCCGAATTCGTCTACGACCTGCCCTGGGGCCTGGCCACCAGGGTCGGCGAGCAGGGGCTGTCGCTGTCGGGCGGGCAGCGGCAGCGGCTCGCGCTGGCCCGGGCGGTGATCGGCAAGCCGCGGGTACTGGTCCTCGACGACCCGCTCTCCGCGCTGGACGTACACACCGAGGCGCTGGTCGAGGAGGCGCTGGCCAGGGTGCTGCACGGCACCACGGCCCTGCTCGTGGTGCACCGGCCGTCAACCGTCGCGCTGGCCGACCGGGTGGCGCTGGTGCGCGACGGCGTGATCGCGGCGGTCGGCACCCACTCGGAACTGCTAGCGACGGTTCCGGAGTACCGCGCGGTGCTCTCCGCCGAGGCGGACGGCGCACCGCGCGAACACGAGGCGGCGGCGACGCCGGCCGACGGCGTCCCGGTCAACGGAGTCCCGGTCAACGGCGTCCGGACCAACGGCACGCGGATCGACGCGTAGCGCGCGGCGGACAGGCCGATTCAGGGGGTAGCAGCGTGAGCATCGATGTGGAGGCATGGCGGGGTCGGGCCGCCGAGGAGGACGCCGAGCGCACCGCGGCCGAGGGCGGCTCCGCCGTCCGGCTGCGCGCCGGATCCCGGGCGCTGCTGGGCTCCCTGGTGCGCCCGCACCGGCGGATGCTGATGGTGGTGGTCGGGCTGCTGCTTCTGCAGAGCGGCGCCGAGATGGCCGGCCCGTACCTGGTGATGCTGGGCATCGACCGGGGCCTGCCGCCGCTGTCCGGGCATCCCCGGCACCCGGGCGTGCTGATCAACATCGGCATCGCGTTCGCCGTGTCCGCGGTCGCCGCGTACTGCGGCAAGCGCGGCTTCATCGCGCTATCCGGCCGGATCGGGCAGGCCATCCTGTTCGACCTCCGCAACCGGGTGTACCAGCACTTCCAGCGGCTGTCGGTCGGCTTCCACGAGCGGTACACCTCCGGCCGGGTGATCTCCCGGCTGACCAGCGACATGGACTCGATCTCCGAGCTGCTCGACGGCGGCATCGAGGACCTGGTGCTCTCCGCACTGTCGGTGGTCAGCGTGGCCGCCATCCTGCTCACCCTGGACGCGCCGATGGCGCTGGTGTCGCTGGTCGCCTTCCCGTTCCTGCTCTGGCTGTCCCGCTGGTTCCAGCAGAACTCGGCGCGAGCCTACCGGCGCACCCGGGAGGCGGTGGCGCTGGTGATCGTGCACTTCGTCGAGTCGACCGGCGGGATCCGGGCCGTGCAGGCGTTCCGGCGCGAGCCGCGTAACCAGGAGATCTTCGAGGCGGTCAACAACGACTACCGGCGCGCCAACCTGCGCGCGTTCCAGCTCATCTCGCTGTTCTCGCCGGGCATCAAGGTGATCGGCAACGTGACCATCGCGGCGGTGCTCACCTACGGCGGGTACCGGGTGCTGCACCACCACACCGAGATCGGTGTGCTGGCCGCGTTTCTGCTGTACCTGCGCAAGTTCTTCGAGCCCATGCAGGACCTGTCGCAGTTCTACAACTCGTTGCAGTCCGCGACCGCGGCCCTGGAGAAGCTGTCCGGCGTGCTGGACGAGCCCCCGGCCGTACCCGAGCCCCCCGCACCGCTCGCCCTGCCGTCGCGGGGCGCGCGCGGCGAGGTCGAATTCGACCGGGTCTCCTTCGGGTACCGGCTCGACCGGCTCGTGCTGCCCACCTTCGATCTGCGCATCCCGGCCGGCCAGACGCTCGCCGTGGTCGGCGCGACCGGCGCCGGCAAGACCACCATCGCCAAGCTGGTCTCCCGCTTCTACGACCCGACCGGAGGGCGGGTCCGGCTGGACGGGGTCGACCTGCGGGAACTGTCGGACGAGGAACTGCGCGCGGCTGTGGTGATGGTGACCCAGGAGAACTACCTGTTCTCCGGTACCGTCGCGGACAACATCCGGTTCGGGCGACCGGCCGCCTCCGACGAAGAGGTGGTCGCCGCCGCCCGGGCCATCGGCGCGGACGGCTTCATCCGGGCGCTTCCCGAGGGGTACGGGACGGACGTGCGCAAGCGCGGCGGCAGGCTGTCGGCCGGGCAGCGCCAGTTGGTCGCGTTCGCCCGGGCGTTCCTCGCCGACCCGACGGTGCTCATCCTCGACGAGGCCACCTCGTCCCTGGACGTCCCCTCCGAGCGCCTGGTACAGCACGCCCTGCGCACGATCCTGGCCTCCCGTACGGCGATTGTCATCGCGCACCGTCTGTCCACTGTGGAGATCGCCGATCGGGTTCTGGTGCTCGACGGCGGCGCCGTCGTGGAGGACGGCAGCCCGGACGTACTCATTCAGGGCGAGGGGCGCTACGCGCGGCTGCACCGGCAGTGGCAGGACAGCCTCGTATAGGCCACAATCTCTACAATGGACGACTCGATCACGCTTGCCGGGCTGCCGATGCCGCTGCGCTGGGAGGTGCCGCCGGCCGGCTGGTTCGGCTACTCCCCGTCGCTGCGGATGAACGCCGGCCCGGAGACTGACCTGTTCGTGGACCCGGCGGGCGACGCGACGCACCTGAACGCGCCGCGACTGCTGGGCACTCCCCCGGGGGGCGACTTCCAGTTGTCGGCCTCCGTGCGCGTGGACTTCGCGGACACCTTCGACGCCGGCGTGCTGTTGCTGTGGGCGGACGAGCAGCGCTGGGCGAAGCTGTGCTTCGAATTCTCGCCGCAACGCGAACCGATGATCGTTTCTGTGGTGACCCGCGGGGCGTCCGACGACGCCAACGCGTTCGTGGTGAACGGCAACCGGGTCCGGCTACGGATCTCCCGGCTGGGTCAGGCGTACGCGTTCCACGCGTCGACCTCGTCGGACGGGCGGGACTGGTCGTTCGTGCGGTATTTCGACCTGGGCGCCGAGGCGGTGCGGATCGGCTTCGAGGCGCAGTCCCCGACCGGGCGTGGCTGCACGGTCGACTTCGACGACGTCCGCTACCTCCCGCACCGGCTGGCGGACCTGCGCGACGGCTCGTGACCCGCCACCCGGCGGTAGTCGCCCATCCCGATGGCCGCCCGGCTCGGCGGCCACCGCACTACCCCGGCAGCGCACAGCTCGCGGCCACCGCGCTACCCCAGCACCGCCTACCTCAGTAGTCGCCGCCGAAATCGCCGCCCCCGAAGTCGCCGCCGTCGAAGTCGCCCCCGCCAAAGTCACCGCCGCCGAAGTCGCCCCCGCCGTCTCCGTAGCCACCATCGTCGTAGCCGCCGTCGGAGTAGTCCGCCAGCTGATCTTGACTCTGGTCCTGTCCCTGATCCTGATCCTGATCCTGGTCCTGGGCCTGATCCTGGCCCTGGTCGTAGCCCGCGTCGAAGCCTTGGTCGTAACCGGAGCCGTACCCCTGGTCGAAGCCGCCGCCGCCCCAGCCCCCGCCGCCGAGCAGGGCGTCGAAGACCAGCGCGCCGCCCACCCCCCAGGCGCCCGCCACCAGCGCCGTCTTCCACCACGGGTCGGAGTACCAGCCGGCGGGGACCGGGCGGCCGGAGACCATGCCACCCGGGTAGTAGTACGGCGTGCCCGAAGCCGGTCGCGGCGAGGCGCGGTACTCCTGGCCCTCGACCTGCACCGAGCGCTCCTGGCGGACCTGGCCGGCCTGCCGCTGCCCGGCCAGCGGGGGCAGCTCGGGGCCCGGGTCCAGGCCGAGCGACACCCGGGCCGCCCGGACATACGCCAGGCCCTCCAGCGCCGTCTCCCGGGCCAGTTCGTACTGCTTGACGGTGGTGGCCCGGTCGAGCTGGCCGCCGGCCGCGTTATACCGCTCCCCCGCGTCGACCAGGGCCTGCTTCGTGGCCGCGTCCTCGCCCGGCGGCAGGTTCATGATCTGCCCACCGAGCCGTTCGTACCAGCGCAACGTCTCCTCGCGCGCGTCCGCCAGTTCCCGTTCCTTACGCCTGCGCGACCACCACATGCGCCACACGGTACCGGGCCGGAGCCACCTGTCCGAGCGGTCGCGAGCCGCCGGGCCATTTGTCGCACCGATCGGGCATGCTGGCGGCATGGCGGTGGTGCTCCTCGTGATCGGTCTGCTGGCCGGCGCGGCGCTCGGCTGGCTGGCCGCACGCGCCCGGTCGGCGGCCGAAGTGGCCCGGCTGGACGCCACGCTGCGGGCGACCAAGGAGGGCGAGGCACGGCTGGAGCAGTCGCTGCGCGCCCTGTCCCACGAGGCGGCCCGCGACCAGCAGGCCAGCCTCAACCAGCTGCTCACCCCGCTACAGGAGGCCATCCACCGCTACGAGCGCCGGGTCATTGAGGTGGAGAACGATCGGGTCGACTCCTACGCCGAGCTGCGCACCGAGCTGCGCACCATGCAGTCGGTCGCGAGTTCCCTGCGCACCGAGACCAGTCAGCTCGTCGCGGCGCTGCGCGCGCCCGCCACCCGCGGCCGGTGGGGCGAGCTCCAACTGCGCCGGATCGTCGAGGCGGCCGGCATGCTGGCCAACTGCGACTTCAACGAGCAGGTGACCGCGACCACCGACCGGGGCGTCGTACGGCCCGACCTGGTGGTGCGCCTGGCCGGCGGGCGGCACGTGGTGGTCGACTCCAAGGCTCCCTTCGACGCCTACCTCAACGCGATGGAGGCTCGCGACGAGCGCACCCGCGACGACGAGCTGGACCGGCACGCCAAGCACCTGCGGGGCCACGTCGAGGCGCTGGCCGCCAAGTCCTACTGGGCCGCGTTCGAGCAGACCCCGGAGTTCGTGGTGCTGTTCGTGCCGGCCGATCCGTTCCTCGACGCCGCCCTGCAGCGCGACGCCACCCTGTTGGAGTACGCGTTCAGCCGCAACGTCGTGCTGGCCACCCCGGCCACGCTGATCGCCATGCTGCGCACTATCGCCTACTCGTGGCGCCAGGACGCGCTGGCCCGCAACGCGGTGGCGGTGCACTCGCTCGGCCGCGATCTCTACGCCCGGCTCTCCACCATGGGCGCCCACCTGGCCAAGTTGGGCAGCTCGCTGGGGGGCGCGGTCACCGCGTACAACCGGGCGATGGGCTCATTGGAGTCCCGGGTGCTGGTCAGCGCGCGCAAGTTCGCGGAGCTGGGGATCTCCGACCAGGAGTTGGAGGGCCCGGGCCAGCTGGAGGTGGCGCCGCGTCAGCTCCAGTCCCCGGAGCTGGCCACCGATCAGGAGGACGCGGCCGGGTGAAGAACGGGCGCCGCGCGCTCGCGGGGCCGGTCAGTTGCCGGCCGGTCAGTTGCCGGCCGGTCAGTTGCCGGCCGCTCAGTTGCCGGTCGCTCAGTTGCCGGTCGCGGCCTTCATGTCCCGCTTGAGTTCGCGCGGCAGCGAGAAGGTGAGCCGCTCGTTGACCGTGGCGACTTCCTCGACGTCCGCGAATCCGCGCTCCGCCAGCGCCGCGAGCACCTCCACGACCAGGTCCTCCGGCACGCTCGCGCCCGAGCTCAGCCCGACCGTCTCCGCCCCGGTCAGCCACTCGGGGTCGATCTCGGAGGCGTAGTCGATCAGGTATGCGGCCCGCGCGCCCGCGTCCACGGCCACCTCACGCAGCCGCACCGAGTTGGACGAATTGCGCGAGCCCACGACCAGTACGACGTCACAGGACGGCGCGATCTCCTTGATCACGTGCTGGCGGTTCTGCGTCGCGTAGCAGATGTCGTCGCTGGGCGGCGACTGCAGCAGGGGCAGCCGTTCCTTGAGCCGGGTCACCGTTTCCATGGTTTCGTCGACCGACAGCGTCGTCTGGGAGAGCCAGACCACCTTGGCCGGGTCGCGGACGGTCACGGAGTCCACGCCCTCCGGCCCGTCGACCAGGTGGATGTTCGCGGGCGCCTCGCCGGAGGTACCGATGACCTCTTCGTGCCCTTCGTGCCCAATAAGCAGAATGTCGTAATCCTCGGCGGCGAACCGACGGGCCTCCTGGTGGACCTTGGTCACCAGCGGGCAGGTCGCGTCGATCGCCCTCAGGCCACGCTCGCGCGCCTGCTCGTACACCTCGGGGGCCACGCCGTGCGCTGAGAAGATCACCGTCGCGCCCTCGGGCACCTCGTCGTTCTCCTCGACGAAGATCGCCCCACGGGCCTCCAGGGTGGCCACCACGTGCTTGTTGTGCACGATCTGTTTGCGCACGTAGATCGGTGCGCCGTACAGCTTCAGGGCCTCTTCCACCGTCTGCACCGCACGATCCACGCCGGCACAGTAGCCACGGGGCTTGGCGAGCAGCACGCGTTTGGTCACGTCACCCATCCTACGGGGACCCGCCCCGGCCGCCCGCCGGCCGGCCCAGGCGGCGCAGTGACCACGGCCACCCCCCGGCCCGGGGGGGTCGTAGGCTTCTCGGCGTGAGCGAGCAGGCACCCGGCAGCACCGCGGAGCAGCCCTGGCCGGTACGGGTGGTCAACCAGAAGATCGGCGCCTGGATCGGCAAGCTGGGCTGGGTGTGGGTCGACGGGCAGGTCGCGCAGATCACCCGCCGGCCGGGCGCCCAGGTGGTGTTCCTGACCCTGCGCGACCCGTCGGCCGATCTGAGCCTCACCGTGACCACCAACCGCGACGTGCTCGACGCCGGCGCGCCCAACCTGTCCGAGGGCGCCCGGGTGACTCTGCACGCGAAGCCCGAGTTCTACCCCGGCCGGGGCACGCTGTCCCTGCGTGCCGACGAGATCCGCCAGGTCGGCCTCGGCGAGCTGCTGGCCCGGATCGAGCGCGTCAAGCGGCTGCTGGCCGCCGAGGGCCTGTTCGACCCCCGCCGCAAGCGCCGCCCCCCGTTCCTGCCGGCCAAGGTCGGCCTGGTCACCGGGCGCGCCAGCGCCGCCGAACGGGACGTGCTGGCAGGCGCCCGGCGACGCTGGCCGTCGGTGCAGTTCCGCGTGATCAATGTCGCCGTACAGGGGCCGACCGCCGTACCGCAGCTGCTGGACGCGATCGAGGTGCTGGACCGTGACCCCGATACCGACGTGATCATCCTGGCCCGCGGCGGGGGCAGCGTCGAGGATCTGCTGCCCTTCTCCGACGAGGCGCTGTGCCGGGCGGTCTTCGCCTGCCGCACGCCGGTGATCAGCGCCATCGGTCACGAGACCGACACGCCGCTGGTGGACTTCGTGGCCGACGTCCGGGCCTCCACCCCGACCGACGCGGCCAAGCGGGTGGTCCCCGACCTCGCCGAGGAGCAGCAGCGCATCGCGCAGGCCAGGGCGCGGCTGGACCGCGCGGTACGCGGCCTGATCGACCGCGAACAGCACCGGCTCGACGCCGTGCGCAGCCGCCCGGTGCTGGCCCGGCCCGAGGTCATGGTGGACACGAGGGCGGCCGAGGTCACCGCGCTGCGCGAACGCGCCGCCCGCTGCCTGGCGAACCGGCTGGACCGGGGGCACGACGCGCTGAGCCACACCGTCGCCCGGCTGCGCGCGCTCTCGCCGGCCGCGACCCTGCAGCGCGGGTACGCGATCGTGCAACGCCCGGCGGACGGTGCGGTGCTGCGCGAGCCGGGTGAGGTGCGGCCCGGCGACGCGCTGCGGCTGAGGCTGGCCGGCGGCGAGCTGGCCGCTACTGTGGCGGAATGACCAACGACGCGCCGCCCCGGGCAAGCGCAGCCGAGCTGGGGTACGAGCAGGCTCGGGCCGAACTCGCCTCCGTCGTGGAGCGGCTGGAGACGGGCGGCATCACCCTGGAGGAGTCGCTGGCCCTGTGGGAGCGCGGCGAGCAGCTCGCCGACGTCTGCCAGCGCTGGCTGGACGGGGCGCGGGAACGCTTGTCCGCGGCCCGCGAGGAGCGCGAGTCCTGATTCCCGTCGCGGCGGGATCGCCGCGCGCACGGATGGCCGACAGCGAAAGGGGCGGCGCCGGTATGGCGCCGCCCCTTTGTCGCGTCCGTGCTTACTGCGTGAGCAGTTACGACTACCGCTTGAGCAGTTGCTGGATGGCGTCGGGCGCCTCAACGACCGAGGACGCGGCCGGCTTGGTGATGTTCGCCGGCTGGCCGTAGTCCGAGAAGGCCATCTGGACGGTGAGCCCGCTCACGATGCCGCTGCCGTCAATCTTGAGGGTGCTCAACCGGCCCTGGTCGTCGAGGACGGCGGTGAACGGCACGGCCTTGGCCTTGTCGCCGGCCGCGCTCAACGCCGCCGCGTCCAGCGCCGAGGATCCGCTGGCCTTGGTCAGGTCGATGGTGCCGCTGAGGTTGTTACCGTCCGTGCTCGTGACGTTCACGACGCCGGACAGCAGCTGGTTGACGCCCTCCTGGTCGGCGCCGGGCAGGGCCATCAGCTCACCGGCACCCAGCGATGACGTGTCGAGGTGCATCCACTTGTCGGGCGCGACGCCCAGCTGGGCGCCGAGCTGGCCGGCGTCCACCTTGAGGTAGACGTCGGTACCCACCGTCACGTCGTCGATCTTCATCGGCGCGCCGGCCTGCACACCGCTCAGCGATATCGACGTGCTCTTGGCGGCCGGGTCGATGGCCCCGCTGCCGGACATGCCGGCCGCGGAGATCGTGTAGCGGTAGCTCTGCTGGCCGAGCTGCTTGGTCGAGGCGAGCAGGGCGGTCTTCGGGGCGTCCGATGAGGAGGAGGCCGCGGCGCCGGTGGCGTTGCCGGCCGATCCGGCGGCGGTCGTCTTCCCCGTGCTGCAGCCCGCGGCGAAGCCGAGCACCGCGAGTGCCGCGGCACCGGCGAGGGCGATACGACGCGTGTTCAACTGGCCTCCCGTGTGTGAGTGTCCACACGCTCCGTATGGATCAAGGACTTGCTAATCCGGAGAGTACCCAGTCGCCGCAAAATCAATACCTTCGATCAGTGCAGCGCGGCGGCCAGGGCGTGCAGGTCGGTGAAGGACGCGGTACCGCTGATGATGGTGGTCTGGCCGTCGTTGGCCAACACCAGCGCTCGGGAGTTGTTGCTGGCGATCGGGTACTGACGCCACGTCCTGCCGTCGATGACCTCCAGGTTGCCCGGCCGCGCCGAGCCACCCAACTCGTCCGCGAGCAGCGCGTTCACCGGTCGGTCGCTCTCCACCAGCTGCGCCCCGGTCTTCGCCGGCGGCACGTATGACACCCGCAGCACCCAGCCGTCGGAGACCTTGCCGAAGGTGGCGCTGATCGGTGTCCACTTGCCGGGCAGGCTGGTCGGCTCGAGGACCGGGAACGGTGCGTCGTGCTTGGCGTTCGCATACTCCTGCGCGGCGTCGACCGCGATCGGAGCGTCACCGGCGAAGAACACCCGGTACACGCCGAGCAGCACGAAGATCGGAATGATCAGGACGGCGATGGACAGCGCCATGTCCCGCGCCGACCTACCGCCGGCGGCGGGGCGCGCCGCCGGCCGGGCCGGGGCGTCCACGGTTTCCACGTCTCCATGGTGGCCGACGCCGCCGGACGGGCGCCACCCGGGTACCGACCCGGGCTGCCGACCGCCGTTCGGGAGCGCGACGGGCCGGCCCGCGGCGGGCGTCCGGCCGGCGTTCGGGGGGTCGCCGGAGGGCGCGAGCAGCGCCGCTGCCTGGTCGATCTGCTGACCCGAACGAGCGTTAGCCATCTGGGCATGTCAGGATCAAGAGACCGCGACTATGACGAGGTGGCCGATAATGACCGGACAAAATCCCCGTACTCCGCAGGAGCTCGACCGCAACCTGGCTCTCGAGCTGGTCCGGGTGACCGAGGCCGCAGCGTTGTCCGCTGGCCGGTGGGTCGGCCGGGGCGACAAGGAGGGCGGCGACGGTGCCGCCGTCGACGCGATGCGAAAGCTGATCAACTCCATCTCGATGCGCGGCGTCGTGGTGATCGGCGAGGGCGAGAAGGACAACGCCCCGATGCTGTTCAACGGGGAGCACGTGGGCGACGGGACCGGCCCGGAGGTCGACGTCGCGGTCGACCCGATCGACGGCACCACCCTGATGAGCAAGGGCATGCCCAACGCCCTGGCGGTGCTCGCGGTCGCCGAGCGCGGCGCGATGTTCGACCCGAGCGCGGTCTTCTACATGGAGAAGCTGGCCGTCGGCCCCGACTGCGCCGATGTGATCGACATCAACGCGGGTGTCACCGAGAATCTGCGCCGGATCGCGCAGGTCAAGAAGTCCAGCGTGTCCGATGTCACGGTGTGCATCCTGGACCGCCCCCGGCACGCCCAGCTCATCGAGGAGGTACGCGAGGCCGGAGCCCGGATCCGGTTCATCTCCGACGGTGACATCGCCGGCGCGATCAGCGCCGCCCGGGAGGGTTCGGAGACCGACGTCCTGATGGGCATCGGCGGTACCCCGGAGGGGATCACCGCCGCGTGCGCCCTGAAGTGCACCGGCGGCGCCATTCAGGCCAAGCTGTGGCCGCGCGACGACGCCGAGCGGGAAAAGGCGCTGGCCGCCGGGCACGACCTGGACCGGGTGCTCACCACCGACGATCTGGTCACCGGTGACAACTGCTTCTTCGTGGCGACCGGGGTGACCTCGGGCGACCTGCTGCGCGGAGTCCGGTACCGGTCCGGCGGGGCGTACACGCAATCGATCGTGATGCGCTCCAAGAGCGGCACGATCCGGATGATCGATTCCTACCACCGGCTGGAGAAGCTGGCGCAGTACTCGGTCGTGGACTTCGACGCGCGGGCGTACAAGGCCTGACTCCCCTCCCGCCCGGCGCCGCCCGGGCGAGGATAGGGGTGATGCGCCCGCTTGGCCCCGTTTCCACCCGTCCCAGCCACCGGCCACGGGTTGGTCATCGCGTGGCCGGGTGCGGGCTGGCCGCGATCGGCGGCGCCACGCAGGCCGTGCGGTCCCGGCTCAACGGGGAATTCGGCTCCCGCCTGCACGACGGCGTCGCCACGGCCGGGGTCACCTTCGCCGTCGGGTTGGCCGTGACCGGCGGGCTGATCACCTCTCGGCCCGGCGCGCGCCGCGCCTCGGCCCGGGTGCGGGACGGCCTGCGCGGGGGCGCCCTGAGGCCCTGGCAGTGCCTGGGTGGGCTCGGCGGCGCGCTGCTCGTCTCCGCACAGAGCATCACGGTGGCGGCGCTCGGGGTGACCGTCTTCTCCGTCGCGGTGGTCGCCGGACAGACCCTGTCGAGCCTGCTCGTCGACCGGCTGGGGACGGGCCCGACACCGCCGCAGCCGCTGACCGCGCCCCGCGCCGTGGGCGCGGCCCTGGCGATCGCGGCGGTGCTCGTGGCGGCCGGCGGCCGGCTGTACGACGGCTCGGTGGTGGGCCCGACCGTCCTGTCGGCGGTGGCCGGGCTGAGCGTCGCCTGGCAGCAGGGGTTCAACGGCCGGGTCCGGGCGACCAGCGACAGTGCGCTGGCCACGACCGGGGTCAACTTCGCGATCGGCACGGCCGCGCTGATGGTGGCGGTCGCCGTGGACATCGGGGTACGGGGGCTGCCCGCCGGTACCCTGCCCAGCCAGCCCTGGCTCTACCCGCCCGGGGTCATCGGCGCGTTCTACATCGGCGTCAGCGCGATGGTGGTGCGGTACACCGGCGTCCTGCTGCTGGGCCTGTCGCTGACGTCGGGGCAGATGGTCAGCGCGCTCATCCTCGACTCGGTGGCCCCGGAGCCGGGCAGCACCGTCGGGGCCACGCTCGTGATCGGCATCGCGCTGGCCCTGCTTGCCATCTTCATCGCCTCGTCCCGGGTTCCGCATCCGTGGCCCCGTCGCGAGCGGGCCGCCGGCGCGGCCGGCCAGTAGGGTCCGGGATCACCTGCCCTGTAAGAGAGCAGTGCTCTCGCATCAGTGATGCCTCGCACCGCTCCGAGTCGAGAGCAGTGCTCTCGTTGTAGGCTCACGGTCATGACGATCGGTGGCGAGCATCCGGCACGAGGCCTGCGGGCCAGGGTCCGCACCGAGATGGTAGAAGAAATCAAGGCGACGGCCCGTCGACACCTGGCCGCCGAGGGAGCGAACCTGTCGCTGCGCGCGGTCGCCCGCGACCTGGGCATGGTCTCCTCTGCCGTGTACCGGTATTTCCCCAGCAGGGACGCGCTGCTCACCGCGCTCGTCGCCGATGCCCATGACGCGCTCGGCCAGGCCGTCGAGCGCGCCGAGGCGGCGGTGCCGCGACGCGACCTGCGAGGGCGCTGGCTGGCCAGCTGCCACGCCGTCCGGGCCTGGGCGCTGGACCACCCCGCGGAGTACGCGCTCATCTACGGCAGCCCGGTGCCGGGCTACGCCGCGCCTGTCGACATGGTCGGTCCGGCCGGCCGCATCCCGGCGGTGCTCGCCTCCATCCTGCGCGACGCGGTCGCGGCCGGCGTGGTGCGCACCGCGGGCGAGCGGCTGCCCAAGACGCTACGCGCGGACCTGCGGCGGATGGGTGCCGATCCGCGGTTCGCGGACCTCCCCGAGCCGGTGCTGGCGCGCGGCATGACCGGGTGGATCCAGCTGCTCGGGGCGGTCAGCTTCGAAGTCTTCGGCCGGCTCGAAGCGCTCATCGAGGACGCCGGGGCGTTCTTCGACCAGCAGTTGCGGACGATGGCCGCACAGCTCGGCCTGTGAGCCCTTACCGGCGATCCCGGCGCCGCCTGGATCAGCCGTTGTCCGAGGAGTGGCCCGGGAACAAATGGGCCGCGGGATCGATGGCAACCGCGGCGTTGTTGACCGCGGTGGCCGCCTCGCCGAAGCCCACCGCGATCAGGCGCACCTTGCCCGGGTATTCGGAGATGTCGCCCGCGGCGAACACGCGCGGCAGGTTCGTGGCCATCTTGGTGTCCACCAGGATGTGCCGCCGGTCCAGGTCGAGCCCCCACTCGGCGAGCGGGCCCAGGTCCGCGGTGAAGCCCAGCGCCGCCACCACCGTGTCGGCCGGCAGCACCCTCGGCTCCTGGCCACGCACCAGCACCTCAGCCCCGTCGATTTCACCGTCGCCGTGGATCTGGGTGACCTCGGCGTTGACGAGAATCTCCACGGGCAGGGCCTGAACCTTGGTGATCGTGCCGGCGTGCGCGCGGAACTTCTCCCGCCGGTGCACCATGGTGACCGACTTGGCGATCGGGTGCAGGGACAACGCCCAGTCGAACGCGGAGTCGCCGCCGCCGACAATCACCACGTTGTGCCCGGCGAGGTCGTCCAGGTGCGGCACGAAGTAGACCAGGCCGGTGCCGGTGAACGCCTCGGCCGCCGGCAGCGGGCGCGCGGTGAAGCTGCCCAGCCCGCCCGTGATCAGGACTGCTCCACATTGGAGGCTGCTGCCGTCGGACAGCGCGAGCACCGGCTTCTCGTCCTCATAGGACAGACCCTCGGCACGCACCCCGAGCATGTACTGGGGGTCGAACGGGGCCGCCTGCTCGACGAGATTGGCGACCAGATCGCGGCCACGGATGACCGGGAAGCCGGCGACGTCGTAAATCTGCTTCTCCGGGTACATCGCGGTGACCTGGCCGCCCGCCTCGGGCAGCGCATCGATCAGCGCAATCGACAGACCACGGAATCCGGCATAATACGCCGCGTAGAGCCCCGTCGGACCTGCCCCGACAATCGCCACATCGACCTGGCGCACTCGTTCACCACCGTCCGTCCAGTCGCTGAGAGGGACCATACGGTCACCAGCCGGCTTGAGCAACAGGTTCTCAGGCTCAGATCCCCCGTGTGGGGGGACCTGATCCGCCGGCCGTGTGATCTGAGCCTGAACCCTGGCGGGTCGGCGACCCCGGTGGCATGATCCGGCCCGGCTCACGCCTCGCGATGGCGAGCGCCAGCGCCCCGGAGGCGCCGATCCGGGTGCGGCGTGTGGGGCCGGTCAGTCCAGGCTGGGCAGGTCGAGGGTCGGATTGACCAACGGCTCGGGCTCCCTCGGGGTGACCGGCCGGGGCCGTCGCCGGCGGAACAGGATGGCCGCGATGACCCCGCCGATGAGGCCGAACAGGTGCGCCTGCCAGGAGACCTGCTCGTTGGTGGGCGTAATGTCCCCGAAGATCTGTGTGCCGTACAACAGGCCGATCAGCAGCCCCACGGCGATGCCCCACCAACTGCGCTCCACGATCCCGCGCACCAGCAGGAACCCGATGTATCCCAGGATGACACCGCTGGCGCCGACCACCCGGGTGTTCGGCGACCCGATGAACCACACGCCCAGGCCGCTGACCAACGCGATCAGCACCGTCACGCCGAGGAACCGCTTGACCCCGATGGCCAGCGCGAAGGTGCCGGTCAGCAGCAACGGGACCGCGTTGGAGTAGAAGTGCGCGAAGCTCGCGTGCAGGAACGGCGCGAAGACGATGCCGTCGATGCCGTCCAGCGAGTGCGGGTGAATCCCGCCGAGCGCGTTGAGCCGGTTGCCGTCAGCGTGGTTGAGCACCTCGATCAGGAACAGCCCGACGACCACGCCGCACATGGCGACGAATGCCTTGCCGAGCGCGGCGTAGAAGGCGACCGTGCCGAAGCTGTTCGGATCCGACTCGGGGTCGGGCACCGGTGGGTTCAGGCTCACGTATCCACTGGTAGCAGACGGGGGCCAGACCCCGCCACCACCGTCAGTAGAAGCCGTGGGCCTGCCAGAAGGACCAGGCACCGCACGGCGTGCTGTAGCGGCCCTTGATGTAGCTGAGCCCCCACTTGATCTGCGGCACCGGATCGGTCAGGTAGTCCGAACCGTAGGACGCCATCTTGTTGCCGGGCAGCGCCTGCGGGATGCCGTACGCACCCGAACTCGCCTTCGCGGTGGTGCGCCAGCCGCTCTCCTTGTTCCACATGTTGACCAGACAGGGCATCTGGTCGAGCCCGAACCCCGCGTCGAGCAGCAGCCCACAGCCGATGCCCTGGTTGCCGCTGTACTGGGAGCACGACGACGGCACCTTGTAGTGCGTTGGGGTCGGGGTGGGGGTCGGGGTCGCGCGGAGCTTGGAGCGGCTGGCCTCCTGCTCCTGGCGGGTCGCGTCGTCGGCCGCCTTGGCCTGCCCGGCGGCGGTCTGGGCGGCGGCGTTCGCCTTGGCCTGGGCGTCGGCCTGCGCGGCGCGCTGGGGTGCGCCGAGCCGCCACGCCTCGCTGCGCGCCATCGCCAGCTGCTGGATCTCGTCAGACTCCGTCATCGCGGCGGCGCTCGCGGCCATCCGCTTGTCCTGGTCCCGTCGGTCGGAGCTCAGCAGGAACCCACCGGTCAGACCGAGAACCAGCAGCCCAATGGCGAGCACCCGCATCCCGAACCGGCTGCACAGCCGACTCACGAATGTTCCCTTCGTCGGGGACAAGGACCGGCGCGCTCACCTTCCTTCGCATGTCCGGCGAGCCGGGCGCCTTGAACGCCTTCCGCCAGATCAGCGGAATGGGCCTTTGGTGCCACTCTGGCACCATCAGTCACAGGCGTTCCAGGGACCACACTAGGACCAGCAAGGCGCCCGGCGTCTGCCGAAGGGCGGTAAATTGTGATTTGGATCACGCGACAAAGCCGCGCAAAACACCCTAATTCGGAGTTTCCTCCAGGAGATCGGTGACCACCTCGGCGATCGGGGACCGCTCCGAACGGGTAAGGGTCACGTGCGCGAACAGCGGGTGGCCCTTGAGCGCCTCGATCACCGCCACGACGCCGTCGTGGCGGCCGACCCGGAGGTTGTCCCGCTGCGCCACGTCGTGGGTGAGCACGACTCGCGACCCGGTTCCGATCCGGGACAGCACCGTCAGCAGCACGCCCCGCTCCAGCGACTGCGCCTCGTCCACGATCACGAAGGCGTCGTGCAGGCTGCGGCCCCGGATGTGGGTCAGCGGCAGCACCTCCAGCATGCCGCGGGACAAGACCTCGTCCAGCACGTTGTCGTGGACCAGCGCGCCGAGCGTGTCGAACACCGCCTGAGCCCAGGGCGACATCTTCTCGGCCTCGGACCCGGGCAGGTACCCCAGCTCCTGGCCGCCCACCGCGTACAGCGGGCGGAAGACGATCACCTTCTTGTGCCTGCGCCGCTCCATCACCTGCTCCAGGCCGGCGCACAGGGCCAGCGCGGACTTGCCGGTCCCGGCCCGGCCGCCCAGGGAGACGATCCCGATCGACTCGTCCAGCAGGAGGTCCAGAGCGATGCGCTGCTCCGCCGACCGGCCGTGCAGCCCGAACGCCTCCCGGTCGCCGCGGACCAGCCGCACCGTCTTGTCGGGTAGGACCCGACCCAGGGCCGAACCGCTGGTGGAGTGCAGCACCAGCCCGGTGTGGGTCGGCAGGCCGGAGGCCTGGTCCAGATCGAGGGTCTCGCCGGCGTAGAGGGCGCTGATCTGGGCCTCGCCGAGATCCAGCTCGGCCATGCCGGTCCAGGTCGGGTCGCTGGCCTGACCGTACCGGTACTCGTCCGCGGCAAGCCCTACCGAGGCGGCCTTGACCCGCAGCGGCATGTCCTTGCTGACCAGCACAACGTCCTTGCCTTCCGCGGACAGCGCCAGGGCCACGGACAGGATCCGGGTGTCGTTGGCGTCGTTGCGGAAGCCCGGCGGCAACACGCTCGGGTCGGCGTGATTCAGCTCTACCCGCAACGTGCCGCCGACCTCGTTGGCCGGGATCGGCTCGTCCAGCCGGCCGTGCTGGATCCGCAGGTCGTCGAGCAGCCGCAGGGACTGCCTGGCGAAGTAGCCGAGTTCCGGATGGTGCCGCTTGCCCTCCAACTCGGAGATCACCACAAGCGGGAGGATCACCTCGTGCTCGGCGAAGCGCAGAAACGCTGCCGGGTCGGCGAGGAGGACCGAGGTGTCCAGGACGTAGGTGCGGGGCGCGGCCTTGCGAGTGTTACGACGAGTGGTCACAGGCTGCTCCGGCGAGCGGCACCCCCGCTCACGACTACGCACGTCCGGTGCCCGGTGGCACGAGATCGGGTGCGAGACCTCGTGGCTTTGGGTAGAGCGGTCCGGGCCTGCCGGTTGGCCCGGGAAGCCCCCGATGCCATGACTAGAAGCTAACGGCCCGCCGCCAACTGTGCCAGTGTCTTCCGGCTCTGGTGAGGCGCATTACTCGATGGCGAAGGGGTCCAGATGGCAATCGCGGCACGGAAAGGGACACCTCTCCGACGCCTCTTCGCGCCGGCCCGGTACGGGCCGCCGGCGGCGGTCAGGGACCGCGACCGCCCGCGCGGGCAGCGTCCGGGCGCGGCGGGACCCTCCGTTGGCGGCCGGGCCCGGTGGGCTCGTCGGCCGGTGAATTGGGCGCGGGTTGAAGGGGCGCCCGGCGGGTGTTCCCGTCCCCGCCGGGCGCCCCGGCATCTGTATCGCGGCAGCCGGGCCGGGTCCGGCCATGGCTCGCGGTTACCGGTGCCGGTCCGGTCCGCGTGCCGATCCGCGATCGCAGCCGATATCTAGGGATCGGCGGCGTAGATGCTCACGCGTCAGGACGCTGGGCGTGCCGCCCGACGCCAGACGCGCTGGTGTAAGTCGTGCCGGGTCGGACGATCGAGAACGTGTCCGTCCGCCCCTTGCTGGTCAGTGCGGCGCTCACGGCGACCTGCGCCTCCCGGCGGCGCCGGTTCCAGCAGGCCCGGTCACCGTCGAAGTACCCCTGCCGGTACCCGAAGCGGTACCCGAACCGGTAGCCCACCCGGGCGTGCAGCCTGCCCGCCGCGTACGTCGACGACCCGAGCAGCAAAATGAGGAACAGCGCCGCGCCTGGACTCATGGCGTCACTCCGGGTTCGTCGTCGAGCAGCATGCGCAGGTCACCGGTGTCCACATCCTCGATCAGTTCGATCGCGATGCGGCAGCCGCCCTGGACTATCTCCGCGACCGAGGAGCGGCGCACCACGCCCTCCGCCTCGTACACGCGGATCGTCAGGTCCGGGCAGCCGAGATGGATGCGCCACGCGTCCCACTCGCTGCGCTCACCCACGCTGATGGACAGGTACCGGCAGCCTCGAGCCAGGTAGAGCCGCCACGGTGCGACGAGGCCAGCCGCCACGCCGTCGGCGACGAGGCTGAATGCCTCGGTACGACTTGCGATTTCGGTCATCCGCACACCCCGGTTACCTCCCAGCCTCCGGGTCCCGCCTGGGGCGCCGACGCTGCGGCGAATGCGTGATCCGGTTTCCTTTGTCGGCCCGAACTGCAGCACTTCGTTGCCCCTTGACGCGTCGAGGTGACTACTCTGGCCGCCGACTGTCCCGGGTACGTGACACACGTTACGGCGTCACGTCCGCGTTACAGCATCATCCGTTCGGCTTATTCCATTCAACCATTCGGGCCCGGTACCTTGAGCGGGTGCATCCCCTCTATTTCAGGAAATCAGACCCGCCCGACCGCTACGGCGACACGTCTCACCCACGTGACAATATGCGTCCACGAGGCGGTCAGGTGAACGGCGGCACGTACCTTGGCCGCGTGCGTGACACCCCCAGCCGCCACCAGGCGTTCGCCACCTTCGTGCGCAAGTCCCTATCGGACGCGCGCAGCACTCGAGCCTGGAACGGCTCCGAGGTCGCGCGCCGCACCGGGATCTCCCGCCAGACCATCAATCGATGGGTACGTGGCGACTGGAGTAACGATCCCGAGCCCGCCCGGGTAGTGGCATTCTGCGAGGGTCTCGGGATCAATCCGACGATCGCGTTCGGCATCCTCGGCTGGGACCGGTCCGCGCCGACCCGACCGGCGCCCGCGGCGCCGCCGATGGACCCCGACGTGGAGGCGTTGCTGCGCAGGCTCGTCGATCCGACGGTCTCGGAGTCCGAAAAGTACCATATTCGGGAAACAATCCGATATCTCGCCTATCGTCCGTCGATCCCGGACGATCAGCGCAAGGGGCAACGGCGCGCCGGCTGAGATCTGCAAATGGCGAAAGAACTCCCTGAAATCGCAATCTTCCGCCACACCTGAGTACCGGTGCGGTTTACCTTCCGTCAGGGGCGCCAAATCAGCGTCATGCCAGGTGGGGGCTAGTGCGAGCGTGGTTCCGCGCTCGCACCAAAGGAGACGCGATGATCGGCTTCAAATGGGCCAGCATACTGACCGCGGTCCTGACGGCCGCGCTGGACGCGCTGGCGAACTTGCTGTTGGCCACGCTCACCACACACTCGGTCCCCGAGGTGGTGAACCTGTTCGCGGTCGCCTGCGCGACCGTGGCCGCCGTCGTGGCGATCGTCTCGCACGCGTACGGCCGGGTGGAAGCCAAGATCGATCTGATCATCGAGCTGGTGGTCGGCCGATTCGACGAGTTGGAGACCCGGATCGGGGACCGCAACAGCGGCTTCGTCGAGGGGTACATGCTCAGCCGCGGGCCGGAGGCCTCGGTGGTGCCGCTGGCACCGCGAGGCGTACGCCGCGCCGCGGGCAGCCAGGACGACTGACCAGCCCGGCCTCAGTCCCGACCCGGTCCGGGCCGCCGCGCTGTGACGGCGGCCGGGACCGGCCGAGGTGCCGTCAGGCGCCGAAGCGGCGCTGGCGGCTGGCGTACGAGCGCAGCGCCCGGAGGAAGTCGATGTGCCGGAAGTCCGGCCAGTTCATGTCGCAGAAGTAGAACTCGGAGTGCGCCGACTGCCACAGCAGGAAGCCGGACAGCCGCTGCTCCCCGCTGGTCCGGATGACCAGGTCCGGGTCCGGCTGGCCCTTGGTGTAGAGGTGCTCGGCGATGTGTTCGACGTCGAGGACCTCGGCCAGCTCCTCGAGCGTCCCGCCCGCCTTGGCGTGCTCGTGCAGCAGGGAGCGGACCGCGTCGGTGATCTCCCGCCGACCTCCGTAGCCCACCGCCGCGTTGACCGCCACGCCGCCGCTGCGGTCGGCCGTGGCCTCCTCGGCGGCCTTCAGGGCGGCCGCGGTGGACGACGGGAGGATGTCCAGCGCGCCGACCATGCGCAGGCGCCAGGGGTTGCCCTCGGCGGCCAGTTCGGTCACCAAGTCTTCGATGATTTGTAGTAGGGGATCGAGTTCGGCGGCCGGGCGTTGGAGGTTGTCGGTCGCCAACAGATAGAGGGTGACGTGCTTGATGCCGACTTCGTCACACCATCGAAGGACATCCCGAACCCGACGGGCACCGACTCGGTGGCCGTCGTTGGGATCGACATATCCCATTTCCTTCGCCCACCGCCGGTTGCCGTCGCACATCACTCCGACATGCCCCGGCCGGGGCTTTCCGACCAGCGACGCGGCGAGCCGTCGCTCGTACAACGAGTAGACCAGGTCTCGCAGGCTCACTACCGCAGCCTAGCCACACCGCGCCGAGCGACGGCGCGGGCGCCGCAACAGGTGAGCAACGAATAGCCGTACGGAGTACCGGGGCCGGCCAGACAGCGCCGGCCCCGCAGACCCATCACTCGATGCCCAGCCGGGCCTTCAGCGCGTCCAACTCGGACCACAGGACACCGGGCAGCTTGTCGCCAAACTTCTCAAACCACTCCGTCACCTGCGGAATCTCCGACCGCCACTCCTCGGCGTCGACGGCGAGCACGGCCGCTAGGTCGGCCTCGGACAGGTCGAGCCCGGACACGTCGAGCGAACTGGACGCCGGTACGAACCCGACCGGTGTCTCGACCGCGTCGGCCGTCCCGTTCAGCCGCTCGACGACCCACTTGAGAACCCGCGAGTTCTCCCCGAAGCCCGGCCACAGGAACCGGCCGTCGTCGCCCCGCCGGAACCAGTTGACGTAAAAGATCTTCGGCAGCTTGTCCGGGTCGCCCTCGGCACCCTTGCCCATCTCGATCCAGTGGCGCAGGTAGTCGCCCGCGTTGTACCCGATGAACGGCAGCATGGCCATCGGGTCGCGGCGCACCACGCCGACCTTGCCGGCCGCCGCGGCCGTGGTCTCCGATGAGATCGTGGCGCCCAGGTAGACCCCGTGCGTCCAGTCGCGCGCCTGGGTCACCAGCGGAATGGTGGTCTTGCGCCGGCCACCGAACAGGATGGCGTCGATCGGTACGCCCTTGGGGTCCTCGTACTCGTTCGCGAGGATCGGGCACTGGCTGATCGGCGTGCAGAACCGCGAATTCGGGTGGCTGGCCGGCCGGTCGGACGTCGGGGTCCAGTCGTTGCCGTGCCAGTCGGTCAGGTGCGCCGGCGGCTCGCCCATCCCCTCCCACCAGACGTCGCCGTCGTCGGTGAGCGCGACGTTGGTGAAGATCGAGTTACCCCGGGCCAGCGTGCGCATGGCGTTCGGGTTGGTCTTCCAGTCCGTACCCGGAGCGACGCCGAACAGGCCGTACTCCGGGTTGACCGCGTAGAGCCGCCCGTCGGAGCCGAAGCGCATCCAGGCGATGTCGTCTCCGAGCGTCTCCACCGTCCAGCCGGGGATGGTCGGCTCGAGCATGGCCAGGTTCGTCTTGCCGCAGGCGGACGGGAACGCCGCCGCGATGTAACGCACGTCACCCTCGGGAGAGGTCAGCTTGAGGATGAGCATGTGCTCGGCCAGCCAGCCCTCGTCGCGGGCGATGGCGCTGGCGATGCGCAGCGAGTAGCACTTCTTCCCCAGCAACGAGTTCCCGCCGTAACCCGAGCCGTAGGACCAGATCTCTCGGGTTTCCGGGAAATGCGAGATGTATTTGGTGTCATTGCACGGCCAGAGCACGTCGGACTCGCCCGGGGCGAGCGGGGCGCCGACCGAGTGCAGGCACGCCACGAAGTCCGCGTCGTCGCCCATCTTGTCCAGCGCCTGCTGACCCATGCGGGTCATGACGCGCATCGAGGCGACCACATAGGCGGAGTCGGTGATCTCCACGCCGAACATCGGATTCTCGGCGGTCAGCGGGCCCATGCAGAACGGAATGACGTACATGGTGCGCCCGGTCATGCAGCCGCGGTACAGCTCGGTCATGGTGCGCTTCATTTCGGCCGGCGCCATCCAGTTGTTGGTGGGTCCGGCGTCCGCCTCGTCGACCGAGCAGATGAAGGTCCGCTCCTCGACCCGGGCCACGTCCGAGGGGTCGGTGCGGGACCAGAACGAGTTGGGCTTCAGGCTCGGGTTGAGCCGCACGAGCGTCCCGGCGTCGACGAGTTCGCCGGTCAGCCGCTCCCACTCCGGCGCTGAGCCGTCGCACCAGACCACCCGTTCGGGCGTGGTGAGTTCTGCGACCTCGCGTACCCAGGCGAGGAGCCGTGGATGAGATGTGGGGGCGGTATCCAAACCCGGGGTAACGGTCGGCGCGCTCATGACCATCTCCTCAATCATCGCGACGTTGCGAAGGGTGCCAAACGACCAATGTGGACTTGGCGGGGATCTGCTCAGCGTAAGCCCGATTGCGGTGGTCGGCATCGTGGGAGCTTGTGAAGAAATGCACAAGCGGGCAAGATTTTTCGTTCAAATGCGCGCTGCGGCGCGATTTTCGCTGGTACTACGCGCATTTGCGCATCGGCATTATCGTATCTACGAGATCCTGTTAACAGGCTCGGGCTTTCCTGAACGACTAATTAGCTAACCATTAGCGCTTACTGAGAGCAACAAATGGCCTCGATGGCGCCCGCGGAGTACGGCGACCGGAAATTGACCCGGATGCGCGGCCATGGAGTCCCCGGGCCGGGGACCCGGTAGGCTCTCCTGCGTGTCGGTACCGGCCACAACCTCGGCGACGGATCCGCCCCGGCCCAGCCAGCCGGGCACCCTGCGGGCTCGGCTCGATCGCCTCGTTCGTGAGGTCGGCAAGTTCGGGGTGGTCGGCGGCGCCTCATTCCTC
Organism: Rugosimonospora acidiphila; assembly: GCF_039543385.1. Classification (NCBI taxonomy): domain Bacteria; kingdom Bacillati; phylum Actinomycetota; class Actinomycetes; order Micromonosporales; family Micromonosporaceae; genus Rugosimonospora; species Rugosimonospora acidiphila. Next base: position 431,871 of record NZ_BAABJQ010000005.1, read on the forward strand.
GTGGACACCGCCCTCTACAACGTCCTGCTGGACCCGCTCGGCCCCTTCTGGGGCAAGGTGGGCTCCACGATCGTCTCGGCGACGCTCGCCTTCGTCGGCAACCGGTGGTGGACCTGGCGGCACCGCCAGCGCTCGGCGCTGCACCGGGAGTACGGGCTGTACTTCGCGTTCAACGTGGTCGGGCTGCTCATCGGCCTGGCCTGCCTGTGGCTTAGCCACAACGCGCTGGGTTCCGTGTGGCCCGGCGTCTTCCACACCCGGCTGGCCGACAACGTGTCCGCGCAGCTGGTCGGCACGGCCTTCGGGACGCTGTTCCGGTTCTGGGCCTACCGGCGGTTCGTCTTCCCCCATTCGGCCACCGGGCCGGAGACGGCGAGCCACGGTTAGCCCCCCAATGAGCTGGCGTAGGGTTTCTGGGTGCCACTTGCCCGCCCGCTGCCCGAGCGCCGCCGGCTCGCCCGCGAAGTCACGACGTACGGGATCGTCGCCATCATCAACACGGCGATCGACTTTGCGCTGTTCAACGGGCTGATTTCGCTCGGAGCGCTGAAGGCGAACAGCATCTCCACCATCGTGGCCACCACCACCTCGTTCCTGATGAACCGGCACTGGGTGTACCGCGACCGGCCCAAGACGGCGTTGCACCGCGAGTACACGATGTTCTTCGGGGTGAACCTGGTCGGACTGGTCATCCAGGAGGTCGTGCTGGCGGTGGCCGGGCTCGGCGTGCACGACATGTCGGCCAACCGGCTGCTGCTGAACCTGTTCAAGTGCCTGGGCGTCGCCGTGGCGATGATATTTCGATTCTGGGCATACCGGACATTTGTCTTCAGGCCTCACCCGAGGCCACCGGCGGACACCACCTCGTCCGGCGGTGCCGCGATCGGGGGCCACGAGGCACCGCCGGCCGTTTCCGGCCAGCGAGCGCCGGCGCCCAACTCGTTCGACGCGCTCACCGCGCCGCTGGAGATCGAGTTTGAGCTGCCCACCGATCTGACACCTACGCCGGAACTGGATGGCGACGCGTTGGGAGGCGCGGCCCTGTCATGACGCGCTCCGGCACCGGCCGGGAGGCCGATCTCTTCTACGAGGACCTCGCCCCGGGCCTGGTCTTCGACCTCGGGGTGGCCGACGTCAACGAGGGCGAGATGCTCGCCTTCGCGCGCCGGTTCGATCCGCAGTGGTACCACGTCGACGAGTCCCTCGCCGCGGAGAGCGCGTACGGCGCCGTGATCGCCAGCGGTTTCTACACGGTGAGCCTGTTCATGCGCGCCTACGTCGATCATGTACTCGACCGGGCCGCGGCAGCCGCGTCGCCCGGCATGGAGGAGCTGCGCTGGACCGCCCCGGTCTACGCCGGCGACCGGCTGGCGGTGCGCTTGGAGATCATCGACCGGGCCCCGTCCCGCGCCCGGCCGGGCTTCGGCACGGTCGTACTGGCGGCGACCATGACTCGGCTCGGAGCGGACGGCGAGCCCGAGGACGACGTGCTGCGCACCCGGTTCCGGGGCTGGTTCGCGCTGCGACCGCCCGCGACGCGGTAACCAGCGATACCACCTCGTACCGGTTCGCACCACTTCGCACCGATTCACGGCGGGGTGACCGCATCGTCAGCGATCCTGATCCGGTGCGATCCGGATCGACGATTCGAACGCGGTAGCCGGTGGCCGGTGGGCCGGGCCGGTGGTCGGGCCTCGGCCCGGCCCACCGGCCACCGGTGCGCGAGTCACTCGTCCCTGCCGCCCTTGCGCACCTTGGTCCGAGCGATGTCCTCGGCCAGCGCCTCCCGGTCGTCGTCGCCGAAGGTGTGCGAGTCGTGGTCCGCCTCGACCAGCTCGTACAGCCGGCTCTGCACCGGCTCCACGTGCGGGATCTCCTTCAGCACCACCTGGCCGCGCTCGCCGGCCGACTCGATGACCAGCGTGCCGCAGCCCAGCATCCGCTCGAAGAACGTGTGGTGGAACGACACGTCGTTGACCCGGCCGAGCGGGATGTCCCGACCGTTCCGGGAGAACACGCCCTCCCGCATGATGACCCGCTCGTTGGTGAACACGTAGTGAGTGGTCCGCCACTTCATCCAGGGCCAGACCGTCAGCCACAAAACCAGAATCAGACCGACAACACCCAGCACGACCAGGGCCACGCTGGACCAGCTCTCGTCGGGCAGGTAGAACCAAGCCGCACCGATGCCAATAATCACCACGACCAGCACCAGGACCGGCCGTACCATTGCCTTCCAGTGCGGGTGCAGGTGGATCTCGACGTGCTCGTCCTTGGTGAGCACACTCTCCGGGAATCCCACCACAACCTCCTTATAGACAGACGGATGTGACGGTAGCGGTATCCCGCTAATTTTTGGGTCAGGCAGACGCCTATCTCAGATGAACTATGTCCCCTGAAGCGACCGCTGTCACCTTCTGCTCGTCGTCGATCACCAGCAGTCGACCATCACCGTCCACATCGGAGGCCGTACCCGTCAGCGTGGCGCTCCCGGGCAGCATCACGCGTACCGGCGTGCCGAGCGTCGCGCACGCCGCCCGGTACGCGTCGCGCAGCCCGCACGCGTCGGCGTCCCCGGCCGCCTCGCGCCAGAGCCCGTACCAGTCGGCCAGTTCCCGGAGCACGGCGCGCAACAGCGGATCCCGGTCGGTGCAGGCGGAGCCGGCCAGCGTCAGGGAGATGGCATCCTCGCGGGGCAGTTCGTCGCTGCTCAACGTCACGTTGAGCCCCATGCCCACCACCACCGCGCCGTCCGACCCGGCCTCGGCGAGGATCCCGGCACACTTGCGGTCATCGATCAACAGATCATTGGGCCACTTGAGCAGCGCGTCCACCTCACCCAGCCGGCGCACCGACGCGGCCAGCGCGACGCCGGCGAGCAGCGGCAGCCACCCGTACCGCGCCCCCGGCACCGCCGGGCCGGGCCGCAGCAGCACGCTGACCGCGAGCCCCGCCCGCGGCGGAGACTCCCACCGCCGGCCCAGCCGGCCGCGCCCGGCGGTCTGCTGCTCCGCGACCACGACCAGGCCCTCGGCGGCGCCCTCCCGCGCGGCGCGGGCCACGTCGGCGTTGGTGGACTCGGTCCGGTCGACCACCTCCAGCGCGGACCACAGCCCGCCCGGCCTCACCAGCGCGCGGCGGAGGGCTGCGGCGGACAGCGGCGGACGGTCGAGTCTGGCGTACGGCGACGACACGCGACGACCCTACCCGGCAGCGCGGCCCGGTCGGGCGGTGACGCGGGCGAGCAACGCTCACCCCCTCCGGGCGGACCGGCCACCGGCAGTGATGTTCATCCTTGATCAAAACCATCGCGAGCGGGGCCGCTAGCATCGCCAGCATGACTGGGCAGCGCACCGAGATCGACATCCACACCACCGCCGGGAAGCTCGACGGGCTGCGCGAGCGGATCGATGAGGCGGTGCACGCCGGCTCGGCGCGCGCGGTGGAGAAGCAGCACGCTCGGGGCAAGAAGACCGCCCGCGAGCGGATCGACCTGATCTTGGATCCCGGCTCGTTCGTCGAGCTGGACGGGCTGGCCCGGCACCGATCGACCGCGTTCGACCTGCCGAACAGCCGCCCGTACGGCGACGGGGTGGTCACCGGGTACGGCACGGTCGACGGCCGCCCGGTGTGCATCTTCGCCCAGGACTTCACGGTCTTCGGCGGCTCGCTGGGCGAGGTGTTCGGCGAGAAGATCGTGAAGGTCATGGACCTGGCCATGAAGACCGGCTGCCCGGTGATCGGGATCAACGACTCCGGTGGCGCCCGGATCCAGGAGGGCGTGGTCTCCCTCGGCCTGTACGGCGAGATCTTCTTCCGCAACGTGCGCGCGTCCGGGGTGATCCCGCAGATTTCACTGGTCATGGGGCCCTGCGCGGGAGGCGCCGTCTACTCCCCCGCGGTCACCGACTTCACCGTGATGGTCGACCAGACCTCGCACATGTTCATCACCGGCCCCGACGTCATCAAGACCGTCACCGGCGAGGACGTCGGCTTCGAGGAGCTGGGCGGGGCACGCACCCACAACACGAAGTCGGGCAACGCGCACTACCTGGCCAGCGACGAGTCCGACGCGATCGACTACGTCAAGGCGTTGCTGTCCTACCTGCCGTCGAACAACATGGACGACGGCCCGGTCTACGAGGCGGACGCGGACCTGTCCATCTCCGCCGAGGACCTGGAGCTGGACACCCTCATCCCGGACTCGGCCAACCAGCCGTACGACGTGCACCGGGTGATCGAGCACGTGCTGGACGACGGCGAATTCCTGGAGGTCTCGCCGCTGTACGCGCAGAACATCGTGGTGGGCTTCGGCCGCGTCGAGGGGCGCCCGGTGGGTGTGGTGGCCAACCAGCCGATGCACTTCGCGGGCTGCCTGGACATCGCGGCGTCGGAGAAGGCGGCGCGGTTCGTGCGCACCTGCGACGCGTTCAACGTCCCGCTGCTCACGTTCGTCGACGTGCCCGGTTTCCTGCCCGGTACCGGGCAGGAGTGGGACGGGATCATCCGCCGTGGCGCGAAGCTGCTCTACGCGTACGCGGAGGCCACGGTACCGAAGGTCACCGTGATCACGCGCAAGGCGTACGGCGGCGCGTACGACGTGATGGGCTCCAAGCACCTCGGCGCGGACCTGAACTTCGCCTGGCCGACGGCGCAGATCGCGGTGATGGGCGCGCAGGGGGCGGTCAACATCCTGTACCGGTCGGAGCTGCGGGACGCGGACGATCCGGTGGAGCTGCGGGGTCAGCTGGTCGCGGAGTACGAGGACACGCTGGCGAACCCGTACATCGCCGCCGAGCGCGGGTACGTGGACTCGGTCATCGCCCCGTCGGCGACCCGGGTACAGATCGTGCGCGCACTGCGTACGCTGCGTACCAAGCGGGAGACGCTTCCGCCGAAGAAGCACGGCAACATCCCTCTGTGATCTTGTGGAGCCTTCGGTGGTCAAGCGAGACGCGGGAGGTGACCCGATGACATCCGCCTTCGTGCTGGAGAGGTCCGAGGCCTGGACCGAGCAGCAGTATTTCGAGCTCTCACGGAGCCGGTCCCCGTCGAACTCGACCCGCCGCGCTAACCCGCTGACCGCAGCAGGGGCTGGACCAGCAGGTACCCGCCCAGCACCAGGGCCGCCAGGTTCACCAGCCCGAACAACACCACCCAGAACAGCCCTGGCACCCGGGTGAGCCGGGCCAGCTGATCGGCGTCCGAGTCCGGCGCCTCGCCGCGCCTGCGCAGCCGCTGCAGTTCCCGGATGGGGCGTACCCCGCCGAACAGCAAGAACCAGGTGCCCGCGAAGGCGAACGCCGCCTGGGCCGCGGGCGACGCGAGCCAGGACACCACGAACACCAGCGCACCGACCACGAGCACCGCCAGCGCGCCGTACACGTTGCGGATCATCACCAGTACCGCCAGGAGCAGCACGAGGCTGATCCAGAGCAGCAGCGTGATCCGGCCCAGCCCGAGCAGCGCGGCGCCGGCCAGCCCGAGCAGCGACGGCGTGACGTACCCGGCGAACAGGGACAGCACCATTCCCGGCCCGTGCGATTTGCCCCTGGAGACCGTAAGGCCCGATGTATCCGAGTGCAGCCTGATGCCCTGCAGCCGCCGGCCGCACAGGACGCCGACCAGGGCGTGACCGCCCTCGTGAGCGATGGTCACCGCGTTGCGGGACAAGGTCCACGCCTGGCGCGGCACGACCACCAGCAGGGCCACGATGCCGGTCACCACGACCAGCAGGTGCGGCGGGTCGGGCTGGGTGCTGAGGACGCGGTGCCAGAGATCGCTGAGGGTGTTCACCGCGACAGGTTAAGGGCTGTCACTGAGTCCTGCCCTGGAAGGTCGAGGTGATCAGCTCGAAGTTCGGCAGGTTCGCCGCCCAGACCGAATCCGGGGTGGACCAGTAGAAGCCGTACGCCTGGTGCGGCCCGAAGACCGCGCCGCGGTTGATGACGTGGGTGCGCACGCCGTGGCTGTTGTAGGTGAACTCCCAGTCGGCCGCGGAGACGTGGTAGGGGACGGCAGCGATCTTGATCTTCTGGTACCCGGGGAAGTCGCCGTGGGCGACCCGGTACTCGGATTGGCTGGTCCAGTCCGCGACCGGATCGGACTTCGGCTGATTGGTCTGGTCGATGCCGAGCAGGCGGCCACCCGAAGGATCGTGGAAGTAGACGATGGTGCCGTCGTGCGAGATCCTCCAGCCGTTCGGTACGGCGACGGAGAACCCGGTCGGGTCGTGGTACATGTACCAGCCGGCCGGAAGGACCGTACCGGTCGAGTTGGCCGGCGGCGGCGACGATGGCGGTCCGGCGCTGGTCGTCGCCGACTGGGTGACGGGCGCTGACGACAGCGTTCCGGACGGCGTCTCCGACGGCACCCTTGCTGGCGTCCGAGACACCGCCGGCAAAGCCTGGGCGGGTTGCGGCCGGCGCTTGGGCGCACCGGCGGCGGTGCCGGCGGGGTGCGACGGACGCAGCGCGAGCCCCACGGACGCGGCGATGACGAACACGACGACCAGCGCCACGAGCGCGGCGAGCATCAGGGTCCGGATCGGAAGCTCGGACCGATCGTCCGGCCGCGCTCCGGGCGCCGGCGACAGCGGCCGGCGATCGACCGCCGGCCCGACCGGCATCGGTGCCACGACGGTGGCCGGAGCCCCGTACCGCCCGGCGGTGACCTGAGTCCGGTCCCGCCCGGCATCGGCCGGCGAGCCGTAGCGCCCGACGGTGACCGGCGACTCGGCCAGGGTCGCCACCGCCCCGAGCCCCAGGGGCTCGACCATCGTCTGGTCGACCAGCGGCGAATCGACGGCGGGCTGAGCCGTCGAGATGAATTCGGTCGGGGCGGTTTCGGTCGAGATGATTTCGGTCGGGGTGGTTCCGGTCGAGATGATCTCGGTCGGGGTGGTTCCGGTCGACGTGATTTCGGTCGGGGTGTCCGACGGTTCGTCGGCGGGCGGCTCGGTGAAGGACTGCCACGACTCGCCGTCCGTGGGCTCGGCCGGAGCCTCTGGCGACTCGTCAATCACCGGCGAGACGGCGGCGGGCTCGGCCGTCAGGGACCCGGCTGCGGCGGGCTCGGCCGCGGGGGGCTCGGCCGCGGGGGGCTCGGCCGCAGTGGGCTCGGCCGCAGTGGGCTCGGCCGTCACGGGCTCGACCGCGGCGGGCTCGGCTCCGGCGGCCTCGGCTGCGGCGGGCTCGGCCGTCGCAGGTTCGGGCGCGGCGAGTTCGGACGTGGCGGACTCAACGGCCGGCTCGGTGCCGCCGGCCACCGGTTCGGCCTCGGCAGTCGCGGATTCGGCCAGGTCTTCGGCTGGCCCGGCGGTCCCCGGCTGCACACTCTCCGGCTCGACGACTGAGTCGCCGACCGCTGACATCCCAGCCGACTCAGCAGTCACCGACTGTTCGGCGACCGGCTCCTCGACCGCAGGCTGCTCGACCGCAGGCTGTCCCGTCACAGGTTCAGGCTGCTCGGCCTCGGGTTCGGGCTGCTCGGCCTCGGGTTCGGGCTGTTCCGCCGCAGGTTGGTCGAAGGCCGACTGATCGGCCGGCTCCTCGGAGGCCGGCTCGTCGGGCACGGGCTGCCCGTCAGCGGGAGAGAGGTCAGCGGGCGAGGAGCCGGCGGGAGAGCCGTTGGCCGGTTCGTCGGTCGCGGGCTCGCCGGCTTCCAGCGGCGTGGCCGAGTCGGCGGTCCCGAAATCCCCGGCCCGCTCAACAACGTCGGCCGCCGGCTCGGGCTCTGTCGCCGGCTCCGTCAGCGCAACCGGCTCCGTCAGCGCAACCGGCTCCGACTCCACCGCCGGCGCCGATTGCACCGCCGGCTCCGCGATCGGCTCGGCCGAGGCAGCGGGCTCGACCGCACGGGGCTCGACGCCAGCCGGCTCGACAGCGACGGACTCAACAGCGACGGGCTCATCGACACCGAACTCGACGGCGGGCGGTTCCGCGTCCCGCTCGACTGTGGCCGGCACGGGCCGATCGGCGGCAATGTCGAGGGCAGGCGACTCGACCGCGGCGGCCGGCGCGGCGGCCGAAGCCGCCGGCTCCGCATCGGGAGCCGCAGGCGGCTCGGTGGGAGCCGTGGGCGGCTCAGCGCGAACCGCGGGCTGGGTGGGAATCGGGGGCCACTCGGGCGGGGCCGTGGGCGGCTGGGCCGGGGCCGCCGGTGGGTCGGCGGGAATCCGTGGCGGGCCCGCGGGTGGCGGCTGAACCGTCGAGCCGGGCGGTTGGGCGCGGCCGACCGCCAGCCGCCGGACCGAGATTCCCGGACGCTGGATCGGCGCGACGGGCGGCTGTGCCCGACCCACCGCCGGCCTGGTCGGCGGTGCGGCCCGACCCACCGCCGGTTGGCGCGGCGGTACGGCGGACGGTTGGGCGGGGGTACCGGGGCGCTGCACGGGCGCGATGGGAGGTGGTACGGGCGTACCAAGTGCCTGGGGTCGGCCCACCTGCCGCTGCTCGCGGGTACGCCACTGCGGGGCCTCGGCACGGCGCAGCGGACCGAGCAGGCGACGCAGTGCCCGGGCGGCCTCCGGCGCGGTCATCCGGGTGGCCGGATCCTTGTCCAACAGCCCGTCGAGCACCGGCACCAGCGGTCCGGACAGCATCGTGGGGTCCGGCGGCTCGGTGACCAGTGCGGTCAGCGTCGCCATCGCGGTGGAGCGATGGTACGGGGCCCGCCCTTCGGCGGCCGCGTACAGCGTGGCGCCCAGCGACCAGAGGTCCGACTCCGTGCCGGTGATCCCCTGCCGGGCGCGCTCCGGTGCGATGTACGCCGGCGAGCCCAGGATCAGGCCGCTGCGGGTCAGGGTCGCGTCGCCGGCCAGGGTGGCGAGTCCGAAATCCGTCAGTACCACCCGGTCGTCGGCGGCCATCAGGACGTTGCTCGGCTTGACGTCCCGGTGCAGCACACCGGCCCGGTGAGCGGCGACCAGCGCGCTGAGGATGCTCAGCCCGATGCGGGCCACCTCGGCGACCGGCAGCGGCCCGTCCTGCGTGATCCGCTCCTGAAGGGAACGGGAGCGCACGTACTCCATGACGATCCACGGCCGGCGCGGCTTGGCCACCACGTCGTAGATGCGTACGACATTGGGGTGGTTCAGCCGGGCGATCGCGCGCGCCTCGCGCAGCCCTCGTTCGCTTGCCTGTTCACCCTCTGATTCAGTCAGTCCAGATGGTGGGACAACCTCCTTCACCGCGACATCGCGGTGAAGGACCTCGTCACGAGCCAGCCAGACGCGGCCCATGCCGCCCTCACCGAGCGGACTGATCAGGCGGTAGCGCTCGGTTGCTGGGGTTCTGGGGGGCGAAGGCACTCATCGAACGTACCTGGCCCACGTCCGGATAGGCTCGGCGGATGGACGGTCAACACGTGATCAAGGTCGAACGTGGCACGCCGACCGCCGAGGAGTTGGCGGCTCTGGTCGGGGTGCTGCTGTCCCGGGTGCCCGCCGAGTCGCAGCGGAACGCACCAGTGGAGTCCCACTGGGTGCGAAGCGGTCGGCCGGGTGCGATCACGCGCGGTCCGGGTGCCTGGCGCGCCGCCGCGTTGCCTCGCTGAGACCTGGCCGACCGGCCGGCACGGTCAGTGATCCGGCCGGCTCGGACGGACACTACGATGCCCGAGTGACCCATCGACCGCACCTGGTGCTCGCGTCCGCCAGTCCCGCCCGGCGCAAGACCCTCGCCGCGGCCGGCATCGCCACCGAAGTCATCGTGAGTGGCGTCGATGAGTCCACTGTGGATATGACGGACCCGGCAGACTTCTGTCTCACCCTGGCTCGAATGAAGGCGGCGGCCGTCGCCGACCGGCTGCGGGACGCCGGCCCGGTTCGGCCTGACACCACGGTCCTGGTGCTCGGCTGCGATTCGATACTCGCCTTCGACGGGCAGATCCTCGGCAAGCCGGCCGACCGCGAGGAGGCGGTGGCCCGCTGGCGGGCGATGCGGGGCCGCAGCGGGCTGCTGTTCACCGGCCACAGTCTCATCCGGCTGAACGACGACCGCCGGGCGGACGCCGCCGTGAGCGCGGTTGTTCACTTCGCCGACATCACAGACGCGGAGATCGAGGCGTACGTGAACACCGGGGAGCCGCTGCAGGTGGCCGGCGCGTTCACCATCGACGGCCTGGGCGGCCCGTTCGTCGAGTCGATCGAGGGCGATCCCGGCACGGTCGTCGGCGTATCCCTACCGCTGCTGCGCCGGCTGCTCGGCAACCTCGACATCCCGATCACCGAACTCTGGGAGCCCGGCCCCACCGATTCGTGAGGCCGGCTCATCGGCGGCGAGCCCGGGTCGGCGCCGCCGGCCGTCGGCGGCACCGACCTCCCCCGATTCAGCGGACGCTCTTGGCGAACGACCGGGCCGCCCAGGACACCGCGGCCACGGTGAGCACGCCCAGGATCAGCAGCGACTTCCAGACGCTCGCGTCCCCCGGGTGCCCGGCGAACAGCGCGCGGCTGCCGTCCACCGCCCAGGAGAACGGGTTCCACTTCGCCGCGGTGGCCAGCCAGTGCGGCGCGTACCGCATCGGCAGCAGGATGCCCGACAGCAGCAGGATCGGCACGCCCACGGTGTTCAGCAGCGGCGCCAGCGCGTCCTCGCTGCGCAGCTTGAGCGCTACCGCGTAGGACACCGCGGAGAGCATCAGCGCGATCAGGCCCAGCACCGCGAAGGCGAGCAGCGCGTCGGCCAGCCCCACGGTGAGCCCGAACGGCACCGACAGCACGGTAATGATCACGGCCTGCACCAGCAGCGAGACCACGTCCCGCAGCGACCTGCCGAGCAGCAGCGCCAGCCTGCTCACCGGGGTGACCCGGCTGCGTTCGATCACGCCGGCGCGTAGTTCGGAGATGAGCGCGAAGCCGACGAAGAACGTACCGAAGATGGCCAGCTGGACCAGGATGCCCGGTACGAAGATCTGGTACGCCTGGGCACTCGGCAGGCTCAGCGCCCCCTTGAGCAACGGGCCGAACAGGAACAGGTAGTACAGCGGCTGGATGATCCCCACCACCAGCCAAACGGGATTGCGCAGCACCAGCATCATCTGCCGTTGAAAGATGAGCCAGGTGTCTCGTGCGAGCTTCATCGTGATGCCTCCTTCGGAAGCGGCGGCCTGTCGAGGCACGCTCGGATTTCGCCCAGCGAACGGCCGGTCAGCGGTCCTGCGGCGAGCCCCTGGTCAGGAGTCGCGCAGCGAGCGGCCGGTCTTGGTCAGGAAAACGTCGTCAAGGCTCGGACGGTGCAGCTCGATCGAGTCGAGCGGGATGCCCGCGCCGTCCAGGGTGCGCAGGATCTGCGGGATGGCCGTGGCGCCCGCGTCGACGTAGAGCCGCACGCCCGAATCCAGAGCCTCCAGGCGGCGCACGTACGGCGCGCCGTCGAGCACCTTGGCCGCCTGGTCGGCGGGGCCGGTCACGCCGACTGTCACCACGTCACCGGAGACCTCGCGCTTGAGCGCCTCCGGCGTGCCTTCGGCGACGATCTCGCCGTGGTCCATGATGGCGATCCGATCGCAGAGCGCGTCGGCCTCGTCCAGGTAGTGAGTGGTGATGAAGACCGTCATCCCCTCCGACCGCAGCCGGCGCACCTCGTCCCACATGTGCGCGCGGCTCTGTGGGTCGAGGCCGGTGGTCGGCTCGTCGAGGAAGAGCAGCCTGGGCTCGTGGATGATGCCCAGCGCGATGTCCACCCGGCGGCGCTGGCCGCCGGAGTATGTCTGGCACTTACGGTCCGCGAACTCGGTGAGCTGGAACGCCTCGATCGCGCGGGCGGCGCGCCGGCCCGCCTCCGGCTTGGCGATCCCGTACAGCCGGGCCTGCAGCACCAACTCCTCCCGCGCGGTCACGGCGTCCCAGGTGCTGCCGCCCTGGGCTACGTAGCCGATCCGGCGGCGCACCTCGCCGGGGGCCCGGCGCAGGTCTGCGCCCGCGATGGTGGCCTCGCCGCCATCCGGCGAGATGAGCGTGGCAAGCATCCGCAGGGTGGTGGTCTTCCCCGCGCCGTTCGGCCCGAGGAACCCAAAGATCTCCCCTCCCGCACGGACAGGTCGACCCCTCGGACCGCGTCGACGGTCGCCTTGCGGACTCGGAACGATTTCCGTAGGCCCAACGTATTGATCATGGCTCCCCCAACCGGGTACGCACGCCATCCCACCGATGCCCTCGGTAAGGTAACGCGATATGTCGCGATGGGTCAAGCTTGATTATCTCTCGTTGTATCGCCTTCCCCGTCAATCCGCGCTCGGCAGCTCACCCGCCTCGACCCGGCCGGCCAGCCGCTCGCACCACTCCGCCTCGACCCGCGCCTTGGCCATGGACAGCTCGAACAGCTCGGCCACGTGCGGCGCGTCGGGACTGGGGGCGGCCGCGAGCCGTACCCGGGTGCCGTCGATGAACAGCCGCAGCAGGCGGGCCCGGTTACGCAGCGCGCCGGCCGCCTCGTCCCTGCTCAGCGCGGGCAGGAACGCCCACGCCGGCGTGAACGGGTCGGCCGGGATCGTGTACTCCCACCAGTACCGGCGCAGCAGATCCTGGAACTCCGCCTCGCCCTTGTCCGTGATCTCGTACGTCGTCCGGGCCGGCCGCGCGCCGACCCGCTGCGTCGCCACCTCGGTGAGCAGTCCTTCCTCCGCGAGCTTCTTCAGCGCGTGGTAGACGGAGCCGGGCGCGACGTGGGCCCAGTCGTCGGCGTGCCAGCTGAGCAGCTCACGGCGTACGTCATAACCGTGCACGGGCTGGAAGATCCGGACCACGCCGAGAATCAGGAGTCTGGTTGTCGACACGGGCACAGCGTAATAGCCAAATTTGACTATCGGCGCGCTCGTGACCACGGGTCCGGCCCGCGCCGGACGATCTGAGCCGGTGCTCAAGGTCACCAAGGCCGGCCCGGGGCCACCGGTTTACACTGCCCCGCATGCGTAAGGTGCTCATCGCGAACCGGGGCGAGATCGCGGTACGGGTGATCCGGGCCTGCGGCGACGCCGGGCTGGAGTCCGTCGCCGTGTACGCGGACTCCGACCGTGACGCCCTGCCCGCCCGGCTGGCCGACGAGGCCTTCGCGCTCGGCGGCGACACCTCCGCCGAGACGTACCTGAACATCGAGAAGCTGCTCGACGTGGCCCACCGCTGCGGCGCCGACGCGGTGCACCCGGGCTACGGTTTCCTCTCGGAGAACGCGGACTTCGCCCAGGCCGTCATCGACGCGGGGCTGACCTGGATCGGCCCCACCCCGCAGGCGATCCGCGACCTGGGCGACAAGGTGACCGCGCGGCACATCGCGCAGCGTGCCGGCGCTCCGCTGGTACCGGGCACGGCCGAGCCGGTCGCCGACGCCAGCGAGATCATCGACTTCGCCACCGAGCACGGGTTGCCGGTGGCCATCAAGGCCGCGTTCGGCGGTGGCGGGCGCGGGCTCAAGGTGGCCCGGACGATGGAGGAGATCCCGGCGCTGTTCGAGTCGGCCACCCGCGAGGCGATCGCCGCGTTCGGGCGGGGTGAGTGTTTCGTCGAGCGGTACCTGGACCGACCCCGGCACGTGGAGGCTCAGGTACTCGCCGACCAGCACGGCAACGTGATAGTCGTGGGCACCCGGGACTGCTCGCTGCAGCGCCGGCACCAGAAGCTGGTCGAGGAGGCGCCCGCGCCGTTCCTGACCGACGCTCAACGGCAGCAGATCCACTCCTCCGCCAAGGCGATCTGCCGCGAGGCCGAGTACCACGGCGCCGGTACGGTCGAGTATCTGGTCGGCGTGGACGGCACCATCAGCTTCCTGGAGGTCAACACCCGGCTGCAGGTGGAGCACCCGGTCACCGAGGAGACCGCCGGTCTCGACCTGGTGCGCGAGCAGTTCCGCATCGCCGATGGCGAGGCGCTGCGCCTGACCGAGGACCCGACCCCGCGCGGACATGCGATCGAGTTCCGCATCAACGGCGAGGATCCGGGACGCAACTTCCTGCCGGCGCCCGGCGTGGTGAGCGAACTGCGGCTGCCCAGCGGGCCGGGCGTGCGGGTGGACACCGGCATCGAGTCGGGCAGCGTGGTCGGCGGCAACTTCGACTCGCTGCTCGCGAAGGTGATCGTGACGGGGCGGACCCGCGCCGAGGCGATCGAGCGGGCCCGGCGGGTGCTCGACGAGTTAGTGGTCGACGGGATGGCCACCGCGCTGCCGTTCCACCGCCTGGTGGTGCGCGATCCGGCCTTCACCAGCGAACCGTTCTCGGTGCACACCCGCTGGATCGAGACCGACTGGGCCGGCGGTGTCCCGCCGTTCGGCGCGGGATCCACTGTGGACGAGCCGGAGCCGCGCCAGACGGTCGTGGTCGAGGTCGGCGGAAAGCGGCTGGAGGTTTCCCTCCCCGCATCCATGGGTACCACTGTGAAGGCCCCCGCCGCCGCCAAGCCTGCCCCCAGGCGCGGCGGGGGTCACAAGGGCGGCGGCGCGGTCAGCGGGGATGCGCTCACCTCGCCGATGCAGGGCACCATCGTGAAGATAGCGGTGGCCGACGGCGACACGGTCGCCGAGGGTGACCTGGTTATCGTGCTCGAGGCGATGAAGATGGAGCAGCCGCTGAATGCGCACAAGGCCGGCGTGGTCACCGGCCTTGCCGCCTCGGTCGGGGACGTCATCTCCGCCGGGTCCGTGATCTGCGAGCTGAAGTAAGGGTTCAGGGCGCGGCGCACGCCTCGACAAGCATCCGTACCGCCTCGCCGGCGGGCGCCACCTTCGGGGCCGGCCCGGCCGCGGCCGGCACGCCCCGGGGCGGTCTGGTCCGCAGCGACACCTCCCCCGACCCCGCTTCGCGGGAGCCGATCACGGCCAGGTACGGCACCCGCCGGGCATCCCGTACCCGGGCACCCAGCGAGCCGTCGACCGCCAGGTTCACCCGAAGCCCGGCCGCGGAGCACTCCCGCGCGAACCGGCTCGCGTGCGACGCCTCGTTCGCGCCGACCGGCAGGACCGCCACCTGCACCGGCGCGTACCAGGCCGGGAAGGCGCCGGCGTGCACCTCGATGAGGTGGCCGAACAGCCGCTCCAGGCTGCCGACCAGGCTCCGGTGCACCATCACCGGCCGGGCCGCGGAGCCGGATGAGTCCACATAGGACAGGTCGAAGCGGGCGGGTTGATGGAGGTCGAGCTGCACGGTTGCCAGGGTCGATTCTCGGCCGGCCGGATCGACGATCTGCACGTCCACCTTCGGCCCGTAGAAAGCCGCCTCACCCGGAGCCTCCACATAGGACGAACCGGCCAGCGCGTCGCGCAGGATGCCCTCCGCCAGCTCCCACTGCTCGGCCGATCCGGCGTACTGGCGATCGGGTCCCCGCAGGGACAGCCGGACCCGGGCCGGCACCAGGCCGAGCGCGGCGTGCACCCGGCGCATCATCGCCAGCACACGGGCTATCTCCTCGCCGGCCAGCTCAAGCGGAGAGAAGATGTGCGCGTCATTGAGCGAGATGGCGCGTACCCGGGCCAGCCCGCCGAGCACTCCGGAGCGCTCCGCCCGGTACATGCCGCCGATCTCCGCCACCCGCATCGGCAGATCCCGGAAGGAACGCTGGCGAGCGCGGTACACCAACGCGTGGTGCGGACACAGGCTCGGCCGCAGGACCAGTTCCTCGCCGCCGTCGCGCATCGGCGGGAACATGTCCTCGGCGAAATGGGCCCAGTGCCCCGAGATCTCGTAGAGTTCCCGCCGCCCCATCGGCGGCGAATACACGTGCTGGTACCCGGCGGCCGACTCCTGCCGCCGCAGGTACTCCTCGACAGCGTGCCGGGCGGCGGCACCGTCCGGCAGCCAGATCGGCAACCCCGCGCCGATCAGCGGATCGGAGCAGAACAGCTCCAGCTCCCGGCCGAGCCTTCGATGGTCGTTCATTGGTCTCCTCCTGGCGTTCGTGGGCCTTTGCGGCCTCGAACACCGGCGGAGACGCGAAAAGGCCCCGGGCTCGGTGCCCGGGGCCTTCGACGTCTGATGCGGTCAGCGCGAAGTGACGCCGGGACTCCCCGGCGTCGTCGTGAACCTGGCCGCTGCTATCACGTCGCCGAGGCTAACCGCCCGCCCCGCCGACCGCCAGCGATTTACGGCTCGTGGTGCATCAGCTGGCGCGCCGCCTCGGCGATCGACCCCGACAGCGACGGGTAGATGGTGACGGTGTGCGCGAGCTGGTCGACGGTCAGGTGATTGTCCACGGCCATCGACACCGGCAGGATCAGCTCGCTGGCCCTTGGCGCCACCACCACGCCGCCGAGCACCCGGCCCGACGCCGGGCTGCAGAACAGCTTGACGAACCCGTCGTGGATGTCGGCCATCTTGGCGCGTGGGTTGCCATCCAGCGACAGCATCACCGAGCGGGCCACCACCCTGCCGCTGTCCACATCGGACTGCGACACGCCGACCGCGGCCAACTCCGGATCGGTGAACACGTTGGCCGCCACCGACTTCAGCCGAAGCGGGGCGACCGCCTCACCGAGCGCGTGCCACATCGCGATCCGGCCCTGCATCGCGGCGACGCTGGCCAGCGCCAGCAGTCCGGTGCAGTCGCCGGCCGCGTAGATCCCCGGCACGTTGGTGCGGGACACCCCGTCCACCCGCGCGTACCCGCCGGGCGCCACGTCCACGCCGTATTCGGTCAGTCCCAGCTCGGCGGTGTTGGGCACCGAGCCGACCGCGATCAGCGCGTGCGAGCCCTCGACCACCCGACCGTCCTCAAGCGTGACCGCGACGCCGGGGCCGGTGCGCACCACCGACGCGGCGCGCGAGTTGTTCAGAATGTTCATCCCGCGGAAACGGAACACCCGCTCGATGGCCATGGCGGCGTCCGGGTCCTCGTGCGGCATGACCCGGTCCCGGCTGGAGACCAGGGTCACCGCCACGCCCATGGCCAGGTAGGCCGAGGCGAACTCGGCCCCGGTGACCCCCGAACCGATCACGATCAGGTGCTCCGGCAACCGGGGAAGGTCGTAGACCTGGCGCCAGGTGAGGATCCGCTCGCCGTCCGGGACGGCGGTGGGCAGGACCCGCGGGGTCGCCCCGGTCGCGATCAAGACGGTAGACGCATCAATCGAGTACGCAGGGTTACTATCCGATGGATTTACCTCGATGCGATGGGTGTGACCCAACGTGTCGGCACCCAATCGGGCAGTTCCTGAGACAAACGTCACGCCGGCTTTGACGAGCTTGGCATTGATGTCCGCCGACTGGGCCCTGGCCAGGCGCTTCACCCGCGCGTTGACGGCCGCTCCGTCCACGCTCACGGCCGCCAGTCCGTCGGCGTGCACGCCGAACTCGTCGGTGTCCCGGTACCCGGTCACCACGTCCGACGAGGCGATGAAGGTCTTCGAGGGAACGCAGTCGGACAGCACACAGGCCCCTCCGGCACCCTCCGCCTCAACCACCGTGACCTCGGCATTCAACTGCGCCGCGACCAGCGCCGCCTCGTACCCGGCCGGCCCGCCGCCGATGATCACAACTTGCCCCACGACACCCTCCGCACTCGACACGCTCTGTTTATTCTCTCTCAGCCCGGCGGGGGACTATCGTCATCGCCGTGCGTCACTACGCCGCGTATGGCTCCAACCTCGACCCCGGCCGAATGAGGGCTTACTGCCCGCATTCGCCCATGATCGGCACCGGCTGGCTGGAAGGCTGGCGGCTGACCTTCGCCGGCGAGGAAGATCTCGGCTGGGAGGGTGCGGTCACCACGATCGTCGAGTCCCCCGGCGACCGGGTCTTCGTCGCGCTCTACGACGTACATCCCTGGGACGCCGCCCAGCTCGACGAGGTCGAGGGCGTCACCTCCGGCATGTACCGCAAGCTACACCTGCGGGTCGCGACGCTCGACGGCGACGTGACCGCCTGGGTGTACGTGTTCAGCGGGTACGAGGGCGGCCTGCCCACGGCGTGGTACCTCGCCGAGATCGCGGCCGCGGCCGAGAAGGCCGGCGCCCCGGCGGACTACCTCACCGAGCTGCGCGGCCGGCCCACCCGCACGTCCCAGCCCTAGGCCCCGTCCCGGCGATCCTGCCGGGCCGAGGCCGGGGCGCCACCGGCGCGACCGGCCGGGCCCGGCCGGGCCCGGCGTCCGGCCCAGTCGACGGCTGGGCTCCGCCAAGGGCAGGACTCAGCCAAGGGCAGGACTCAGCCAAGGACAGGACTCAGCCGACGGCCGGATACTGCCCGGCCTGCATCCGCAGCGCCTGTACCGCCTCGTTCAGCAGGCCGACCAGCTCGTGGCGCTCGGACGCCTCGAGGATCCGGTAGGCCCCGCCGGTGATCCGGTCGGTGATCGCGTCCGCCCAGACCCGCCGGCGCACCAGCGGTTCGAACGGCGGGAACGGCGGCTGCCAGCCGTACGCGATCGCCCCGGCCGCCCCCTCCGGGCCGGCCAGCAACGACTCCAGCGGGGTCATCCCAGCCGAGCGTACGGCCAGCAGCTGCGCCGCCATGCGGTGCTCACGCAGCAGCCTGACGAGGACCGCGGCACGGGCGCCCGGCGCGTCGTCCGGCACCGGCATGGCCCGCCACGCGGCGAACAGCGGGAGCCCGGCCGGATCGGCGGCGAGTACCACCCGCTCCGCGAGGACCACCAGCCGGTCGACCCCGGGCAGGGCGTCCAGCCGCTCGCGTCCCCACCGGCAACACTCGGCGAGGTAGTGCTCGGCGATCCGGATCGGCGCGTCCACCCGCCGGCCCGATTCCCACCCCTCTTGCACGGCGTCGGCCGCGACGAAGCCGAGCGTCGCGGCAAGGGTCTCCGGGCCGACGTCGCCCAACGCGCCGCCCCATCCGGTCACGTAGAAGGCCCAGCCCGTCAAACCGAGCTGTCGGGCGCGGCGCAGCGTCTTCGGGCACTCGGCGAACGCCCCGCCCAGCTCCTGCACTGCTGGGCGAGAGGCCGAGGCGGCCTGCTCGGGGGTCACGCGTCGATTGTGCCGCCTGTCACGCCGGGCGTCACTGCCCGGCCCGGGGCGCTTCCCCACCGAGCGCCCGGCGCGCGTCGCGCTCCGCCGCCCTGCGCCGCAGCCTGCCCTCGCGCAGCGCGAGCTGGGCGGCCGCGTGCCGCTCGCGCACCCGGTCCAGCTCGGCGGCGAGGGCGGCCAGCGCGCGGGCCGCGTCCCGCTCGTCCCCCTCGGCCCGGCGCAGGGCCGCGGCGGCGTTCTCGATCCGAGCGGAACGCGCCGCCTCGGCCCGCGCTCGCGCCCGCTCCCGCTCGGCCTGGTCGGACGCCGCCCCGCGAGGTCCGGCCCGATCGAGCCTCTCCCCCGCGGGGCCGGTCTTGGCGGCCTTCTCCGCGGGGCCGGTCTTGACGGCCTTCCCCGTCTGGTTCGGCCGGCCGGCCGCCGAGGACCGCGCCGGCTCGGCCGGCCCTTCCGTTCTCCTCGTGCCGCCCGCCGTGCCCGCCCGATCGCCGGGCTCGGCGCGCCGCCGGGGGGTGCGCCCGGCCGGCTCGCCCGCCTCGGCCGGCTCGGCCGGTGGCTCCGGCGGCTCGGCCGCACCGGCGCCGCCGTCGATGATCCGCAGGTCCGGGCGGAGCGTCTCGCCGAACCCCGCGTACCCGGCGGTCCTGGTCAGCCGGCCGGCGCGGACCGCCTCCGCCACCTGTTCGTCGGCGAGCGCCGCGGCCAGGGTCGCCTCCACCTCGGCCAGCGGCAGCGGGTCCCGTGGCCGGCGCCCCGCCTCGACCGCCAACCGCCGGGCCTGCGCCACCACCCCCGCGACCGCCGCGCGGCGCCGGGCGGACAGTTCGCGCAGCCGCTCGCCGCGCAGCTGGCGCTGGGCCTCACCCAGCTCGGTACCCAGATCCAGCAGCTCGCCGATCTGCTCGGGGCGCCGGAGCGCGACCAGGTTGACCAGCCAGGCGGCCACGGTGGGCCGGCGCAGGGTGCGCAGCCGGGCGGCCAGGGCCCGGTCACCGGCCGTACGGGCCCGGGCGATCGCCTCGTCGCGCGCCGCGATGAACCTCTCCGGCGGTAGCTCGTAGAGGTCCGGCTCGGGCACGGGCGGTCCGGTCACGCCTCGCGCACCGCCTCAGGCATCGACCGTCTCGCCGGGCACCAGCCGGCTGTAATCGGCGCCGGAGAACTGGCCCAGCAGCCGATCGAGCAGGGTCAGCCCGTTGTCGTTGGCCAGGCAGTCGTGCAGCGCGAAGGCGCGCCGGGGGGCGACCGCGCGGACGAAGTCGATCGCCTCGGAGACCTTGAGCCAGGCCCCCGAGACGGGAACGAAGAGCGTGTCGACCTCCACGTCCGGCGGCACGTCGAACGAGTCGCCGGGGTGGTACACCGAACCCTCGATCAGGAAGCCCAGGTTGGGTACGACCGGCAGGTCCTGATGGATCACCGCGTGCCAGCCGCCGTACGCCCGCACCTCGAAGCCGGCGGCCTGGAAGGTGTCGCCCGCGTTGACCGTCCGCACCACGCCGTTGAGCGCGCCGAGCTTCGCGGCCACCTCGGGATGCGTGTACACGGTGGCCGACGGGTGCCTGTCCAGCGCGTCGGCGAGCTTGTCCACGTCGAGGTGATCGGCGTGTTCGTGGGTGATCAGGATCGCGTCGGCCCCGTCCAGCACGGCGCGTTCCGAAAAGCTGCCGGGATCGATGACCAGTACCGCGCCGTCGCGCACCAGGCGGACGCAGGAGTGGGAGAACTTGGTCAGTCGCATGTCCGCCAGTGTGCCGGAACCGGGCCGGTACCGTCGGGATCGACGCCCCGGCCAGCGGCGCCGACTCAGGAGCCGGCCCGGCCGGCGGACCGAGAAGAGTCCGCCGGCCGGGCCGCTCAGAACACCGGGCCGCTCAGAACGGCGAGCGGGTCAGAACGCCGAGCCGCTCAGAACGGCGAGCGGGTCAGAACGCCGAGCTGGCCAGCGCGCCGAGCGCGGTACGCACCATGACGCGCACGCCATGGCCGATCGCGCGCTCGTCCACGTCGAAGCTCGACTGGTGGATGTCGCCGCGGACCGTCGCGCCGGGCGCTCCGACGCCGAGGCGCATCATCGCGCCCGGCACGTGCTCCAGGTAGAAGGCGAAGTCCTCGCCGCCCATGCTGATCTCGGCCTCCACGACCCGCTGGGGGCCCACGGCGGCACAGGCGGCGTCGGTGACCACCGCCGCCGCGCGGTGGTCGTTGATGACCGGTGGCACGCCCCGGTGGTAGACCACCTCGGCCTCCGCGCCGGTACCCGCCACCACGTCGTCGATCAGCTTGGAGATCAGCGCCGGCACCTCGTGCCACGCGTCCCGGTTGAGCACCCGCACGGTGGCCCGGGCCCGGCCGATGCTCGGGATCGCGTTGGCCGCCTCGCCCGCGTGCGCCGCACCGAACACCATGGACACTCCGGCCCTCGGGTCGACCCGCCGATCCAGCAGGGCGGGCACGTCAACGATCACTCGGGCCAGCGCGTGCACCAGGTCGGTGGTCAGGTGCGGCCGGGCGGTGTGGCCGCCACGCCCGCGCAGGGTCAGGTCGACCATGTCGGCGGCGGCCGTCATCGGCCCGGTACGGATGCCGAGCTGGCCGACCGCGAGCTGCGGGGCGCAGTGCAGCGCGAAGATCGCGGAGACACCCTCGAGCCCGCCGGCCGCGATCACCTCCGGCGCACCCGACGGGATCACCTCCTCGGCGGGCTGGAACACCAGCCGTACCCGGCCGGGCAGCTCGCCGCGCTCGGCCAGCTGGGCCAGGGCCAGCCCGGTACCGAGCAGCACAGTCGTGTGCACGTCGTGCCCGCAGGCGTGGCAGACCCCGTCCACCGTGGACCGGTACGGCACGTCCTTGGTGTCGGCCAGCGGCAGCGCGTCGATGTCCGCGCGCAGCGCGATCATCCGGTCGTTGTCCCCGCTCCCCGGGATGTCGCAGATGAGGCCGGTGCCCTTGGGCAGTACCCGCGGGGAGAGGCCGGCGACCTCCAGTTCCCGGGCCACCAGCGCGGTGGTGGCGAACTCCTGCCCGGACAGCTCCGGATGCGCGTGCAGGTGACGGCGCACCCCGATCAGCTCGGCGCCCCGGGAGGCGAGCCAACGATCGAGGTTTCCCGGCAGCGGCGAAGCGCCCGACATGACACCCGGCCAGGCGGCAGCGCGTTCCCCACCGGCCCGGCGACCGGTGGTGCGTCCGGAAGGCGATGCGCTCTTCGGCAAAGTCAACGCACTAGTCACAGTCTCTGGTTGCTCTCGCTCGGAGGGAGGGGGCAGCGAGTCGGTCGGCATAGCGGCCAGTTCGGGCCTCTTGCCACGAGTCGGCACCTCCGTTGACAACTTGGTCAGCCTAGACCCAGCATGGTGACGCTGCGCAATCTCATTCCCGTGGCGACGAGGTTGCGGTGCGTCACGAATCCCCTGGTAGAGGCGTTCCTCGGCCAGCGAATCGCCACGCGAACCCCCGTGTATCGCGGTCATCCGGCCTCAACCTCCTACAACGCGTAACGGTCCCGTTAGGAAACGCCTAGGGGTACCCCTCGGGTTGCATCGAAACCGTGGCGGATGCCCGATTCGAAGGAGATTTCCAGGCGCCGCCGCGCACCGTGAGCGCACCCGCACGCCCGGTCGCCACACGAACCAACGACGACATCGAGGGGAGCCGAAACCGCGAAAAACGACACCTCGAAAAGCGACAACCCCGAAGGGGCGACACCGCGAAGAGGTGATGTTGCGAAAGGACGACGCGGCGAAGAAGCGACCTCAGGAGAAGACGATCGGGCGGGAAGCGAGGTTGCGAAAAGACGACGTTGCAAAAGACGAGGACGCCGATCGGCGATGGCGCTAAGAATCGGCCGGGCAAAGGGGCGACGGCGCGAAAAAACAGCGGCGGTGAGGTGAGCGGCGGGTGACGACGCGCGGCGGCGTCCGGTCAGAAGCGTTCGGTCGGCTGGTACCGTCCCCAGACCTCGCGCAGCGCGTCGCAGGTCTCACCGACCGTCGCCCGCAGCCGCAACGCCTCCCGCATCGGGTACAGCACGTTGGCGGTGCCGGCCGCGGCCTCCCGCAGGGCGTCCAGCGAGCGAGCCACCGCGTCGGCGTCCCGGGACTCGCGCAGTTGGGCCAGCCGGGCCGCCTGCTCGGCCTCGATCGCCGGGTCCACGCGCAGCGGCTGGTACGGCTCCTCCTGCTCGATCAGGAACCGGTTGACCCCGACCACCACCCGCTCGCCCGAGTCGATCTCCTGGGCGATCCGGTACGCCGACGTCTCGATCTCGCGCTTCTGGAACCCGGCCTCGATCGCGTCGACCGCCGAGCCGTGCTCGAAGACCCTGCCGATCAACCCGTCGATCTCGGCCGCGATCTCGTCGGTCATCGCCTCGACCACGTACGAGCCGGCGAACGGGTCGACCGTCGCGGTCAGGTCGGTCTCGTACGCCAACACCTGCTGGGTGCGCAGCGCCAGCCGGGCCGCCTTCTCGGTGGGCAGCGCGATGGCCTCGTCGTAGGAGTTCGTATGCAGCGACTGAGTGCCGCCCAGCACCGCGCCGAGGCCCTGCACGGCCACCCGGATCAGGTTCACCTCCGGCTGCTGGGCGGTCAGCTGCACGCCGGCGGTCTGGGTGTGGAAGCGCAGCATCCACGACTTCGGGTTCTGGGCGCCGAACTCGTCGCGCATGATCCGGGCCCAGATCCTCCTGGCCGCCCGGAACTTGGCCACCTCCTCCAGCAGGGTGGTGCGGGCCACGAAGAAGAACGACAGCCGTGGCGCGAAGTCGTCGACCGCCAGCCCGGCGGCCAGCGCGGCGCGGACGTACTCGATCCCGTTGGCCAGGGTGAACGCCACCTCCTGCACGGGCGTCGCGCCGGCCTCCGCCATGTGGTACCCGGAGATCGAGATGGTGTTCCACCTCGGGATCTCCTCGCGGCAGTAGGCGAAGGTGTCGGCTACCAGCCGCAGCGAGGGCTTGGGCGGGAAGATGTACGTGCCCCGGGCGATGTACTCCTTGAGGACGTCGTTCTGGATCGTGCCGGACAGCTGGTCGCCCGGCACTCCCTGCTCCTGCGCGACCAGCTGGTAGAGCAGGAGCAGGACCGAGCCGGGAGCGTTGATGGTCATCGAGGTGGAGACCTTGTCCAGGGGGATCTCATGGAACAGCCGGCGCATGTCCTCGATGGAGTCGATGGCCACCCCGACCTTGCCGACCTCGCCGGCGGCCACCGGGTTGTCGGAGTCGTAGCCCATCTGGGTGGGCAGGTCGAAGGCCACCGACAGGCCCGTGGTGCCCGCCTCGAGTAACTGGTGGTACCTAGCGTTGGACTCGGCCGCCGTGCCGAAACCGGCGTACTGCCGCATGGTCCACGGCCGCTGGGTGTACATGGTCGGGTACACGCCACGGGTGTACGGGTACTCGCCGGGCTCGCCCAGCCGCTCGGCCACGTCGCCGGGGACGTCGGCCGGGCCGTACACGCTCTTGAACAAGAAACCCGACTCGCTCCGACGCTGTGTCATACCGGGATCGTAGGGTCGGTAACGTGAGCAACGACACCGGTACCGGCGGAGATTGAGCGCACGATCGCGACCATAAGTAAGTTGGTGGCTACATCTCGTGGGAACTGTCCGATCCGTGGACCCGCGACTTTCCCTCGGAGAGATGACCGCGCAAGATAGGTAGGTTGCTCAAGAGCACCTCCCGCTACACCAGATTTTCGGCACTGATTTCCCAGCGACGGTTGAAGGCCAGTGACAACTCAGACCTCGACGTGGCACGGCGAACCTCATCCCCAGCCCTCTTCCCAGCGGGCCGTCCCAGGGACCGTGATCGGCGGCCGCTACCAACTGCGAGTGGCCATCGGCAACGGCGGCATGGGCACGGTCTGGCACGCGGCGGACACCATCCTGCGCCGCGACGTCGCCGTCAAGGAGGTCCTGCTGCCGCCGGGCATGGCGGCCTCGGACCGCGACGCGATGTATGAGCGCACCCTGCGCGAGGCGCGCGCCGCGGCGGCCCT
The DNA here is from genome assembly GCF_039543385.1 of Rugosimonospora acidiphila. Lineage (NCBI taxonomy): Bacteria > Bacillati > Actinomycetota > Actinomycetes > Micromonosporales > Micromonosporaceae > Rugosimonospora > Rugosimonospora acidiphila. Next base: position 456,790 of record NZ_BAABJQ010000005.1, read on the forward strand.
GTCGCATCCGAGCGTGGTGCAGGTCTACGACGTGGTCACCGAGGGCGGTCGGCCGTGGATCGTGATGGAACTGCTGCACGCCCGCAGCCTCGCCGACATGATCATCTCCGACGGCCCGCTGGCTCCCCGCGCGGTCGCGAAGATCGGCATCGCGCTGCTCGGCGCGCTGGAGGTCGCCCACGGGGCCGGCGTGCTGCACCGCGACGTCAAGCCGGCCAACGTGCTGATCTGCACCGATGGCCGGTGCGTGCTCACCGACTTCGGGGTCGCCCGGATGCCGGCGGAGAGCAACCTGACCACCCCCGGGATGGTGCTCGGCTCGCCGCACTTCATCTCGCCGGAGCGCGCCGTCGGCGGGGCCTTCGGGCCGCCGAGCGACCTGTTCTCGCTGGGCGTGTCGCTGTTCACGGCCGTCGAGGGCCGACCGCCGTTCGACAAGGGCGACCCGTTCGAGACCATGCGCGCGGTGGTCGAGGAGCCGCCCGCCGCGCCGGTGCGGGCCGGCCTGCTCGCACCCGTGCTGTACGGGCTGCTAGAGAAGGACCCGGCCCGGCGCTGGGACGTGCGCGCCGCCCGGCAGGCCCTGCGCGACCTGCTCGCCGGCCCGCTCGCCAGCAACGCCAGCCAGCACGTCACCGATCCCTACACCGTGGTGCCGGTGGCCCAGCCGCCCCGGCCTGTCTACCAGAGCGACCGGGCCGCCCAGCAGGGCCAGATCGGCGGCCGGGCCATGCTCGCCCCCGGTGAGCTGCCGACCGACCGGATCTCCGGGCGCCCGGTCCCGCCGCCCCCGCACAACCTGGCCGGCGGGCCCGCCATGCTGGAGCACACCAGCCCGGGCTTCCCGCCGCCGCCCACGTTCCCGAACCAGCCACAGCCCACGTTCCCGAACCAGCCGCAGCCCACGTTTCCGAACCAGCCGCAGCGGGGCACGGTGCACGGCAAGCCGCGCGGCGGTGGCATGCTCGCCGACATCAGCGCTGGCGCGAAGCCACTGCTCAACCGGTTCCGGGGGCTGCCGAAGGCGGCCCAGGCGGGGATCGTCGGCGGCGTGGCGGTGGTCCTGGTGATCGCCATCATCGGGCTGGCCGGCGGCTTCGGGGGCGGCTCGTCCACCCCGGCGGCACGCGCCAGCGCCGCGGCCTCGCCGAGCGGCCCGGGCCTGCCGGTCGTCAAGTACTCCGACCCGCGCGGCTTCTCGTTGAACGTGCCCGCCGACTGGAAGCAGACCGGCAGCAGCTACTTCGACTTCACCGACCCGAAGGACCCGCTGCGGCGGCTGCGGGTCAACGTGGAGACGGCCGGCAACAGCAACGCCGACTACATGAAGGCGGTCGGGCGGGCGCTGGACAACCCGAAGGTCTGCACCGCGCCGTACAAGCAGGTCGCGCTCAACGACGACGTCACGCTCAGCGGCCACCCCGCCGCGGAGCTGGAGTACACCTGCGGCACCGGTCCGGACGCCCGGCACGGGATCTGGCGAGCCACCGTCATCGACAAGAAGGCGTACGAGTTCTACCTTTCGGTGGAGGACAGCCGGTTCGCCGCGAGTAAGCCGATCTACGACGAGGCGGTCGAGTCCTACAAGCTCAACCTGGGCAACTGACCCGCCCGGCGTGCTATCAACGTGGCATGACGATCACGGATCCGGCCGTCCTTGAACGGCTGCGTGCCGATGCCACCCGGTGGCTGTCGGACGACCCGGACGCGGGCGACCGGGCGGAGCTCAGCCGCGTACTGGACGGCCTGCCGGGCACCACGGACGAACTGGCCGACCGGTTCGCCGGCCCGCTGACCTTCGGCACCGCCGGGCTGCGCGGGCCGCTGCGGGCCGGGCCGAACGGGATGAACCTCGCCGTGGTGCGCGCGGCCGCGGCCGGACTGGTCGGCTGGCTGGCCGAGCGCGGCGCCGACGGCCCGCTGGTCATCGGGTACGACGCCCGGCACCGGTCCCGCGAGTTCGCCGAGCAGACGGCCCGGGTGGCCACCGGCGCCGGCCGCCAGGCCCTGCTCCTGCCCCGGCCGCTGCCCACCCCGATCCTCGCGTACGCGGTGCGCAGCCTCGGCGCGGCGGCCGGCGTGATGGTCACCGCCAGCCACAACCCGCCGCAGGACAACGGGTACAAGGTCTACCTGGGCGCGGCGCTCGGCGGCGTCACCGGCGCCGGTGCGCAGATCGTCCCGCCGGCCGACGCCGAGATCGAGGCCGCGATCCGGGCGATCGGGCCGCTGGATCGGGTGCCGCTCGGGCCGCCCGGCACGGTCCTCGGCGAAGACGTTCTCGCGTCCTACCTGGACAGCGTGACCGGGGTCGTCGCGCCGGACGGCCCCCGTGACCTGGCCGTGGCCTACACCCCGCTGCACGGGGTCGGCGGTCCGGTGGTGCTCGCCGCACTGCCCGCCGCCGGGTTCCCCGCGCCGTCCATCGTGGAGGTCCAGGCCGAGCCGGACCCCGAGTTCCCCACGGTGTCCTTCCCGAACCCGGAGGAGCCCGGCGCGATCGACCGAGCCGTCGCGCTGGCCTCGTCGACCGGCTCGGACCTGGCCATCGCCAACGACCCGGACGCCGACCGGTGCGCGGTGGCGGTGCCGGACGGGGACGGCTGGCGGATGCTGCGCGGCGACGAGGTCGGCGTGCTGCTGGCCGACCACCTGATGCGGCGTGGGGTGCGCGGGCTGTACGCCACCACGATCGTCTCGTCGTCGCTGCTGGGCGCGGTCTGTCGGGGCCGCGGGATGCCCTACGCCGAGACGCTGACCGGCTTCAAGTGGATAGTCCGCGCCTCCGGCGACGGTGGGCTGGTCTACGGGTACGAGGAGGCGCTGGGCTACTGCGTGGCGCCGGAGCTGGTACGGGACAAGGACGGCATCTCCGCCGCGCTGCTGATCTGTGAGCTGGCCGCCGCCCTGAAGGCGGACGGGCGCACGCTGCTCGACCGGCTGGACGAGATCGCCGCCGAGTTCGGCGTGTACGCCACCGATCAGCTCTCGGTACGGGTGGAGGACCTGAGCGAGATCGGCTCGGCGATGGCCCGGATCCGGCAGCGGCCACCCGCCACGCTGCTCGGCGAGCCGGTCACCTCGATCGAGGATCTGCTCCCGGAGGCCGACGTGGTCACGCTGCGCACCTCGTCGACCCGGGTGGTGGTCCGCCCGTCGGGCACCGAGCCCAAGCTCAAGGCGTACCTGGAGGTGACCGAGGCGGTGGCCGGCGACGAGGCGGTTGCCGGCGACGGCGTACCGGCGGCGCGGCGACGCGCCACCGCCGCGCTGGTCACGCTGCGCACCGAGACGGCCGCCGCGCTGGGCGTGTGATGCCAGGGCCGGCCGGCCGCGCGGTCAGCGATCGCCGGGCCGGCCGCGGGTCCGACTGACGAGGCGCCCGGTCCGGTTTCCCTGACCCAGCTCGACGTGCCCGGTACGCCAGGTGACACTGCCGTT